>JBBIIS010000123.1:5096-9285 GCA_037446375.1 Bacteroidota bacterium | reverse complement strand
AAATCTTTGTGTATATGGTGCCGACCTCAGCTATGCTACACTCTACAATATGCAGCAGGAGGTAATGGACTATATGACCACTATCAGATCAGTCTCAAATGACCTGAACATGTCGGGCATTTACAACCAGCCGCTTTACGACAGCATCAAAAAGAATTTCGACAACAAGGACAGGCTGGTAAAGATTCTTCAGGATGCATTCAATGATACATACTCATATATGAGCGAAAATGAACAGCAGCCACTTGCACTTCTTGTTGTAGGGGGGGCATGGGTTGAAGGAATGTACCTTACGACTCACGTTTCCGAAGCTGCATATAACGTGGCTGGCATTTCAAAAGTTCTCATCGAGCAGAAGAAATCATTTGATCTTTTCCTCGATATTACCAAACCTTATTTGGATAATCAGAGTGTCAGTGATTTTGTAAAGACTCTTGACCCCATAAAAAGTGTTTACGCAGGACTGTCAACCAGCCTTACCGAGCAGAACATTAAGGACATTACAGCTGCCATAAGTGTTATCAGAGAAAAAGTTATTGCACAATAACGCAAAAATTCAATAGCCGGAGGGTGTCTCAGAGACCGGTAAAGGTTTTTGAAACACCCTTTATCATTAGATAAATCTGTATGAGGGAATCTGTTTTACTTGCTCTTATCCACATTTTTGCGATCGTTTCAACGGTCAATCCCGGAGGTATTTCCTCAAGAGGCAAGAAGATCCTTCGCAGTTATTTAAGACGTTACCTCAACAGGGAGCTCGAAGAAGAATATTTCTCACTTTTCGAGAACAACCTTGAGTTTTATTCAAATGAGCTTAAGAGTGTCGATAAGGGGGAGCTTACGGATGATGACTCCCTTATCTCATTCCAGATCACGAACATCTGCAGGCAGATAAAGAAGGGACTATTCCTCGAGGAGAGGATGATAGTCTTCCTTCAGCTTCTGGAGTTCACATTTGAAGACGGAAACATAACGGATCAGGAGAAGACCATAATTGATATCGTTTCCAGAACGTTCAACATCGCAAGAAAGGAGTATGATAATGCAAGTGCCTTCATGATAGGAAGGCATTATGACAAGGTATCTCCCGATTGCATTCTTGTTGTGGAAGGTGAAAATCCAAGGCACACTGCCGAGAATGAATTTGCAAATTATAAAAGCTGGAAACATCTTAAGGTAAAAGGTTTCAGGGGCCAGCTTTTTGTGCTGCATATTGAAAGTACAGGGTCGCTTATCCTGACCTATGACGGATCATTACCGCTCTATTTCAAGGGGCGTGATATAATTGCCTGCCGCCCCTACCTCCTTGAAAGGGGAGTGAATATAAAGGGACCCGGAATGGAGCCCATTTACTATTCAAAAGTCTACAAGGCATTTCTTATCGATAACTTCCATGGTAAGGTTATATTCGAAGGGCATAATGTGGAGTTCAGGTTCAGGAATTCCGAGAATGGAATAAAGCCGATGAACTTCCGGCTTGAATCGGGAAATATGGTTGGGATAATGGGAGGCAGCGGTGTCGGGAAGACCACACTGCTTAACCTGCTTCATGGAAAGATCAAACCCGATGCCGGCAATATCTACATAAACGGCTATGATATCCAGGAGGATGCCAGCCTGCTGAAAGGGCTGATTGGCTTTGTCCCGCAGGATGACATGCTTATAGAGGAGCTTACTGTTTATCAGAATATGTACTTTAATGCACGGCTGTGCCTGGGCGATTATACTGAGGAGCAGCTTAAGAATACCGTTGAAAACGTGCTTAAAGATCTTGATCTGCTCGATATTAAGGATCTGCAGGTAGGAGATATACTTAATAAAAAGGTGAGCGGAGGGCAGCGAAAAAGGCTTAATATCGGACTCGAAATGATGCGTGAGCCAGCTGTTTTGTTCGTTGATGAACCAACATCGGGGCTATCCTCTCACGACTCTGAAAAAGTGATGCACCTTCTTCGCAGGCATGCCCTTTCAGGGAAACTGGTAATCGCAAACATCCACCAGCCATCATCAGATATTATTAAACTGTTCGACAAGCTGTGGCTTCTCGACAAAGGTGGCTATATGATATATGACGGCGACCCGGTAGAGGCGCTTGTCTATTTTAAGACTGAAACATCGCAGGCAAATGCGGCTGAAAGTGAATGTCCAAACTGCCTGAATGTTGAATCGGAAAAGATACTTCATATTGTTGAGGTGAAGGTTATAGATAATGAGGGATATGAGGGGAAAGAGCGGCAGGTGACACCAGAAGACTGGTACGAAAGGTACAAGAGAAAAATGATGCCAGTTCTTGCAGGGAGGCCGGAAAAGACCGACATCCCCCAGAATAACTTCAAGGTACCGAAGAAATCATACCAGATAAGAACTTTCATAAAAAGGAACCTTACAAGGAAGCTCGCCGACAGGCAGTATGTGGTCCTCAATCTGCTTGAGTCTCCGCTACTGGCACTTGTGCTTGGTTACCTGTCTAAATATTCAGTTAACGGCATCTACAATTTTTCAGAGAATAAAAGCTACCCGGTTTTTCTTTTCATGGGCGTTGTTGTTGCACTCTTTCTTGGAATGATGGTAAGTGCAGAGGAGCTTTTCAAGGACAGAAAAATTATATTAAGGGAAAAGTTCCTTAATATCAGCAGGTTCAGTTATCTTCTCTCAAAGATCAACTTTCTGCTGGTGCTGTCTGCCATTCAGTCGCTTCTGTTTGTAGTTGTTGCAGCTGTTGTCCTGGGTATCAGGGGTATGTTCTGGCAGCAATGGGCTATACTCTTCACAACTGCATGCTACGGAAATCTTATCGGACTTAACATATCTGCCGGGATGAGAACGGTCGTAAGTATCTATATCCTCATTCCTCTGATACTTGTCCCCCAGCTCCTGCTGGGAGGCGCCATGATAAAATTTGACGACCTGCACAAATCAATTACCCATAAGGAATATGTGCCGTTACTTGGTGATGTTATGGCAACCCGCTGGGCTTATGAGGCCATTATGGTCGAGGGTTTTAAGAGTAACAGATATATTAAGCCCACTTTCGATCAGCAGCTTGAGATAGAGCAGAACAATTATTACAAGGACCAGCTTATAAAGAATCTGAGGAATGAGGTTATCAATTATGTACTTCAGAGGAAGGATATAAAGGGTGAGCAGGCGAAGATCCTGAATAAGATTGAGATTCTCCGGTACCATGTTAATGAACTTGGCAAAATAACAGGCATCTCTTCAGCCAACCTGATTCCAAGGCTCAGCTATAAAGAATTCAATCAGAATGTTGCGGATGCAGTTAACAGGTTTTTCGATGATGTCAGCAGATACCTTATTAAGGAGAACGGCAAGTATTACGCTGAAAAAGCAGAAATTGAGAACGAGATGCAGAAGAGGTATTCAGGCAGGGAACTGACGCTTCTTGCAACAGCTTTCGACAATAAGCGGCTCGATGATATAGTCCTTAATCAGGGAGCTTTAAATGAAGGTCCCTATTATGAGCTTAAGGGAAGATGGGTTCAGAAATCCACACCGATCTTTATGAAACCAACATCAAGAACAGGGAGGGCGCATTTTTTTGCTCCCTACAAGCAGATAGGAAACATGAAGATTGATACAATTTTTTTTGATATGCTCTCGATGTGGATACTTATATTTTTGTTATTCATTGCCCTGTACTTCAATCTTCTGAAACGGTTCATCAACTACATGGAATCAATGAAGCTGCCATTCTGGAGGAAGTTTGGGAGGTCAGCCCTTCAAACGCGATAATTTCATTTCCAGATATTTTACCAACGCGATGGATAAGGTAAGAGCAAAGAAAAGTCTTGGCCAGCATTTTCTCAAGGATAAGACCATTGCAAAGAGAGTTTCTGATTCCCTTACAGGGAATGGCTATGATGCTGTCCTTGAGATCGGTCCGGGAATGGGGGTACTCACACAATACCTGATTGAAAGAAACTTTGCCGATTTCAGGGTAATAGAGATCGACAGGGAATCAACAGCATGGCTCAGAGAGGCATTCCCTAAACTTCAGAATATAATAGAGGGAGACTTTCTGCGAATTAAGCTTGATGATCTGTTTCCCGGGAAGTTTGCAATAGCTGGTAACTTCCCCTATAACATATCAACCCAGATCCTATTCAGAATGCTCGAAAACAGGGAGAAAATAGCAGAGGTTACGGGGATGTTCCAGAAGGAGGTGGCG
>JBBIIS010000123.1:4149-5086 GCA_037446375.1 Bacteroidota bacterium | reverse complement strand
ACCGGACCGGGGTCAAGAACATACGGAATACTCAGCGTTCTTGTACAGGCTTTCTATAAAGCAGAATATCTCTTTACTGTATCAGAAAAAGTATTTTCCCCGCCGCCAAAGGTAAAGTCGGGGGTAATCCGGATAACAAGAAATGATACCGTAACCCTTGGATGTGATGAAGATCTTTTTTTCAGGGTAGTGAAAGGCTGTTTCAACCAGAGGAGAAAGACACTGCGCAATTCGGTGAGAGCAATCTTCCCGATTACTTCAGATAATTATCCCGAATTCGGGCTGAGGCCCGAGCAATTGTCGGTTCAGCAGTTTATCAACCTTACAAAGTGGATTTCTGAGAATATTTCCTGAAAAAGTTTTTCAGAATGAATATCCGATAGCATCAACCGGGTTCATCCTTGCAGCTGCGTATGCCGGTGCATATCCTGCCACAATACCTATCAAACCGGAGATGAATAGCGCAAGCATAATGTTTGCAAGTGTCAGGTACATATGCAGATCGTAGAAATAATTAATAAAGAAGGTTCCGATTAGTATAAGAAGAATTCCACATATACCACCCAGCATTGAAAGTATGACTGATTCCACTAGGAACTGCAGCAGTATGAAATATCTCTTGGCACCGAGTGCCTTCTGAATTCCGATCTGGTTTGTCCTTTCCCTCACCGAGACAAACATAATATTGGCTATTCCAAAGCCCCCTACAAGTATTGCAAAACCGCCAATAAGCCATCCGCCGATATTGATTCCTTTAAAAACACCATCGAAGCTTTGTGAGATGAGGCTTGCCCTGTTTACGGAGAAGTTGGTTATCTGGCTTGGCTTCAGTCTTCTTGAGGCTCTGAGGATCATCGTTGTCTCATCGCTCAGATCTTCGATCTTAACTCCATTTTTTGCCTTTATCATCAGTGTCGCATCACTGAACCTGTTCCTC
>JBBIIS010000123.1:0-4139 GCA_037446375.1 Bacteroidota bacterium | reverse complement strand
GCGCCAGGCTGGCCTGGCGGCTCAGAACCTGAGTTTCAGCGAGGTTACCCGCCATTACCCGCCGGAGGCTTTTGGATTGGAAGCGGCAGATAATTAATGAGGCGGGCGAACCTGTTCCTCTGGTTGATAAAGCTTTTTCCGAAGTTGAAGGGAATAACAGCCATATCATCCATTCCGTTGTCTGTAATGCCTCCTTTCCCCTCTTTTGTAAAGACGCCGATAACTGTAGCTTTTCTGCCTGAGATAGTAACATCCTTTCCAACAGGCTCTTTCTTTTCAAAAAGCCGGTTGGCAAGTTCTGATCCAATTACAACAGCATTCTTGCCTGCTACGATTTCTTCTGAAGTGAAGTATCTGCCATCTGCGATTTCAAAAGTCCTTATATTTTCAAAATCTGTTGTTGTGGCCCATATTATTACATCTGTAGCGACATTTTTTTCATATTTGAACTGTTCACCCTGCCTCAGCACAAAGGATGCATACTCGGTTTTTGTTGATTTATTCAGTATAGCCTCGTAATCATCTTTAGAAACATTAGGCCATTTCATAATATCCCACCAGTTCAGATTCATGTTCAGGCCCCATGGCCATTTATGGACATACAGCACATTTTCTCCCATGCTTGATATCTGGTCATGAATAGATTTTTCCATCCAGTCGAGCACAGTGAAAACTGAAATAATTGAGAAAATTCCTATAGTAATTCCGAACAGGGAAAGAAATGTTCTTAGTTTATTGACAATTACTGAATTGTATGCAAAAACAACACCTTCTATTAAAAGCCTGAAAAACATTTTATTACGCTCCTTATTGTCTTGTTAAATGATCATTCAAAGATAGTAAAATCATTTATTTTATATGGAGGTATCGAATATTATGCCAAATAATAAATTAAACATTGGCCTAATGAAAAAAATATATATTTTTATTCACTCGTCAGGAGTGGCATTTCACTATTATAAGTATCAGATAATGAGGGACAAGAAAATTAGTTGCGCACTTATTTCAGTTTATTATAAGGATGGACTGGCTGAAATCGTATCTCGCCTCAGCGAGCTAGGTGTAACTATTTATTCAACCGGAGGTACATTCAGCTTTATAAGTGATCTCGGAATACCTGTAAAATCGGTAGAGAGCCTCACCACTTACCCCTCAATTCTTGGCGGGCGGGTCAAAACACTTCATCCTTCGGTTTTTGGAGGGATACTTGCACGTCGTGATGTACCCGGGGATATGGAACAGCTTTCAGGATATGACATCCCGGGGATCGACCTCGTTATAGTTGATCTCTATCCTTTTGCTGAAACAGTTGCAAATGCAGCAGATGAAGAAGAAATAATTGAAAAAATAGATATCGGAGGAATATCGCTGATAAGGGCAGCGGCAAAAAATTTCAATGATGTTCTTATTATCTCGGGGAGACCGCAATATGGGAGGCTTTTAAATCTTCTCAACGAGAGACATGGCATCACCTCGCTTGGGGAGCGAAGGCTTTTCGCCGCCGAAGCATTCATGACATCATCGGGTTACGACACTGCTATCTTCAGCTATTTTAACAGGGAGGCCAGACTGCCGGTTTTCAGGGAAAGTATAGATTATCACTATGATCTTCGGTACGGAGAGAACCCACACCAGAAAGGGATATTTTACGGTGATCTTGGCATGCTGTTCGACAAGCTCCACGGGAAAGAGATATCATTCAATAATCTTCTGGATATAGAAGCCGCCGTCGGATTGATTGATGAATTCGACGGAATTACCTTTGCTGTTATCAAGCACAATAATGCATGCGGAGTGGCAACGCGAGGTACACTTCATAGTGCCTGGATGGATGCACTTGCCTGCGATCCGGTATCCGCGTATGGAGGTGTAATAATCTGCAACAGGAACATTGACAAGGAGACAGCACAGGAGATCGACAAGCTGTTCTGCGAGATAATTATTGCACCGGGATATGATTCAATGGGGCTCGAAATACTTAAGCAGAAAAAGAACAGGATAATTCTCACGAGAAAGGATACCGGAAAATCAGTCTCAAGCCACAGGTCGCTTCTTAACGGACTGCTCTGGCAGGAGAGGGACAACAGCACTCAGAGCGAAGCCGACATGAAACCTGCCACTGAAAAAGTTCCTTCAGCTGCTGAGCTTAACGACCTTGTTTTTGCAAACATAATAGTGAAGCATAGTAAGTCAAACGCCATCGTTCTTGCCAGGAACAGTCAGTTGTGTGCAAGCGGAATAGGACAGACATCCAGGGTTGATGCATTGAAACAGGCAATTCAGAAAGCAGGGTCATTCGGCTTCGATCTTCATGGGGCAGTTATGGCATCCGACGCTTACTTCCCTTTTGCCGATTGTGTTGAGATTGCCCATAAGGCAGGCATAACTGCAGTTGTACAGCCAGGGGGATCGGTCCGCGATAAAGATTCAGTTGATTACTGCAACAAAAATGGCGTCGCTATGGTATTCACAGGTGTCAGACATTTCAAACATTAATTATGAAGTAATACATTATCACATTAACAATATAAGGAGACATACATGGGACTATTTTCATTTTTGACACAGGAGATTGCAATTGATCTGGGAACTGCCAACACTATAATCATACATAACGATAAGGTTGTCGTAGATGAACCTTCGATAGTGGCTGTCGATAAGAATTCAGGAAAGCTTATTGCAATAGGTGAACAGGCACGCCAGATGCATGGGAAGACGCATGAGAATATAAGGACTATCAGACCATTGCGTGATGGCGTAATAGCCGATTTCAATGCCGCTGAGCTCATGATAAGGGGAATGATCAAAATGATCAATAAGGGGCCAAGGCTTTTTACTCCCTCCCTTAAAATGGTTGTCTGCATTCCCTCAGGAAGCACTGAGGTTGAGATCCGGGCAGTGCGCGACTCTTCGGAACATGCCGGAGGAAGGGATGTTTATATGATCTATGAGCCAATGGCTGCCGCTATCGGGATCGGACTGGATGTTGAAGCCCCCGAAGGATGCATGGTAGTTGATATTGGTGGCGGCACAACTGAGATCGCTGTTATTGCTCTTGGCGGAATTGTCTGCAACAAGTCGATCAGGATCGCAGGCGACGGTTTCACTTCCGACATACAGGCTTACATGAGACATCAGCATAATATAAAAATAGGAGAAAGGACAGCAGAGGATATTAAGATCGGAGTAGGTGCGGCACTTCCCGATATAGATAATCCTCCGCCGGATTATATAGTAAGGGGCCCGAATATCATGACCTCTCTTCCGATTGAGATACCTGTTTCATACCAGGAGATTGCATATTGCCTCGACAAGTCACTTTCAAAGGTTGAGGCTGCAATACTCAGTGTTCTCGAACAGACACCGCCTGAACTATATGCTGATGTTGTGAATAAAGGCATTTACCTGGCTGGTGGTGGTGCATTGCTGAGGGGCCTTGATAAGAGGCTTACAGATAAAATTAATATCAACTTTCAGGTTGTGGAAGACCCGTTGCATGCAGTAGCGAGGGGAACAGGCGTTGCTCTTAAGAATGTCGAAAAATTCCCCTTCCTTATGAGATAATATTGCTCGTTGAATGAGGAATCTTCTCAATTTTCTGGCAAGGTATAATACGCTTTTCCTTTTTTTTCTTCTTGAGGGAATCGCTATTTACCTTCTTGTCACCAGGAACGAATATCATAATTCCAGGGTGATAAAGGGAATGAAAGGAATAACAATGGTGGCCGATGAGAAGATTACGAATACAAGAAACTATCTCCGCTTAAGGAATATTAATTCAAGTCTTGCGGCTGAAAACGCGGAACTCAGGAACAGGCTTGATAAAATGACGGCCAGGCAGAGCCAGGTTTTTTTTTCACTGGATGATTCATTATCTCATCAGCAGTATGAATACACTTCAGCTGAGATCGTAAACAATACGGTAAACAGGCAAAAGAATTTTTTCACTCTCAGCAAGGGGAAAAAACAGGGTGTTGATGTCGGTATGGCGGTAATGAGTCCCGATGGCGTGGCAGGTATGATTGTAGGAAGTTCCGATAATTTCTCTATAGTAATGTCTCTTCTCAATCTGGATTTCAGGCTCAGCAGCAGGATAAAATCAAACGGATACTTCAGCTCCCTTGCCTGGGATGGCAGAG
>JBBIIS010000122.1:0-9469 GCA_037446375.1 Bacteroidota bacterium | reverse complement strand
GCGTTTGAGAGTTCCGGCTTTTATTGAACTGTTTAAAACCCTGGCTACCTCAAGAATTGATGCAGCCCCGCTTATATTGTCATTTGCGCCTTCATTTGAGAAGCTCTCATAAAGGTGAGCCGAGATAATTATTTCGCCAGCCGCCGGATCAGAACCTTTAATACAGCATGTTGGAACCTGAATATCTACCTCCTCATTTCTGAATTTTATTGAGGCATGGACTTTAATCTTTTCCCCCCTGAGCAGCCTGTCACGGAGAACTGTACCATCCCTGGGTGATATATCGAAAACGAAAAGCGCGGAAGAGCCGTTTCGTGAAACACCTCCTCCTTTATAATCGGGAATCATAAGCTCATTTTCAAGGGGCCTTGGTGAATAAAATGATACTACTCCTATGGCTCCTTTCTGATTCAGTGTATTCATTATTGATCCGGGCCGGGCAGATGTAAGAACTATCTTGCCTTTAAGGTCAGACCGGGCAAGCAACAGGGCATTTGCGTCGCCAATGTAGATAAGGTCTCCGTCGGTATCAGTTTCCGGACTTCCCGGAACCAGTGAAAACGGAAGATCTGTTATATCAGCTATCCTGTCGGGATGAGGAGATATCTCGGTAAGCTCTCCCTTGAGAGGATGATAGAGCTTTGTTTTTCCGAATCTCTCAATATTGATCTCCTCTAGCCCATACTCTTTAAGCTTTCTTACAACATATTGAGACTCAAAAAGAGTTCCGCTGTATTCATCCGGATCTCTTTTCCTGTTAAAGTCTGACAGATCTGCAATAGTATTATAAGCCTGTTCCCCGGAAGAGGAACCGATAAGCAGGTCGAGAGTTTTATCAGGAAGTAATCCCCATTGATAATACCAGGCAGTCTGGCTTTCAGCAACAGCCGGGATCAGGAGAATAACCATGGCCAGAATAAACCCGGATAACAGGACTCTCATCACTTCGCGATTTAGTTATATTGAATTGGAGGAGCGCTATTATGGCTCCCGAACATTGAAGTTACAGTACCATAGCGCCAGGTTCTCAGCCATATCCTTATTAGAAATAGCACCTGAATAAGTACAAACATCACAAAGATTCCACCTGATGAAACCGGCTTATATACTCCGGCAATCTTCAATACCAGTAATGTATATGCCGATTGAACTATTAACATGATCAGCATTAACAGCCATGAAGAGAAAAAATGGCCGAATGTATTCTTAAATCCCTGACCTATGGCCCTGAACGCATTCCTTTTTAAATCAGATGCCTGCCAGGCTCTGGCATTATCAGCCACAAGCAGAAATACAGGCAGAAGAAGAGACATTATTACGAATCCTGTTTTCATCACAGCTGACGAACCGCCTGAGACAGAATTTATTCTTATCATTACCGGCAAGCCAACAAGAAGGAATCCTGCGAGGGCAATCATCAGGGTTACAAGAATGCCGATGATAAGGAATGACCAGAAGTTTGAGGCAGCACCTTCAAAAAACCCGGCATTTGCTGAACCAGAATCACTCTTTGCCAGGACAGAGAATAATCCACCATTAAAGAAAACGTTGATGAGCAGACCAAAAAGGACGACAAGAAAGAACCCGGTCCTGAATGATGATACTATTATCTGAAGTCCCGCGCCCGAATTTACAACTGCATCCAGATTAAATCCGCTGACAAGTTTTTCAGTTATCATGCTTTTCCCGAATATTCCATTAATCCCGCTTCTCATAGAAAGTGCAAGCATTGAAACAAGGAACAGTGTAACGGACCAGATAACAAGTATCCACCTCCACGATTTTATTGATCGTGATGCTCCTGAACTGAAATGGTTAAAAATATTCATTTTTAGTATTTTACAGTGAGATAAGAGTTAGAAAAAATTGCATGAACCCAATGAGCTTGTCTGTCATCCTCCTGACTGGCTTCCGGTCAGGCGTTAATGTCATTGAATTGTTGACATAGTTCACATCCATCTTGATCTTGTAATCAGGATCGATCTTCACCCAGTCTACTTTACGCTTCCCTGAATATTCAAAGTCCTTATATGTGCTCTTCCCATCCCATGTTTCAAGAACTTTATCGCCGTTGTCGAAATGGACCAGGACATCAACCGGTAAAGTTATTTCCCCAAGCCTGTCAAGCTCGACAACGGACCCATAGATTGTATCATTCCTGAATTCATTCTTTATTGCCCTTATGGAGTCACCCTCAATAACAACCCCTTCGAAACCGGTTTTTCTGAAATTACGTATTGATGATACCTTATAGTCGCAAATGCCGGAGCCATATGTTACCTGATCGAAAAACCAGTTCATATCGGGTCCATATTTATCGCCATGGATCTTAGGAACCACCCGGTTAAATACCGCTATAAAATCCTTTCCGGAAGGATGCTTGAATGCCCATTCTTTATAGTACTCCCTGAACACCTGGTCGGTAGCATCCTCACCTATTATTCCCATTACTGTATAAAGCCATGTGGCCGTTTTCATATACGACATCATCCCATAAGTCGCATGAGGATACTTCCATGAGTATTCGCCATTGCTTATGACCCTGTTATTTCCATCGGAAATATATGTAGCCCTTGCAATGGACTGATCATTTATCTTCAGCCAGGGATGATCAATCATCCCTCCTTCACCGTAATAATGATCGACGATCCTCTCCTCGAGGAATGAATTGACACCCTCGTCGAGCCATGGCTCCTCGAATTCATTGCTTGCAAGGATTCCCATAAAATATGCATGTCCGAACTCGTGGATAGTGACCATCTCAGGCAGGTGAATATAATCGGGAATACCTGTTGCTGATTCTGACGTAAAGATGGTTGTATATTCCATTCCTCCTGATCCGCTGCCTATTGGGGGAGGATCAACAAAAGTAAGATAAGGCCAGGGGTAAGGACCGACTTTCTCGGAAAAATATTCAAGTGCATTCTTAACCGATGTCAGCTGGCGTTCAACCTGGTCCTTTCTCTCAGGCGGATACAGGAAAGTGATCTTTACATTCTTCCACCGGTCGGTCGCAACTGCATATCCCGGCCAGGCGGTCCATGCAAAGTCAACAATATCCTCAGCCCTGTACTTCAATGTTTTCCTTCCGTTATCCGCCTTCTTCTCTTCAAGAAGCATTCCTCCCGAACCCACAACAAATTTTTCAGGAACTGTTATGTTCACATCGTATGTGCTGTGATTGGCAAAAAATTCAGAGTTTGCATGGAACTGATGACAGTTCCAGCCACCCTTCACGGCATATCTCATTCCAGCCGGCTCATAAACCCCTATCTTGGGGAACCATTGTCCCACAAAAAAGAAATCGTCCTTAAAGCCGGTTCTTCTTATATTTGAAGGCAGCTTGGATTTGAATTTGATTTTCAAAAATACACTGTCTTTCGGGGCGGCTGGCTTTGGAAGAATAACCCTGAGTACAGTCATGTCATCCGCATTGCCATCGTCAGGGCTTATAAAAGCCATTTTTTCTGAAAGATCTTCTCCCCTGCCATCGGTTATTGAATTAATTACGACCCATCCGGCATCATCTTTTGATCCACCCGGTGACCCTCCGGATTCCTTATAAAATGTTGATCTGTTGCTCCTGAAAGCGTTCAGATACATATGAAGCTGAATATCAGGTACCTGATCGGTTGATATATTTACCCAGTACCCCTCCATTGTGCCTGTTATTGTTTTTTCAGCCGGGTTGAGTTCCACATCCATCTTATAACCTGTGATCCTCTGGCTGAGAGGGCTGCTATTTACGATCTGAGCATTGCCGGAATCAAGCATCAATGCAAGACCGCATATCAGGGCAATCATTTTTTTCATCAGAAATTGGGTTTTGAATTATTTAGATTTGGAACGGGTAAGCGCAAGAGGAATTTCGCCATCATTTGTTACAGCGACCCCGGACATCTTTTCTGTTTCGCTGAATCTGATCTTTATGTTGACATCAGAACCCTCAATATTTAGATTGATCTTAAGGGAATCATTTTCAAACTTCACATCATCTACCGGAAATTTATAATCATTACCCGTAAATGACATAGTTGCGGAATATTTATTATTGACACTTAGTACTTCAATTACTCCTTCTGTATATCCGACCGGAGCGGCTGGTGCTTCAAAATCCCATTTCCCGACAGGATTATGCTTAACAGAAGATGTCTGGGCAAAAAGATTAAGACAAGCGATAGTCAGAACAATTAAAATAAATACCTTTTTCATAAATTTTACCTTTAATATTTGCTGATGAATTTAATTACGAAATATAGATATTTATTATTTTCCTGCAAAGAAGAAGCCAATACGTAAGGATATAACAGATAATTATTTATTAATTTGAAAACAAAACCGATCCGGGATGGCACAGAGAATTATTGCAGGTGCAGCTGTTAATCTGAATGAGGAAGGATATCTTACGGATACATCCCAGTGGACAGAAGAAATTGCATCTGAAATTGCCCTGCAGGAAGGTATCTTGCTGACCGGCAAGCACTACGAAGTAATTTACTTCATGCGCGCAAGGTATAAGAGCGGCCTTGTCACATCTATCCGGAATATCCACAAATGCGGAATAATTGATCTTAAGACATTCTACGGCCTTTTCCCGGGTGCTCCGCTGCGTAAAGCTTGTAAGATAGGAGGCTTGCCAAAACCTGAAAGCTGTGTTTAATAATAATTAGATAAATGAACTATTCAAAAGAATATGGTGTAAAAAAAGTAAACATTATTTGCAGCAAGGGGGCAATTGAAGATGTTTACCCGGCTTTGATCCTGTGTAACGGGGCAGTGATGGAAGGAATTGAAGCAAACATTTTCTTCACTTTCTTCGGCCTCGATGCCATTGTTAAGAGCAGGATGGATATTATCCATACCGCTGTTGTAGGGAATCCGGCCTTGAGGTTAACGGGAGGACCGAGATTGCCTACTATTCTTGGAGTAATACCGGGTATTGAAGCTCTGACAACAATAATGATGAAGAGAGACATGGAAAGCCTGGATATACCTCCGGTAAGTGAATTTCTTGATTTAATAGCAGCAGGTGGGGGAAAAATATGGGCCTGTAAGCTGGGGATGGATATGTTCAAGATCAAAAAAGGAGATCTCTGGGAAAATGTTTCTGGCATTCTTACTGTAGGAGAATTCTATGCTATGGCTGGTGGCGAAGGCTCACACATCATCTTCACCTGATCCTGCTATAAGGATTTTAAATCCAAGAACCTTAAGAAGTTGCTGGCCGGGGCAGAATATCTTATATGCTACCGGCCATACTTTTGAAAGGTGGTCGTCCTGTTTATTCCTGATTATTATCATGAGCTCATCCATGGCCGGCGTGTTCCCCGGATCAGCAAATCTATACTCCAGCACTTCCAGAAGCTGATTATAATCGTTGTAAGCTCCCAGATTCTGCGCAAGCAGATCAAGCTTCCTTTCAAGGGACTTAACTACGGCAGGATTTAGTGAGCGGAAAAAATAGAGCTGATAGAGAAAATCCTTTACCCGCTTTCTGAGTTGATGCAGATGTGCCGGCTTTGGATTATTACGGCAGTCAATATAATCCCTGCTGACGATCTCGTAGCTCTTTTCAAGTTCCTGAAGAAGCACCTTCGGCTCCAGTTTATCAAGAGAAAGAAATCTGATCCTGAATGCTGCTTTATTTAGTAATGTGGTAATACTTTCAATTGAGGATATCACATCCGGGGGTTGTTCCGAGTGCATATCTGCCTTCCTTAGAAGAAATTCGATCTTTTCGTTACCCTCCAGCTGAAGGAAAAGTTCATTATGCTGCTTTTTAAGACTCTTAAGAGTTTTCCTGTGAACCGAGGTTTCCCTGAAGGTACAAAGCGCCCTACCGGTATCCCGGAAAGTAAGGTATTCCTTGCTGAAGGATTCTTCTCCAAGGTATGTAGACAGAAGCTTTATGACGGCTCTCGATTTCTTCATGAGTACCCGGATATCGTGAACCGCCTCTTCATCAGGGAATGGAGCCCTTTTAATCAGCAGGAGCGCTTCTGAGAGATAGCCACTGATAACAGGTTTTATATCCTTTATTTTGAGATTATCGGGAATCATTAGTGTAAAAATAATCAATTATGACATGAGATGCTCTTTTGTAGCACTTTTGTAATAATATATAGAGCTCATTGCAATACATTTGTACTATAAGCTGAGCGTCAATAAAAATTGATGATCTGTTCATAATTTGATAATTTTGAAAGATGTAAAATCATGGCTCAAAATGTACCTTTCAGATTAGTAAAGTATTTATGCCTGGTTCCTGGCATATCTGAAGGTTGGAAGTAAAAAAATGATAATTATGGGTAAAAATAAAAGACCGCAAAGAATAGGTATACTCACCGCAGGAGGAGATTGTCCGGGCATTAATGCTGCCATCCGGGGAGTAGGCAAGACAGCTATTGTCAAATATGGTATGGAGGTCATCGGGATAAGCGATGGATTTACCGGAATGATCACTAAGGATTATACTGAACTTACTGAGGATAAATTATCAGGTATACTCACCCTTGGAGGAACAATACTCGGAACTTCCCGAGAAAAGCCATTCAAGGGGAACGATAAGGGGAAAAAGGAGCTCAGCAAGCCAGTCCTGATAAAGGAACACTATGAGCAGCTCGGGCTTGACTGCCTTGTATGCATCGGCGGAAACGGAACACTAAAAACAGCTTATCTTCTGTCCCAGGAAGGGCTGAATGTTGTGGGCATTCCCAAAACAATTGATAATGATGTGTGGGGAACCGATATAACCTTCGGATTTGATTCTGCTGTAAATATTGCCACAGAGGCTATCGACAGGCTTCACTCTACAGCAAACTCGCACAAGAGGATAATGGTTATTGAGCTGATGGGTCATAATGCCGGATGGCTCGCCCTCTACTCCGGTATGGCAAGCGGAGGGGATGTAATTCTTATACCTGAGATCCCGTTTGATGAAGACAAGATCATGGAATATCTTGTTGGAAGAGCCGATGGGAACAAACCATATTCAATAGTTGTTGTAGCAGAAGGAGTCGATGTTCCTTCAAAAAAGGAATCGCCTGGCCATTATTTTGCAAGGCTTATAAATGAAAAAACAGGACTGGAGACACGCGAGACTGTTCTCGGCTATATCCAGAGGGGAGGTTCTCCTTCCCCGATGGACAGGATACTTGCCTCACGGTTTGGTTCAACCGCCGCAAATATGATCGCAGATATGGATTACGGAAAAATGGTCGCTCATATAAACTGCGGAATAAACTCAGTTCCTCTCAGTGAAGTTGCGGGTAAGACACGGCTTGTAGATCCGAATGATCCGATGGTAAGGCAGGCAAGAGACATGGGCACAAGTTTCGGGATATGATCCCAAATGGTAATAAACTATAAATCAAAAATATAAATTAAAAGCTCCCTATGAAAAGGATCATTCTTATGCGCCATGGGCAGGCAGAAGATGGTGCCGATGGCATTCCTGATTTTGAAAGATCTCTCACATTCAAGGGTAAGAATGTTTCACGCCATATGGCCAGGAAGCTGAAGGATATAATAACTGACCCGGGCTTACTTGTCTCCAGTCCTGCCTTCAGAGCTGTTGAAACAGCTCTGATCTTTGCCGGCGAATACGGAATAAGGCCTGAAAAAATATTACTTAACTCCCTTATTTATTCCGGATTTGATCATAAGACTATAACTGATATTCTGAAGGATATCAGCGAAGAGACAGATACAATTACTTTATTCGGGCACAATCCGGGCTTCAGTGAGGTTGCCTCTTGGTACTCGAAAGAACATTTGAATATAATCCCGAAGAGCGGCATAGTTTGTATCTCTTTTAATATAAAAACATGGTCGGGACTAAAGCCGGCATCAGGTAATACTGAGATTTTTCATGAACCAAAAAAGATCCTATGATACCACCGTTTGTACCGAAGGAGATCAGCTGGCTTTCATTCAATGAAAGGGTATTGCAGGAAGCCGAGAACAAAGAAATACCTCTTCTGGAAAGGTTTAAATTTCTTGGGATCTATTCCAACAACCTTGATGAATATTTCCGAGTCAGGGTCGCAACTCTGAAACGATTATCTCTCTTTGGTGTAAAGGCAAAAAATATCCTCGGATATAATCCCAAATCGACGCTCAGAAAGATACAGGAGATCGTTCTGGAACAGCATGACAGATTTGAAAGAATATATTCCAGGATACTTAATGAACTTGACGAGCAGAAGATCCATATTATCAATGAAAAACAATTGAATGAGGAACAGGCTGATTTTGTAAGGTTATATTTCCAGAAAGAGGTCCGCACACGCCTGATGCCTATTCTCGTAAATAAGGATACAGAGCTTCCGAACCTCACCGATGATGCAATCTTTCTGGCGATCACTCTATCTAAGAAAGACGGACAGAAAAAAAGAGTTTCACTCCTTGAAATTCCGACAGGCGTGCTTCCCAGGTTTGTTGTCCTTCCTGATAAAGATGATGATAAATATGTTATATATCTCGACGACGTTATCAGATTCGGACTAAAGGAGGTTTTCTTCATTTTCGATTTTGACGATCTTACAGCCTACTCTATCAAGCTTACAAAGGACGCTGAGCTTGAAATTGCAGATGATATTTCTGAAACATATATCGATAAACTATCAAGAAGCCTTCAACAGAGAAAGTGGGGCACTCCCGTAAGGTTTGTCTATGACAGGAAGATGCCATCCGATCTGCTCTCCTTTATCTCAAAAAAGCTTAATATCGGAGCCGATGATGTAAAGATACCGAGTGACAGGTACCATAATTCAAAGGATTTCATGAATTTCCCTAAGTTGGGGAAGAAAAAATTTTACTTTGAACCTGTAACTTCGATACTGCACCGCGATATTCAATCAGGGAAAAGTATTCTTTCCGCTATCAAGAAAAAGGACATAATGCTCTATTTTCCTTATCACCCTTTTGATATTTTTCTCGATCTTCTTAGAGAAGCTTCAATAGATCCGTATGTTACAACCATACAAATTACCCTTTACAGGCTTGCCAGAAATTCAAGTGTTGTGAATTCACTGCTGAATGCTGTCAGAAACGGGAAGGATGTGACTACGGTTGTAGAACTTCAGGCTCGCTTTGATGAAGAGGCAAATATACACTGGGGTAACAGGATGCAGGAAGAGGGAGTCAAGGTTATATATGGCGTGCCAGGCCTGAAGGTCCATTCCAAGCTTTGCCTTATCACCCGTGAGAAAGATGGCAATACCCAACGCTATGCTGCGGTCGGAACAGGAAATTTCAACGAAGATACTGCAAGGATCTATACCGATATTCTTCTTCTTACAACTAATAAAAAAATCACAAACGAGGTATTCAAGGCTTTTAATTTTTTCAGCGTAAACTACAGAAAGGACAATTATTATCACCTGGTGCTTTCTCCTTTTGCCTTGAGGAATAAGATAACCCTCCTTATTGAGAATGAAATTGAAAATGCCAGGAAAGGTAAAAAAGC
>JBBIIS010000121.1:0-9539 GCA_037446375.1 Bacteroidota bacterium | reverse complement strand
TGCCATAAAACATTGTAATTATCTGATACAAAGATAGTAACATTGTTTAGACAACAGAGGTATTGATCAATCGTGCATTGTCATCACTGCCTCTTACCCTTTGCAATGATTTATTCCATTGAGAAGGAGTGACTTTAATATTTGTAGACATGTCAGATCTCACTCCGTTAACAGTCAACCTTAAATAAACTTTGTTTCTTTTAAGGTAAAATCGAGTTACAAGCTTGTTTTTCATTTTATTCAATGTATTAAATTACTGTCAGTTACAAAAGAATCGAGCCTCTTGTTTTCTTAAGTTGGTACAGGCTCGAATTTGTACCTCTACAAGGCCTAATTCAATACATTTAGATAATAGGGGCTTAAAAAACAAAACCGCCTATAACTTTGATTATAAGCGGTTTCGCATGAGTGAAACTATTCGGAGAATAGTTTTGTGGGGAAACTTTGTTGACCCACCTGGGCTTCCCGATAAGCATTCGTTTCACTCATGCTATCGGGACAGGCTTCTCGCCCAGTCTCCCTTTGCTCAGGGCACTTCAACAAAAAAAGCCGCTTGCGCGGCCTTTTTTGTTGACCCACCTGGGCTCGAACCAGGACTCTGCGGAACCAAAATCCGACGTGTTGCCAATTACACCATGGGTCAGCATTACCTTATAAGGTGCTGCAAAATTAGAAAAATTTTTAAATTGCTACATTTATTGCCTCAATTAAGTACCTGATTTTAAAAATGCTTCCCAAAAACCAGACTGAATCAGTAATAGCGCTTCTTGAGAAAGCCGGTGCAGAAATAATGAAGATCTACCGCGAGGATGACTTTCATATTAGGCTGAAAGAGGATGATAGTCCTGTTACTATGGCTGATCTGGCCGCAGATCTTATAATAAAATCGGGACTGGCCCGGATAACCCCGGGTATCCCCGTTTTCAGCGAGGAGACAAAGGATGTGCCCTGGTCGGAAAGGTCGGGCTGGAAAACCCTCTGGATCCTCGACCCCCTCGACGGGACAAAGGAGTTCATTGCAAAAAGCGACGAGTTCTGCATATCTCTCGCCCTGGTAACGGACCATCTTCCGGTCGCCGGTTTCATACATTCTCCGGTCACATGTGAAACATGGGTTGCCGAAAGAGGAAAGGGGGCTTACAGGCTTTCAAAAGGATTAAGAAGCCCATTGCCCCTTATTGAACCCGACGGGCCCTACGGAGTTAATATAAGCCGTACGCACCACTCGGAAGCGGAGGAGAAGTGGATAGCGAATTTCAGGAAGGAGAATAAAATAAAAACAGAGATCTACGGCAGCGCAATTAAATTCTGCAAGATCGCTGAGGGCTTTACTGACCTTTATCCAAAGCTGAGCCCTATTCACGAATGGGACATTGCCGCCGGTCATCTTATAATTGAAGAATCGGGCGGTAAGATCATCGAAACGCTATCAGGAAAGCCGCCGGTGTACAACAAGAAGGATTATCATCAGGCACCTTTCGTGGCATTCGGACAAAGATTGAAGGATTGGAAGAGATGGGTAAGACAAGGCCCGATGGCGTAACGGCGTAACGGTGCAATGGCAAAAACAGGGGTCAGAGCGTTGATGTTTAAAGGACTTAAACGGAGAGACACCGAGTTTCACAGAGGTTAAAATACAGATTGAGTGCAAGACCCCAAGACTGGATGATTGCAAGACTTCTTTTCTCTACACGAATTTCTGCTTATTGATATCGTCCACAACCCTGATCTGGAACGGGCAGGTCACGAGCGATCTCAGGATAAAGCCAAGATCGCACATATCCTCATCACCCTCCTCGTAATACCAGCAGATCTTTGCACGTGAAGCCATATCGGGGATGCGGCTCAGCTCCTTGAGAATAGCATAGAGCCATTTAATTGATGTCGTGTTTATGAATTCAAAGCCAAGCTGGATATCTGTCATTTGTGCACTATCAGCTGCATACTGCGTTGCCCAGTCGTGAAGCGGACGGTAAAACTCGGCAGGGTTTTCTGATATCGATCTTCCGACAATAAGAATGCGTCCGGTCTCAAATATGATCCAGGGGGTCTTTTTGGTGGGTTCGATTACCACGCTTTGAAGAGCCATCGCTGAGATTGATGTATTAAAGTGAAGTATTACAGATATTTAGCCACCCAACCCGAAAGACAAAATCAGCCGATTATGCCAGACCGGATCATGTAAAATTATAAAAATGGAATTATTCTCCAAATCTTATTTCAGAACATTCTGATTAAAAAGAGTTGGATCGGGCTCTTCCCAAAGGGTAGGATGCTCATCATCAAAGCGTTTGAGGATCGCCTGCATAATTGTGGCCCTGAGAAATTCAGATTTGTTTTTAATGCGGTACCGCGTGCAGTAAATATTGAGCGCCCTCATCTCCCTGTCGTTGAGCATAAGCGAAAGGCGGTTAGTCCTCCTGAGCTTGTCTTCCTTATAACCTGAGTGTGCCACCGGCGCTGCTTACTGTTTCGACCACTAAATTATAAAACGGGTTATTCTGACATGGCCGGCTGCCGATTAGTTTTTAACATAAAAAAAAGGATCAGCCTTCAATGTGCTGATTCTTTTCTATTTAGAGTATTTACAACTTTATCGGACGATCAGCTGCAGGTAGCCTTATCAGCGCTTCCAAGCACATTAATGATCTTGTGCTTATAGAGCTCCTTAAGCTTGTCGCGGGCAGGACCGAGGTAGTTTCTCGGATCGAACTCACC
Source organism: Bacteroidota bacterium (assembly GCA_037446375.1). Classification (GTDB taxonomy): domain Bacteria; phylum Bacteroidota; class Bacteroidia; order Bacteroidales; family VadinHA17; genus LD21. The sequence continues at coordinate 6,821 of JBBIIS010000121.1, read as the reverse complement.
CGGCTTTTCGAAGAATACCTTGCGTATAGCAGCTGTCATTGCCAGGCGGCCGTCGCTGTCGATATTGATCTTGCATACGGCTGAGCTTGCAGCCCTGCGAAGCTGATCCTCAGAAACGCCTGCCGTGTTCTCCATCCTGCCGCCGTACTTGTTGATCTCATCAACGATCTCCTGCGGAACCGATGATGCTCCATGAAGCACAATAGGGAAGCCCGGGATCCTTACTTCGCACTCCTCAAGGATATCAAACCTGAGCGGAGGAGGAAGCTCTCCCGGTTTCACCTTGAACTTGAAAGCTCCATGTGAGGTGCCAATTGAAATAGCAAGTGAATCAACCCCGGTCTTCTTCACGAATTCCTCAACCTCCTGAGGCCTTGTGTACGAGGTATGTTCCGATGAGACCTCATCTTCAATGCCTGCCAGCACTCCAAGCTCGCCTTCAACAGTAACATCATATTTATGAGCAAACTCCACTACCTGGCGCGTAAGCTTGATATTATCCTCAAACGAGAAATGCGAGCCATCGATCATAACTGATGAAAAACCTGTCTCAATACACGATTTGCATGTTTCAAATGAATCGCCATGATCGAGATGGAGAACAATAGGTATTCCGCAGCCAAGCTCCCTTGCATACTCAACTGCACCCTTTGCAAGATACTGAAGCAAAGTCTGGTTTGCATATTTGCGGGCTCCTTTCGATACCTGGAGTATTACAGGTGATTTTGTTTCAACACATGCACTTATAATAGCCTGCAGCTGCTCCAGGTTATTGAAGTTGAATGCAGGAATAGCATATCCACCCTTAACTGCACCCTTGAACAGCTCCCTCGAGTTTACAAGCCCTAATTCTTTATAGTGTAACATATTTTTTGTTTTAAATGAGGCCGCCAAGTTAGAGATTTTGGCCCATCAAGCAAAGGATTCCCTGAAAAAACTGACACGTTAGGATTAAGTTTTTAACCTGCCTGTCTGCTTTTTGGTTCAATTTTTGCAGCCGGCTTGTCGAACCTGACCATATATTATATATCTTCGTACCCTCGTTTTTAAAAAGGCTTTCTATATATCATCAAATGAAAAAGATATTATTGATTACCGGGTTTCTGGGATTTCTTCTGGAACCGGCATTATTCTCCCAGCAAAAAGTATGGTCTCTCCAGGAGTGTATAAAATACGCCATTGAAAATAACATTCAGATAAAGCAGCAGGTTACTCAGACTGAATATCAGAAGAATACACTTGATCTTGCCAAGCTGAAGCTTTTGCCCTCATTTAATGGACAGGCACAATACTCATTTGCTTTCAACCGTTCAATTGACCCTACGACAAACCTTTTCAGGGATCAGAGCGGCCAGAATGCGAACCTGTATGTCGGAGGCTCAACTCCTTTATTCCAGGGTCTTGGCAATTACAATACTATTAAGAAGAACCAGGTTCTTCTTGTCGCAAGTGAACAGGACCTACAGTCGATAAAGGATAATATTGCCCTCAATGTTGCACTCGGATATCTCCAGATCCTGCTGAATAAAGAGCTTACAAAAGCCACTTCCGACCAGCTCAACATCACCCTCCAGCAGATCGAAAAGAGCAAAAAACTTGTTGAAGCCGGAAGTGCTGCCCGCGGCACACTTCTTCAGATAGAGGCCCAGGCTGCTTCAGAGGAGGTGCAGCTTATTACCATTCAGAACCAGCTTGAAACATCATATCTTAACCTTACGCAGTTTCTAGAGCTGAAGACCCCGGTAGGATTTGAAATAACTGTGCCTGAAATCCCTGTTGATACCAATTCAGTTATAGCCGGCAATATCGACGACATCTATCAGCAGGCTGTCGGCAACAGGCCGGAGATCAAAAGCTCCGAACTTAAGCTTTCGGCAAGCCAGTATGATCTGAAGATCGCAAGGGGATCAAGGTATCCAAGCCTGAGCATGAACCATTCGCTCAGCTCATATTATTCAAGCCTTCAACAAAAAATTATAAGCCTGAGTCCGTATGTAACCGGACCATACCCATTTGCCGATCAGATCTCTGATTTCAAAAGCACGACTCTTGGATTTAGCCTGAGTATACCCATATTAAACGGGTGGCAGGCAAATAAGAGAGTAACAAACTCAAAGCTTGCAGTTGAGAATAGCAATTACACTCTTGAAGCAACCAAAAAGCAGCTATACAAGAATATTCAGCAGGCATTTACCGATGCTACGGCAGCACTCAAAAAGTATATTGCAAGCATGAAAGCAGTCATTTCTACTGAGGAATCATTCCGGTACTCGGAACAGAAATTCAATGTCGGACTGGTGACGCCTGTAGATTACAATACCGCAAAGACCGCTCTCCTGAAAGCTCAGTCCGACCTTGCACAGGCGAAATATGAATTTATATTCAAGACAAAAGTTCTCGATTTCTATAAAGGAATTCCAATAACCCTCCCACAATAATCTATTTCTATAATCATGAAAAACAATAAAATACTTAAGATACTCCTTGGCGTTGTAGTATTGTTGATATTAGTTGCTGTAATCGGTAAAAAAGCAGGAATGTTCGGCAAAGCCGTTACTATAAAGGTTGCCGTTGAGAAAGCTGAGCTGCGCTCAATTACAGAGACAATTACGGCAAACGGGAAAATTCAGCCTGAAAAAGAGGTTAAGATCAGTCCCGACGTATCGGGTGAGATAGTTGAACTTAACGTGAAGGAGGGTGATAATGTTGAGAAAGGGATGCTTCTCTGCAGGATCAAGCCCGATGTCTATATCTCACAGAAGGAAAGGTCGGTCGCAGCAATCAGCTCCGCCCAGGCCCACCTGGCACAGACGGAGGCACAGTATCTCCAGGCTCAGCTTGCATATAACAGGAACAAGCAGCTTTACGATCAGCAGACGATCTCAAAGTCAGATTATGAAGCATCAGAAGCTTCTTATAAAGTTGCAAAATCTGAGGTTGACGCTTCAAAATTCGCAATAACAAGCGCTGAAGCATCACTAAGGGAGGCAAATGAAAACCTTACAAAAACATCAATATATGCACCCATGTCAGGTACGGTCTCCATGCTTCTCGTGGAGCTTGGAGAACGTGTTGCGGGTACAAATCTTATGGCAGGTACTGAAATGATGCGCGTTGCAGATCTATCAAGAATGGAAGCCCAGGTGCAGGTAAACGAAAATGATATTGTAAGGGTTTCAAAGGGTGACACCGCAGTTATTTCAGTTGATGCCTATATGGATCAGAAATTCAAGGGTGTCGTTACAGAGCTCGCCAACTCCGCAAAAACAACAGGCGTTTCGGCCGACCAGGTTACAAATTTCGATGTTAAGATCCTTGTCCTTCCTGAATCGTATGCGAAGCTTGAGAAAGAGGGAAACAAGAACCCTCTTCGTCCGGGAATGTCTACAACAGTTGATATCCAGACCGTAACAAAGAAAGGCATACTATCAGTTCCAATTCAGTCAGTCACCACAAGAAATGACACAACAAAAACAAAAACTTCACTCTCAAATGAAAATATAAGGACCCTTCTCTTTGTATCAGATGGCAAGCGTGCTCTTGCCAGGGATGTGAAGACAGGGATTCAGGATAACAGTAATATTGAGATCATTTCCGGGATAAAGGAGGGTGACATGGTAGTTACTGCACCTTTCAGCGCAATAAGCAAGAAGCTCTCCGACAGCACTCTTATACAGGTAGTAAAGAAAGAGGACCTTTTTAAGATCAAATAAGATGTAAATCAGGTTGCCGATGATCCTCTGCATTGAAACTGCCACATCCGTTTGCTCCGTAGCCCTGTGTGACAGGGAGAGGATTATTTCAGCACGCGAGAACAGCGAAGGCAGATCGCACGCATCACTTCTCACTGTATATATCGGCGAACTTTTCAGGGAACAGAATATAACAGCCTCAGAACTTGAGGCTGTTGCCGTCAGTAAGGGGCCTGGTTCATTTACAGGACTCAGGATAGGAGTGTCGGTGGCAAAGGGTATCTCATACAGGGCATCAATACCTCTCATAGGAGTTGATACAATGACCTCTATGTTCCATGGAATAAAGTCCCAGCAGATGGAGCAGTACGGCCTGGCTGACAGCTCGCTTCTGTGCCCGATGCTTGACGCCCGGAGGATGGAGGTATTCTATGCCATTTTCGATTCTGAGGGGAATGTCAGAAAAGATTTAAGCGCCGGTGTAATAGATGAAGACTCATTCAGCAATATAACCGACGACGTAAGGATCCTATTCTTTGGCAACGGTGCAGGAAAATGCAAAGACCTTTTAAAGAGAAGAAATTCTGCCTGGAACACAGAATTTATTCTATCGGCCCGGTATATGCGCAACCCGGCATTTAAGGCATTCGACAGGGCAGCTTTCGAGGACACGGCATATTTTGAACCCTTTTACCTTAAGGATTTTATTGCAACTTTGCCACGGAAAAATATAATCGGCCAATAAAAAGATCAATTCCTGAGTTTACATAGTAAATGAAAAAGCTTGTGCTCATACTATCCTTCCTCCAACTGATCCCTTTTCTGGCATCGGGCCAGCAGGATCCGTTCCAGGCTGGTGAAAAGGCAGTCTTTGTTATCCGCTACGGATTAATAACCGGCGGCTCTGCTTCCTTTGAACTGAAGAGAGATACATTCGCAGGGAAAGAGTACAATCACTGTTACTTCCAGGCACAGACAACAGGAATAGCAGATGCATTCTACAATATAAAAGATATCTACGAAAGCTATTTTGATACAGTGTCCCTCCTTCCCGACTATGCTATAAGGAATGTAGTTGAGGGACATTATAAAAGATACAATACAAATCTTTTTGACCGCAGCTCGAGGAAGGATTCGGCTATAATTACCAGTAACCTCAAGGGTAAGCATAATACCCGGAAGGATATCTTCGATCTTCTGTCAATGTTCTACTACTTCAGGAAAAACTGGTTCGCAAGGGATTACCAGTTCAGGACAGGTGAAATAATTACGATCAATACCTGGTTCTGTGATGAATTTTACCCTATCAGGCTTATTTACGTTGGAATGGAACAGGTGAAGATCAAGCCGGGTAAGGTGATGTGCTATAAATTCAATCCCGTTACCGAGGTAGGGAGGGTATTCAAAACAAATGAGGATGTTACTGTCTGGTTTTCGGCCGACAAAAATTATTTACCTGTTAAGATGCGTTTTGATATATTTGTAGGGGCATTTACGGCTGAACTTCAGTCTGTAGAAGGCTTAAAGCAACCACTTGAAACTATAAGAAAATAATAATAACCAAATTCAGACTGAGAGATCTCTATGGCAACTACCGCTGACTTTAAGAACGGGCTGGTCATTGAATACAACAATGACCTTTATACAATTGTGCAGTTTCAGCATGTTAAACCCGGAAAAGGACCTGCTTTCGTAAGAACGAAGCTTAAAAACCTGAAATCTGGAAGGGTGATCGACAACACTTTTTCTTCTGGAGTAAAGATCAATGTCGCAAGGGTTGAAAGACGCCCTTACCAGTATCTTTACAAGGATGATATGGGCTACTATTTCATGCACCTTGAAACTTATGAACAGATCCATATAAATGAAGATCTGATCGAAAATCATGAATTCATAAAGGAGGGACAGAGCGTTGAGATCGTCGTTCATGCCGATACCGAAACTGTTCTTTCCGTTGATCTTCCTCCTTTTGTGGTAATGGAGGTTATCTATTCTGAACCCGGACTTAAGGGTGATACTGCAACAAACACCCTCAAGCCTGCTAAAATTGAAACCGGGACAACAGTGATGGTTCCCCTTTTCGTAAATACAGGCGCTACGTTGAAAGGGTAAAGGGCTAAACCATCAATGGAAGAAAAAAAAGCTTCAAGGGAACGGCTTAAAATGTCAAAGTTTAAGCTTGATGCGCTGCTCGATATAACGCTGTCGATCAATGCCAATCTTCCTACCGATGAGCTTCTTCACAAATTTGAATCAACCCTCAGGAATAACCTAGCCATTGGCAAGATCCTGATCTTCAAGCATACTGACAAGAAATGGGGCTGTATCCTTAATGCAGGCTTCCCTAAAAGCACCGAGGACACGGATGTTGAAGCCCAGTTACTTAGTTTCACTGAAATATCGATCGTTACAAAGCTTCCGGGGTATGAAGGGGTTGATATAATAATCCCTGTCTTTAACAACATGGTCCCGCTTGCCTATATCTTCATTGGCGATATTGATGAGGAGGGTGAAGGGATGAGCCCCATCCTCAAACATCTGAATTTCATCCAGACCATCTCCAGCATTATAATGGTCGCCATCGAGAACCAGAGGCTCTTCAGGGAGAGCCTCAGGCAGGAGGCCTTTAAGAAAGAGCTTGAGCTTGCTGCAAAGATGCAGACAATGCTCATCCCCCATGAGAGCCAGCTCCCGTCAAAAGGAAAGATCATTGTAAACGGCTTCTATTTCCCTCATTATGAAGTTGGCGGTGATTATTACGACTGCCTGAAACTATCTGATTCCATGACCGGTTTCTGCATAGCCGATGTATCGGGCAAGGGAATTTCTGCCGCGATCCTTATGTCAAACTTCCAGGCAAGCTTCCGGGCCCTGCTAACGCACGATATCAATCTTGAGGTGCTTGTCAGAAAACTCAATTCGATAATTCTCGCCAATGCGGAGGGTGAAAAATTCATAACATTCTTTGTAGGCAGATATAATCATAAGACAGCCCTTCTTGAATATGTAAATGCGGCCCATAATCCTCCGGTCTTCTACAGCACTGAAACAGGCGTTGTTAAACATTTTAAGGCCGGCTGTGTAGGCATCGGCATGCTTGCCTGGAAGTTTGACATAAGGATCGCGGCA
>JBBIIS010000120.1:0-9648 GCA_037446375.1 Bacteroidota bacterium | reverse complement strand
TATAAAAGCCTGTCTGACACCAGGGCGATTGAAGTTCCGATAGATGTTCTGCCCGCTTTTCGGTCATGACTTATAAGAGCCCTGAAAGATTCATCCTTCTGCTTCTCCGATCCGGCGGGTTGAACTACAAGCATATTTGAAGGAATATGCCTGTTTGAGAGTGAATACCATAGATTTACGGATGTAACTGATTTGTCGCCACGAAAGTAAAACTCCTGCATAATTTCGTTCATCAATACCTGAGCGCTGCTCCTGCGTTCCAGAACCGGGGTTGCATAAGCAGCATCATTAAGATATCTGAAATCATTTACAGAAGAGTTTGAATAGGCACGGGTCACTGATTGAAATTTTGCAGTGCCGGCCCTCAGCCTGATGAGACCTGTATATGTCCCGAAACTGCCGGCCCCCAGATCAACAAGAAAGTTTGTCTCTTTTCCCCAGTCGGGCCGTGTACTGAAATTCACTGTTCCTCCAAATCCTCCGCTGCCCATGATCATAGAGGCGGCACCATTGAGTATTCTTATCTCGTCAGTAAAGCCGGATGGAATAAGCGAAAAATCTGCCTGTCCCAGCATTGGTGAGTTAATGTTAATATCGTTCCAGAGAAGCTGTGTATGATTTGCACCTGCACCTCGGAATGAGGTAGTTGAGATGGCTCCTGGTCCGTAATTCTTGACAAAGAGAGTTGTATTTTCCGACAGCAGGGAGGAGATATCGCCGAGCTGGTAATTTTTCAGCACTATGCTGTCAATTATCTGGTCGTGAAATCCATTCAATATCGATGGTTTTGAACTGCTGCTGATCACAATTTCGCCAATACGAACTGTATCGGCGGTAGATGATATTTGTCCCCTCAGGATGGCAGGAAATAAAAACGGTACTATGAAAATTAACTTTCTCATCCCGGAATAAGCCGAATTTTTTTAATAAAATTCCTTCAATATTCAGGGCTTTCGGGAGAAACAGTGGGAAAATTCTGCTTATCCGGCGCTTTTCTTCCCGAAAGCTTAGAAAATTGACGTTGTCTGGCAGGTCTTCTGACTTATCCCTGTTTCTGAGGCCTTCCCATCCTGTTATTCAGAGACAGTGGCTTTGTTTCAGAAACACTGATCGCCTCAGGCGAACGGGCTTCACAGCAGCGGGTACTGTTACGGATTTAAACCGTATTCCCTTTTCATCGCAGCATTTGGCTGCGACACCAAAACACTGCAAATATAATCTATTTGATAATAGCAGGATGTGAATGATTACTTTTTAGATATAAACAGGTGTCGAAAAGAAAGTGCACAATATAGTTGCAGCGGTGAAAAGAGTACTATCTGACGGCTTTAAGTATCTGCTCTCCTATTCCTACCCTGTAGCCTTCTGAACGGAAAAGAATATCGCCCTTTTTGTTTATGAGTACAACAAGCGGAAGCTTTACGTTAGAACATGAAACAGTACCGCAAAACTGCTTCATCATGCCTGAATTACTGTCAAATCCTGCAATACTTTTTCCTGGCAGGCTTTTTAGCTGGGCTTCCGTCAGACTGCCGGTATGCGATTCCGGATCTGTCAGGAACACAAATGAGCCGCCCCATTTATCAAGCTCCCGCCTGAGGAGAGGCAGATCGTTCAGAACATGCTTGCTTGGTTCCCTGTCAGGCTCGATCCATGCTATCACCAGACCATTCGTCATAAGATCCTTAATCTCTTTTACAGAGCCGTTGCCTAGGGAGAATTTCGAACCGGCCTTTACAGATCCGAAAATAACAGGTGAAGAATTATCCTTCCTGAGCTCTACCCCGATCCTCTTATGCTCATTGTCCTTAAGTTCAAAGAATGTTTCTGTACAGAGTATCTTGCTGTCGCTTATCCTGTTGCCGGTAACAAGCATGTAAAAACCGGGAGTCAGAGCGAGCTCATCCCTGAAATCAGTTATTCTTTTGTTATAATCGTACTCCAGCGTATTATATCTTCCATTCTCAAATCTTGCAAGCGTGAAATGGATATAGTATTCAGGGACAGGCTGTTTCTCCTCAGAAAACAATTTTATATATCCTCTTGCAGCAACTCCCGATGTTTCAGCTGTGAATGAGACATCATGCCAGGTCGCGGCAGAATAGAACTGGGGCTTATTGCTTCCCGGTTCAAGCCTTGCCGGAATGCCAAGTGCCCTGCAAATGGCCGTTAAATATATATCCCGTGAAAAGCTATCTGCAATCTTCAATTTAAAAACCCCGACCGGGCTAATCGGTGTATTATAATAATTATCCGAATCATTAACTGTGATCGTCTCCCTGACATACCTTACAAGGATATCCGGGTCCTTCACAGCTCCCTCCTTAATTGCAACAGGAAGGTTTTCTCTGAGGAATCCGCGCCATGAAACAAGATTCTCATTTGCGATCCTCGGATTAAGAACGTACTCGGAATACATTGGCTCATCGTAACCTGCGGAGCTTTCATATCTGATACAGTTTGACAGATGATCCCTTAGCACTTCTTCGCTCACATCCCTGAGATCTTTTTCGGATATAAGTGTAAGTAATTTAATTACCGGTCCCATATCGGCAGGATCAGTACTTGCTATAAAACCGGAAATGGTTTTCCAGTTGCCCATGCTTTTTGATACTAATTCCTTTACAACCGCAGTATCTGCCCCCTTGTCAAGTGCAAGCCTGACGGCCTCAGCCGGCTTCATCCATTTCTCAGCATATGCCTGACGGATACTGTTCTCGGCATTCAGGCGCTCATTATTCTTTTTTACAAGGTCAGCCGGCGGACCTTCGTAGGGAGATCTTGTTACAGGAACACCAAGGTCATATTCGTAATACTTTTTATCTTCGGGCTTCCTGTTGAGCACAAGCGTTAATGTATCTGTGTCGCTTACAGTGATCTTTCTGTAATTAAAATCGTTGCCACGCCTTGCCCATATCATAAGATCGCCAAGACCGGTTTCAAAACTGCAAAGGCCCTTTTTATCTGTTTTTATTACTGCAAGGGGATAAAACTCGGAGTAATTATAAAGCTGAAACTCAACTTCTGCACCACTTGCCGCCCTGCCATCCGCATCGACAGTTTTCACCCAAAAGTCTTTTGTCACCGCATACTTTGCCAAATTGTTTATAATAGAATAATTTCTGGTACTGAGTATTACGTTGTCCTCTCCGAAAGGTGCACCGAATGATTTAGTATGAATCAGCATTGCACGCCTTGCAGGCTCGGTAAACCATCCCCTGTCGAGAACCGGTTCAGGCTCGCAGGCACCCATATAGTACCATTTACCCTCAATCCAGACCTCAACCCATGCATGGTTATCATCGCTGTGTGCCCATCGCGGTGTGTATACCTGTCTTGAAGGTATGCCGGCTGTCCTCAGCGCAGCAACTGCAAATGTGGATTCCTCCCCGCACCTTCCCCGCGAGGAAAGGATCGTATTGATGGGAGATGATGTTCTAATGTCAGATGGCTGGTACGATACCTTTTCGTGGCACCAGTGATTTATTTCGAGGGCAGCCGATCCGGCGTCCATTCCCTTTATCCGTGAAGAGATCTCATCATAATATTTGATCCTGAAGCTGTCGAGGTTCTCATTGTTAACCCTTACCGGGAGAATATAATGGAGAAATATGTTTTCCGGAACAGAGCTGCCCCAAATGCGTTCTTTTCTTGCTCTGAGAGCCAGCCTTGCATTTTCGAGAAAGAAATCTCCATTGTAATCTGCAAGATCGGAAAGCGGCATGTAGGCAAGGAGAAACCCGGTAGCCTCCTTAAGTTCTGCTGTAAGTTCTTTTCCTGAAAAAGAAAAAAGCTCCTTTTCCCTGTTCTTTGCCAGGATTGTTCGTGCAAGATAATCTCCGGCTACCTTCTTCCTGAATTTCTCATCTTTTATAAGATGATCACCCGAGCAGCATGTCAGAAGTAATGAAGCGAAAGCCAGGAAGGCTAGAGAGGCATTTTTCATATTAATCAGATCTACAATGTCCCGCATGAATGCCTGACAACAAGTTCAGGCGCAAGGTTTACCTGTCTCTTGAATTTTCCCTTGCCGGCATTCTTAACCTCCGACCAGATCATATTTGCAGTCTTAAGGGCGATATTTGAGAATGGCTTCTTCAGTGTTGTGACCGGACAATGCAGCAGGTTGAAGCCGATCCCCTCTTCCATTGAGATGATGGCGATATCCTGGGGAACACGGATCTTTCTTTTCTGAAGGGCCGCCATTACCGGATAAACCATATTGGCATGGGCAATCACAAGAATCTGAGCACTGAATGGTGGTCTCATGTATCTTTCAATAATTGCAAAATCAAAATCATCAGAAGGCGCAGGGGTTCTTACCTCTACGCTTTCAGGTTTATTTATACCTTCAATAGTGGATAATGAACTCATTAGTTCGGTAATAAGGGGCTCATCGGTCTGCCTTGTCCTTGGATCTGTGATCAGGAGTATGTTTTTATACCCCAGCTTCCCGATATGGCCGGCTACAAGCGTTGCTCCTGCAAGGGTATCCGTTGATACTGTATTAAGCCTCAGCCTTGATACATTCTTTTCAAGCAGAACAAACGGATAGTCTGTGTTCCTGAGCGTCCTTACAGTATATTCATCAGCCGCTTCACCAAAAATAATAAGTCCGCTATAGAACTTCCGGAACGCTGAGATCATTCTTGTGAAACGCTGATCATCAGGATCCTTTGTAATAAGTGAGAAGCCAATCCCAATACTTGCAAAAGCCTTCTGGAGGTAAGGTGTGATCTCATAAATAAAGGGATCCTGTGCCGAAGGAACTATCATTCCTATAACACCGGGCTTTTCCTCGACGGGATATGTCTCCTCACTCGGTTCGGAGGTATCGAAATATCCCATCTGGCGTGCCAGGGCCAGTACCTTTTCCTGAGTATCTTTTCGTATGCCATGCTGGTCGGCCTTATTATTAAGGACCAGCGAAACAAGGGTACATGAAACCCCAAGCCTTGCGGCTAAATCTTTGTTTTTAATCTTTTTCCCCATTTTTCCATAAATTGGATGTACTAAATTAAGTACATTTTATTCATGAAGCGAGGAAAGACTCAATAATTAACAATTTATAACAATTGTTTAGATTCCTATCTCTTTGGAGGATTGATGCCTCTCTGCCTTGCGGCCTCTTCAAGCCGTTGCTGCCATTTAGATTTTTGCACCGGTTTCTTCCTGTTCTCGTCAAGTTTAGCCAATACAGCATCAGCATTGATAAAACGTTTAGATATCAGGTTCTGTCCCCATGTGATCATGTTAGCAAGGAAATAGTAATATGTCAGACCTGAAGAGAAATTGTTCAGGATAAGCATAAACATTACAGGCATCATGTACATCATGGCCTTCATTCCAGGCTGATCCGAACCAGGTTGTGAACCAGTCATCTTCATTGTAAGAAGAGTTGACGCTGTCATAAGAAGGGTGAACAGGCTCACATGATTGCCATAGATCGGTATTGTAAAGGGAAGATGAAGGATAGAATCATAAGTGGAAAGGTCGGTAGCCCAGAGGAAATGCTCCTGCCTCAGCTCGATAGACGTCGGGAAGAAACGGAACATTGCAAAAAGGATTGGCATCTGCAGCAGCATGGGAAGGCATCCTCCCATAGGGTTTACACCCGCCCGCTTATACAGATCCATCGTGGCCTGCTGCTTTTTCATTGCATCTTCCTTCTTGGGGTACCTGCCGTTCAGCTCATCAACCTGCGGCTTAAGCACCGCCATTTTTGCCTGAGACTGGTACGATTTGAATGTCAGGGGGAAGAGTACAACTTTAATTATGATGGTAAGAATGAGGATTATTAATCCATAATTGCCTATATATTTATTCAGCCAGTTGAATATTGGTATAATAATGAACTGGTTGATCCAGCGTGTAATGTTCTTTCCAAGTGTTACAAGCTGCTCAAGCTGGTATCCTTCTTTCTTAAGGGTTGTAAAATGGTTAGGGCCAAAATACATCTTCAGGCTTATTGGCTGAGGATTCTCAACATTAAACGGTACACCGGCTTCCGCGGTAAAATACTTCATGTACCTGGGAGATGAGATCGTACGTAAAGAGGAAATTGAAGCATTCTGGAAAAACTCATTGTTCAGGATCACAGTGGAGAAGAACTGATCCTTGAATGCTATCCAGCTTAGCTTTGTAGTAAGGTCAGCCTTTTCCGATTCCTTACGCGATTTCTCGCTGAAGCCGTTGACCTCGTCCTGGTAATATTTGTATTTTATCGTTGTATAGCTTTCCTCATTCTGACGGCCCATCTCCTGTTGGGGAAGATACATTCTCCAGTCGAGCGTGAGGCTGCTCTGGTTTGAAGCTATAACTCCGTTAAGTGAGACAAAGTTTACCTTGAAGTCGACCATATACTTATCTGGTGCAAGGGAATATACATATTCAATATATTTCCCCGAATCGGCATTAAGCCTGAGCACAACACTCTGGGCATTTCTTGTCACGACATAGTCTTTTTCCGGTGATACAGGCTTGAAATAGAGATTGTTGGTTTGTACCGGCTTGTTGTCAGAGGTAAAAAAATTGAACCCGAAGACTGTCGAATCTCCGCTGAAAAGTATAAGCGGGAGTGAATCAAATGTACGGTAATCCTTCAGCCTTGCCGAATAGACCCGGCCCCCCCTGAGTGATATTTTCAGTTCGAGCTTGTTGTTTTCCAGTGTAATGAAATCATTCTGTCCGGTGGCTGCCTCAGCAAATGGTCCCAGCTGCTTTATCTCCTCAGCCTCTTTTGCCTTCTCTTCGGCTTTAGTTACCGGGGCTGCATTTTTAACAGCTGATGAATCGCTCTTTGATTCATTCGTCGAAACACCTAGCCTGAGGTTGATATCATTGACCTTAAGCATAACATCAGGCTGGTTGGGCTTGAGCCTCATCGCGGTTATATATGCTGTTCTGGCATCTTCATAGTGTCCGTTCTTATACAGCGAATCAGCACTGGCTACTAACTTCTCATAGGCCTTGTTGTTCCTGTTATTGTTATAGACGCTGAAGCCGATGAAAATCAGGAATATAAGTACAATTCCTGTTATTGTATTTCTGTCCATTATCTTCGATGTGAATTTAAATTCGTTATTCTTATTTTTCGATGCAGGCTTTTATAAACTGCACGAAAAGCGGGTGGGGACTGACAACAGTGCTGCTGTATTCAGGATGGAATTGTACTCCGACAAACCACTTAAGTGCAGGTATTTCCATAATTTCAACAAGGTCGGATTCAGGGTTGACACCTACAGAGATCATGCCCTTTGCCTTGAAATCCTCAAGGTATTTGTTATTGAATTCATACCTGTGACGATGTCTTTCCGTTATATCCTGTTTACCATAGGCTGCGTAAGCCTTCGACTTTTTATCAACTAAGCACTTATAGCCGCCAAGCCGCATTGTTCCCCCCTTGTCAATAATGCTCTTCTGTTCCTCCATCAGGTCGATCACCGGGTATCTCGTTTTATGGTCTATCTCTGTTGAATGCGCGCCCTCCAGCATAAGAACATTCCTTGCGAACTCAACAACAGCGCACTGCATGCCAAGGCATATACCAAAGAAGGGAACGTTATTCTCCCTAGCATATTTTGCAGTGATTATCTTTCCTTCGATACCTCGTGATCCGAATCCTGGTGCAACCAGTATACCGTCAAGCTTTCCAAGCTTTTCAGATACATTTTCATCGTTTATTTCTTCGGAATGAATATACTTTACATCCACATGACATTCATTCATTGCTCCACTGTGGATAAACGATTCTGCTATCGATTTGTATGCATCGGGAAGCTCCACATATTTTCCTACAAGACCTACCTGAACATGGTGTTTTGGATTCTTGAGCTTTCTGAGAAACTCATTCCATGTTGTAAGATCGGGTTTTGATCCGACAGGTGAAGCGAGCTTACGAAGTACGGTCTGATCCAGTCTCTGCTCGAGCATCATGATAGGAACCTCATATATAGTTGAAACGTCAACAGACTCAACAACTGCTTCAACCTCAACGTTACAGAACAGGGCCACCTTCTTTTTCAGATCTGCTGACAGCGACCTCTCAGATCTAAGTACAAGGATATCAGGCTGAATACCGGCTTCAAGGAGTGCCTTTACAGAGTGTTGCGTAGGCTTTGTTTTCTGTTCACCGGAAGCTGACAGATAAGGAACGAGTGTGAGATGAATCACAAGGCAGTTATGGGAGCCGACCTCCCATTTAAGCTGACGCACGGATTCAATATATGGCAGGGATTCAATATCTCCGACGGTACCGCCGATCTCTGTAATAACAATATCAAATTTATTAACGGACCCGGCGAGCTTTATTCGTCTCTTGATCTCATCCGTGATATGAGGAATTACCTGAACGGTTTTACCAAGGTAATCGCCTTTTCTCTCCTTATTTATGACCGACTGGTAAACCCTTCCTGTCGTAACGTTATTTACCTGGCTTGTGGGGACATTGAGGAACCTTTCGTAATGGCCGAGATCAAGATCGGTCTCAGCGCCATCAAGTGTAACATAGCACTCACCATGTTCATAGGGATTCAATGTTCCGGGGTCAACATTAATGTAAGGATCGAGTTTCTGGATCGTTACGGAATAGCCCCTGGCCTGCAGCAACTTTGCAAGGGATGCAGAAATAATTCCTTTCCCAAGCGAAGAGGTCACACCTCCGGTTACAAAAACATACTTTACATCAGCCAATATCTTAATTTTTAATAATTTACGACCTGCTCAATAAGTATTTACTCATCGATACCGGATGAGTCTATCAGTTTGACCTTCTCCTCGAGCATCTTTATGGTTTTCTTTGCATCTTCAATTTTATCCTCTACCTCCTTGATCATGGTATCGGCATTTTTTGATTTTGCAAAGAAGCCTATATTGTTCTCCCACAGTACTATATCGCCTTCAAGCTGCTTTATTTTCGTGACAAATTTATCTCTTTCATTCCTGACTTTACGTGATGCTTTAGGATTTGTTTTGAGACTGTCGAGCTTGGTCCTGTATTTAAGGATGTTCTTGTCATCCTCCCCTATCTTAAGCCTGTCGAACTGCTTGTTAAGAGCTGACCTGTACCTGTTTGTTATCTCTTCCTTCATATTGAAGGGAACAAATCCTATATCTGTCCATTTCTTCTGAATTTCCTTAAGGCGCTCAAAGGCACCATGTACGTCTCCTCCCGGCTCAAAAGTTTCAAGTTCCTGAATCAGCTCCTCCTTGGATTTCAGGTTATCTTCATAGGATGTATCAAGAGTTGCGAAGTGTTCTGTCTTCCTGTTAAAGAAATGATCGCATGCTTTCCTGAAGCGTTTCCAGACCTTTTCCGATTGCTTTCTGGGAACGGGGCCTACCTCCTTCCACTCTTTCTGAAGCTTGATAAGTGCGTCGGACGTTGCTTTCCACTCGGTGCTTTCCTGCAGCGCCTCTGCCTGAACGCAAAGTTCGGTTTTCATCTGCAGGTTATTCAGCTGTGTTTCCTTATTGTCGGAATAAAAGTTTCTCTTTTTCTCAAAGAAAGTGTCGCATCCATTCCTGAAGCGCTGGTAAACCTTGTTATTCTGCTTTTTAGGAGCAAACCCAAGTGTCCTCCACATCTTCTGAAGCCCGACGACCATTTCGGCTTTTTCATCAAAATCCTTGAATGATTCGAGTTCAGTA
>JBBIIS010000119.1:5062-9739 GCA_037446375.1 Bacteroidota bacterium | reverse complement strand
GAGTTCAGTAAGGTTTATCTCCTCAATTTTCTCACAGAGCGCAATCTTTGCTTCAAGATTATGGCGCTGATCGTCCTTTTGCTGCTCAAAATACTCATGATGCCTTTTATTTATCTTGGCAGTTGCCTCCTTGAACCTCTCCCATATATCATTCTTTGATTCCTGGGGTACCGGTCCGATTTCTCTCCACTGGTTGTGAAAATCCTGGAGAAGCCTGAATGCATTTACAGGGTTTGGCTCGAGCAGGAGCTCTTCTGCCTTTTCGCAAAGCTTAACCTTTAGCTCTAGGTTCTTCTTAAGGTCAAGGTCGCGGAGCTCCTTATTAATCTTAATATAATCGTAAAAGATCTCAACATTGTGATGGTAGGTCTCCCAAAGGTCTTTGAGGGAATTCTGGGGAACCACACCGACTGAGTGCCATTCATACTGAAGAACCCTGAACTCCTGGAAGGTTTTGTTTATCGACTCTTCCCTGTTTACAAGATCTTTAATCTTATCAATTATATCGTATTTCTTCTTGAGATTCTCGTATTTTTCTGCCTCCTGTACCTTGCTGTAATCAGTTTTCCTTGCCTTGTATTTTTCAAGAAGCTCCTTAACAATGTGTTCCTGGGGGTCTACGAGAACTTTATATTCTTCTATCTTTCCACCTTCCTCAAGGTATTTTGCTTTTCTCTCCTCAGTTTCCTGTCTGAGCTTTTTGTAGAAAAATATCCTGATCCTTTCAACATCATCACGTATCTCACCCGGCGCCCTGTTTTCAATAATAAGCGAAAGAGTCTCTACAAGATCGTGCTTGCTGTATCCTGAATAATCTACCGGAGGAAGAGTATTTTCATCGCTGACGCCATGTTCTGCATCTGCATGGATTTCATCTTCAGAGGCTGTTTCATCAACATCGTCTGTTTTTCTTTTTCTTCCTCTCTTTTTCGGCACTTTACCGGCCTCCTCATTTGCCGGTCCCTGATTTTCAGCCATTTCACCTCCCGCGGCAGGTGTGGCTGGTTCAGTTTTGTCGATTGTTGGTTCCTTCGTAGATTCGCCGGACTTATCTGCTGCCGCGAATTGTTCATCAAGAACAGAGTCATTCGGATTAATTTCGGTCATTTTAAATCCTGTTATGGTTCAGCGTTTTAAACGTACAATATCCCAAGGTAATCCGGGGAATTTTAAAGCTACGAAAATATTGAAATATTTATTAAAACTCAAAGATTTGCGATAAATTAAATATGAAGCAGGCATATAGTCGGGAAGAGTCAACTTCAGTGGCATCTGAAAGATCACCGGAGAATCATTACTGGTAAATTCAAATTGATAATTATTATAGTGCTATATTTGCTATAAGGTAGAATCATGTTTAATGAATTGAGAATGTAGCATGAAAGATAGTCAGACAATAGCTGTATTTGTAGCGGTTTTCGCTGTTGCAGGATTTCGTCTCTATAAAAAGTACTTTCAGAAGGATAAGGCACAGAGCGGAGATTACGGGAAAAAAAGTTCATCATTCCCATCCTCGAGGAAAGAGGATGATTATGAGCCTTACTCGAAAAAATAACGTTATCTCCTGTTCCTTGAGAAGAGATATCGAAGCGGGGAAACAACCTTTAACAGGAGGCTCCTGTCGTTTGTTATTATCTCTGCTGTCCCCTGCATATTCTGTGTAAATACAAGTTTCTTTTTATAAAGTGTCGTGAAGCCGTCAGGCAGAGTAACTTCAATTACATAGGCATCTCCTGTAGCAACAAGCGACTTTGAGCTTATCTTTCCCTTTATCATTCCGTATTCAAGGTATGGGAAGCCGCTGAGCTTTAAGTTGACTGTCTGGCCTGTTTCAACTTTTCCTGAATTCTCCATTTTCAGATAGATGCGTCCGATATAGATACCCTGGTCGAGAGGTATTACACTCATAACAACCTCTCCGCTGCTTACAAGCTGATTCTCACTCCAGTATTTTGTAAAGGCAACGCGTCCTCTGACCGGCGATACAAGCAGGTAATTATTTTCCCAGATGCTTAACTGGGCCTTTAAATTATTAAATGCCTCATCTCCTGCTGAAATAAGCTTATCCTTTTCCTCGTCGCGGGTCACCGTAAGCTCATTTATGAGTTGCTGCCTGCCGACCTGGTCAATTATCCGGGATGAGATCTCTAACTGGACATCCTTAAGCTCTATCTCCTGGCTGTTGAGCGATTTTTTTGATTTTTCAAGATCGGCCTGTGCCAGGTATTCTCCATTCTTCAGGGTTGAATCACGTACAAACATATTTCTTTCAATGGACAGGTTCTCAGAAAGGATCTTTTCCTTTCCTGCAAGTTGTGAGGTATATCTTTTTATTCCGGCAAGCTCATCCTTCACCGTTTTTATCCTGTTGCCATAATAATCATTTCTGAGGAAGTTATTAAGGTCGGTTATGCATTTTCTGAAGGTACCATAGTAATTCTGCAGCTCCCCAAGCTCATTAAGTTCAGGCATTGATCCCGGCTTCAATGAGAAAACATTTTTACATGTATCGCTAAAATGGCCAAGCTTTTTAACCTGTTCAATTGAAGCTACAGTTTCCATAGCGCCAAGAAGCTGTCCCTTCTCAACAGTATCACCGTCTGCAATAAAGAGATGCCTGATCTTAAATGTCCCCTTCGCGTTGAGAGGCAGAGGCGGATTGCGGGTTGTGATCTCCACCGGCGAAATGACAAGATCGGGATATTTGAAAAAAACTGAGAACAGGATCACAAGTATGAAGATCAGGAAAATGACCGTACTCCCATACCTCAGGATACTGGCAGGCGGATTTCCCATTATTTCCCTAACTGGCTCAGAGTAGACTATATCCGGCTTCTTTTTCTCCATCACTTCTAATTTCCTAATTCCAGCTGGTTCCTTACCAGGTTAAAATAGGCCCCACGCAATTCAATGAGTTGCCTGTGTGAACCCGATTCAACGATCCTTCCACTGTCAAGAACAACGATCTTGTCGGCCTCCATGACAGTACTTAACCTGTGGGCAACAACAACCACAGTTTTACCTTTGTAGAAATCCTTTAGGTTTTCAACAATGGCCTTTTCATTATTTGCATCGAGCGAGTTGGTGGCTTCATCAAAGAGAATAATCTCCGGATTCCTGTACACAATCCTTGCTATAAGGAGTCTCTGCTTCTGACCCTCGCTGAGTCCGTGTCCATTTGCCCCTATTTTTGTGTTGTAGCCAAGCGGAAGCGATTCAATGAACCCCCGCAGGTTAGCTGTTTCAGCCGATCTTACGAGTTTCTCTTCATCAACAGGGTCCGCTCCCGGAGCAATGTTTGAGGCTATGGTATCCGGGAACAGGTAGCCATCCTGCATAACTGCCCCGGTTTTTTCGCGCCAGGTCATGAGACTTATATTGTTAAGCCGGGTATCACCTATTATAACCTCTCCTTTAACGGGCTGATAGAAACCAAGTATCATTTTGAGAAGAGTGCTTTTCCCGCTGCCACTTGTACCCACAATGGCTGTAACCTTATTCTCTTCAATAACCAGGTCTATATCTTTAAGGACAAAAGGAGAGCGCGGTCCTTCGTATTGGAAGGAGAGGTTGTTAAGGTAAATATCCTTCCTGTCGGGCATCTTCCTGACCTTCATGTCAGAATCTGTCTCCTCATCGTCCATCGTATGGATCTCGTTGAGCCTGTCGAGACTCAGCCTCGCGTCCTGTGAAACCCTGAAGAATCCTATAAGCTGGTTTACAGGAACATTAAGCTGTCCGATAATGAACTGAACTGCGAGCATCATCCCCAGAGTCATGTCTCCTGCAAGGACAGATGCAGCTGCAAGAATTGTGATCAGAATATTTGTCACTTCGCTAATCAGCGTCGCGCCAGCAGACTGATACTGTATAAGGGACAGCCCTTTCACTTTAAGCCTGTAAATTACAGCCTGAAGGTTTTCCCATTCCCACCGCTTGCTGAGTTCACTCTGTGTAAGCTTTATTTCCTGCATGCCGTTTACAATATGTATAAGCTTGCTGCTTGTGGCAGACATCTGTCTGAAACGCTGGCTATCGAGCTGCGCCCTCGTCTTCATAAAAAAGGATATCCAGAGTATGTAAATTGCGGTACCTGCCAGGAACAGCAGCAGTATCTTAATACTGTATACCGCCAGTACAATCCCGAAAACGACAAGGTTGAAAATGGAAAAGAGAATATTAAGCGAAGCCGATGTAAGGAACTCCTCAACACGGTTATTATCCTCTATCCGCTGAAGAATGTCTCCGGTAAGCTTAGTATCAAAATAGGCAACAGGTAGGGACATTAGCTTCTGAAGGAAGCCGGAAACAATTGCAACATTTATCCTTGCACCTATATGTAAAAGCAGCCAGCTTCTTATAAATTCCACTGAAAGCCTGCCTGTCACAAGTGCAAGCTGGGCAAATAAAATAAGGTAAATAAAGCTTATGTCGTTATTATTTATCCCAACGTCAATTATCGACTGAGTAAGGAAAGGTATTATAAGCTGGATAAGGCTACCCATCAGAAGCCCGATAATGAGCTGGTTAACATATTTTCTGTAGAGCCTGAAGTATCTGATGAGAAACCTGAACCCTCCGGAACTCTCCTTATCCTCCTCGGAATCGTAAAAGGCCGGTGTCGGTTCCATAATCAGGACCAGTCCTATCCTTTCACCATCTTCAATCCCTCCTGAC
>JBBIIS010000119.1:4242-5045 GCA_037446375.1 Bacteroidota bacterium | reverse complement strand
ATCTTAAGGAGTCCGGTAGCCGGGTCCGCAATCCATATATTCTCCCGGGTAATCCTGTATACAACAACAAAATGCTTTTGCTTCCAATGGACAATGCATGGCAATGGCACACTCTCTTCCAGCTTGCTGAAAGGGATTTTTACTCCGATTGTTCTGAATCCAAGTGAATCTGCCGCTTCAGACAGACCGAGGAATGAGACCCCTTCCCTTGTGATATAGCATCGGCGGCGAAGCGTTTCGAGTGAGAAGTTCTTTTTGTAAAACCCGGCTACCATCTTAAGGCATGATGGGCCGCAATCCATTGCATCCGGTTGTTTTACAAAAGGGAACGACATCTGAAGCTGTAGTAGTGTAATTGGTTCAGGTAAAGATATTCATATTTTAAAAATGAAGATAGTTCAGTTATTCAAAATAACCTAACTACCGGTTTATATAAGGGGTTAATGAGGGAAATACTATATTTGTCAGTTTACGCTCAAAGAATAAGGGGATTGTTTAACAAGTATACAGATAAGGCCGTTATCGACGGTATCCGGAACCAGGACGATAAGATACTGCATTATCTGTATGATAATTACTATAGCACTGTCAAGAACCATGTTCTTAAAAACAGCGGCTCCGAAGAAGATGTATCAGATGTTTTCCAGGAGTCAATAATTACATTGTACCAGAAGATCACCGAAAACAGCTTTACACTTACTTCTGAACTCAAGGGCTATTTTTTTGGAATTGCACGGAATATCTGGAATGGACAGCTAAGGGATAAAAAACGAACAGAAGAGCTGACAATTGATCTGCCTGAA
>JBBIIS010000119.1:0-4229 GCA_037446375.1 Bacteroidota bacterium | reverse complement strand
TAATGACAAATGCATTCAACAAGCTGAAGCCCGATTGTCAGCAGGTGCTAACACTGTTTTATGAGGGCTGCTCTTACGAGGAGATCGCCGGAAGAATGAACCTTAAGAATGAAACCTACGCCAGAAGAAAAAAATACCTCTGCAAGGAGGCATTAATGGAAATAATAAAACAGGATCCCGATTATCTTGAATACCAGCGCTTCCTGAAATAAATTAAGCCGGTCACGAGCAGAATCAGTACGATGGCAGCATATAGATATTTTAAATAAGTCGGCTTGTAGATATGTGAATCATCGCCATAAATTACAAGTGTTGACCAGAAATAAGGATGCGCCCTTAGCATATCAGCCCCTTTAAGATAGCTTAATCTTGCCTCCCTCAGAGCCTCACTCTTCGATTTACCCATCTTCAGGTAGGAGTAGAACTTCTTCATAATATCTGTCCCTGAACGATCATTTATCTCCCAGAGCGACATAACGACCGAATTACTTCCTGCGAAAATAAATCCCCTGGCAAGACTGAGAACCCCTTCTCCTGCATATAGAGTTCCAACACCGGTATAGCAGGAACTAAGAACCACCATCTTGGCCTTAAGCATAACCGAGTAAACCTCATATGGCTGAAGGTACATGCCATTTGCTGAATCCGCCGCAGAAAAAATCATCCCCGAACTTAAGGGGTCCTTCCCGTTTAATACGGTATGCATGGCAAGATGGATTATATCAAACTTCCCGGCTTCTGCAAGATAATTTGATTTTGTTGCTGAATCATTCAGAAATAATTTCCCTGATGTAAGTCCGGATACAAATTCCGCCTCCTCCCTCGCATACTGAAGGTCGGGCAATGATCCGCCGCTCTGTTGCCTGTTCACAAATATGGAATCAACTAGAATTGGCCTGTCATACGCTGGAGCGAATGATACGGAGCTATTCCTAAATGAAGACTCACTCTTCCCGGATTCTGACAACAAAGTCGCGGAATAAACATAGGATATGCGAAATCTTTCCATAAGGTAGGGTAGCTTGCTGTAATATAGATCCGTCTTTGGAACACTGTTGGTCACGAGTGCTTCAAACGGGAAATAGGAGAGCAGGTTATCAGTTGAAATTATTAAATCATCAGAGCCTATATTATTGAGCACCGGCTTTATAAGATATGAATAAAGCTTGTATCCGTACTCCTGGAATAGCCTGAACTCATTTCGGGCATCTCCTGAAAAATCAGGCTCCGACATCAGTCTTCTGTAGTTATTTATAAGGCTTAGAAAGGCGGGATCCGTTTTTACTGTTTTAAGAGTTATTCCCTTTCTGTCGATAAGGAAAATATAGAGAGCTGTATCAGCAATAATATAGCTGAGATACTCCTTTTTACCTCCCGTGATTTTAAGTATATCAGATGGCTTTACAACAAACCGGCTGTTTTTTATTGAAGTGTAGCTGGGATAGTTTTTCTCAAAAGTCTTCAGAAGTGCATCCTTTTTATCTAAGATGGAAAGCAGATTCTTTTCCCAGAAGTCAAGCTTTACGGAATCCGGACTCTCAGAATTTTTCTCCTCAGCACATTTTAATTCATAGAAGCTGATATCCTTTTCAAGCTGCCGCTCTTCATTCATCAATTCTTCAGGAACAGCTGCTTTCATAGCATTTCGTTCCCTGATTGCTTTCAGAAGGCTCGCCGATTTACTCCTTTCAGATATCTCAAATGCTTTTTCAAGGTACTTCTGATTATCGGTTTTTTCATAGCATGCCTTATAGCTTCTCAGTGCATCGAGGTATGCGCTCCTGTACTTATCGCCGAGAATTAGCCTGCTCTGCTCCTCGCCCAGATTCAGTCGCATTGTTTCAATAAGGTCAACAAGTAGTTCTGCGGTCCCCGCCCTGGCAAGCAAAACCGCTGAATCCCCGGAGGATGCTGCGATCCGGTCAAGTACAAGGAACTTCGTTTTTAATATATCAAGTGTCTTCCTGTCAGCCTTCAGTTCGCCAGGCCCAGGATTGTTATATGCAACCTTCACCCCACCTGCTTTAATGCCGTGATTTAAAATTGAATTTACAGAATCCAGTGCCAAAAGAGGCTTGCCAAGATCATTCAGAGACAGGGCATATCCAAGGGAGATCTGGTTATACAGTTCTTCGTTCCATGGATGATCTTTTACATAAACGAAGCATTTTTCATATAATTTCAAAGCTTTGCCTGCTTCACCGCTTCTCGATCTGAGATAATCAGCGTAATTTGAAAGAGCTTTAAAATAAAAGTTAGGGTTTTCAGGATAATCTTTTCTTACCTTCTCGACAGCTTCGGCGACAAGCCTTTCACCACGCTCCGTGTATCCGTCGTCGGCAAGAGAAAGTGAGTAGTTGAAAATCAGGCTGAAGGAATTGACGGATCTGGAACCGGCAACCGCTTTTATCGCCTTCTCGTAAATCCTGTAACCATCCTCTTTTTGTCCCACATACATATATGCAGATGCCAGATTGCCGAGATGAATTATATAGTTATCGCTTACATAATGCGGATGACTGTTGTAGATCTGCATAGCCTGAATAATATTCTGCAAGCCCAGATAGTGATCAGATAAGTTAATAAGAGCCACTCCTTTGTTCTGCAGGATATCCGCCATCGATTCCCAGTCGACTGAATCGGGATAGACCTTTGCAATTCTCAGTACCTTATTAGCATATTCTATTCCCTTTTCGTAGTTACGGGTATTAATACTTGAAATGATATATGCCCTGTAATCCGTCACAAGTTCAGAGCTGAACTCTCCTTTATTCTTAATTGTAAAGGGTATGCTTTTTAAAAAATATGCCGCGGAGTTTACATGATCATTAATTCTGTTATAAGAGTAACCAATATTGTAGTAAATCTTGCCAAGAAGCTTATTGCATGTATCCTTTCCAAGAAATGAGATCGCCCTGCTAAAATAACTGAAGGACTTCATCTCTTTATTAGACAATGAATACGACAGCCCTATTAAATAGAGGGAATTTGCTCTGTCGAGGTTGCTAAGATCTGAAGCTTTTGAAATAATTCTTTCAAGAGAATCGGCAAGAATTCTGGATCCTTTGTAATCACCCTTACCCAGTGATTTTAGAATCTCCCTGTCAATATTTTCAACTATTATGTTTTGTTTGTCGTGCGTAACCTGGTCAGTGGCCTGTCCCGGCAGTGAGGCATAAAACCCTGACAGTATAAGAAGAAACAGAATATATTTTAATTGCCTCCGGACCATTTATGCTGAAATGATATAAAAATAATGACAAAAATATGGATTTATTGGAGATTGCCTGAAAAAAACATCTGGAAACATCCAATTTATATCGCTGTATTTCAAGGAATTAAAAAATATTTTGATTTTTTCTGATTTTTCATGTCACAAATCACTCAGTTGTGACATGTATGTTTGATTAATTACCCTGAAATAGTATCAATGTAAAACAAAAAAATCCAGATCATGAAAACAAAAAACAATGAAACCAGCTTTGACATTTTTGCATCTTATGCTTTGACAAATGAGGAGATGATAACAGTCCGCGGCGGGGGAAATGGAGAACCCGATGTTCAGCCGACAAATCCTCCTATTAAAATCTGAAATAAGAATAATTTTTTCTTCCCTGTCATTTTTGATACCAGGGAAAGACAATTATAGGTTCTTTTAGCAACTGAGGTTGCAAAAGGTTATATAATTTCTCACCGGCTTTTCCGGAGACCATAAGGATCTTTGCTAATATATTAGCCTGATCTTAATGCTTTCCATGGTGAAACAAATGGGTGCCGGTACGGAAACGAATGATCTACAGTTCTTGAGTATTATCTCAATACGTAAATAATTGGGGAATATACTTAAGTCAGAAATGATAATAATTAAATAAAACATATAGTTATGAAGACAATTGATTTCTCCTATTTTATCGAGAGGTACATAGCAGGCGAGATGGACCCGTCGGAGAAGAAATGGTTTGAAGCAGAACTCGAAGGCAATGTTTCCCTTCAGAATGATCTGGCTTTAAGGAAAAAAGCTGATGCAGCCCTTGTAAGGCACGACATCATAGATCTTCGCAATAAACTTGCGGCCATCGAAAAGGAAAGAAAGGAAAAAGTTGTTATTGCTGCCGGAGGAAAGACTCCAAGGTTCAGGTTTGCAGCCGTAGTAACCGCCCTCGTCCTGATAGGGAGTCTCTATCTCGTAACTACAGGGACTCAGAATTATGAAACGATCTTCAGGAAGA
>JBBIIS010000118.1:7121-9761 GCA_037446375.1 Bacteroidota bacterium | reverse complement strand
CAACGGGGAGACTGTGACCGGAGAGGTAAACTGCTGCCAGCTGCCTCCCGTTTCCTGTGCAGCGTATTATATTATTTTCGACAATTACACCGGTGGCAGGGCAATATACCGATATACCATATCCCTCTTTTTTCAGACCGTTATTCTCAATAATATTATTTCTGAGGATCGTTCCGTCTGGCTCATTATTAGTCGCTTCACCCCGCAGTGTAACCCCATCCTCGCCATTATTGAAGATATGATTGTCTGTAAATATCAGGTTGGTATCCTTATGTCCGGTGCTTATCCCGTTAATACCGTTATCATGAAAGCTGTTATTCTTTATAATTCCGTTCCTTACCCGCCAGCAGACAAAGAGTCCGTATCCACCGTTATCGTGGCTGTTATTCCCCTCTATAAGTGAAAAAGGAGAGCCTGTACCCGGATGAAGTCCGCTATTTGTACAACCATACACCTCACAGTTTCTTACAGTGACATATTCCGTAATCTGCCAGCTTATCCCGTCGCTGTTAAAGTTCCTTACCGCAACATTTTCCACAATTGCCTTTTGCACTTTATGTAGATAGATCCCGCCGGCACGGCAGCCGTCTATCATGGTATTACTCTCCTTAGATCCATCGACTGTGAGATCCGATATTCGGATATTTTTTGCGCTTATCGCCTCAATCACAGACGAGGCGTTTGAGATCATTCCATTTCTGTCGGTATGATAATCCCGCAGAAGGTAATCATCGAGGTAAATAGTATTACAACTGATAGCTCTGATTTTTGTTGTAGTAAGCGCCCAGCCCGCCCTCTGGTCATCATCATAAATAGCAACTCCCATGCCCGGGGTGAAGACTGATGCATCCGGCACAGTCACCTGAAGTTCACCATAATCTGCATCAATGGCAAAAGGGGAGGAGACGCCCCTGCATTTTTTGAGGATCGTGTTTGGACCTGAACCCGTAAGCGCCATATTATCATATAGTCTTACCGGAGAGGTAATATTGTATATGCCGGTCCTGAGTATTATTGTTCCTCCTGAATTGTCATTGTGAATTGCATCAATGGCCCTCTGTATATCTTCCGACGTGAATCCCTTAATATCTGCATCAGCGCCTCCGACAGTTATTTTCCTGCCTGTGATGACCGGAAATACTACCGACAGAACTGAAGAGTCTTGTGAAACGTTCATTGGCGTATTTTCATGAGATAGCTGACTCTTGTTTTCACTCTTCTTATTTTTATCGACACAGCAGTTTAGAAGAGATAAAATGATCAGTAACGAAACAACTGTTTTCATGGTCTGAGGGGTTTTATTTGCTTTGAAAGTTATGAAAAATGTATGATGTTCAATGACTGACAATATTTTGTTTGCTGATTCTTACTGATTGCATAGTTCGCTGTATTTAACTATTTCCGCACTTTTCAGAGATAGATTTAAGATCGGTTCAAAACGTTCCAATGGTTTCGATTATTCTGATTATGGTACATATTTTGTACAATATGCACAAAAAATGAAAATGAATCATTTGGGGCATTTATTGATGGTAAAGTGAAATTATCTTGTCTCTGAGAATTTCATAGAAAAGAACTGATTACTATCTCAATAATCAGATAGGATATGAATCTTTCCTTTGATGAATATATTATAATGCCTGAACATTTACAATCCATTATAATTATAGGTAAAAACCAGTATAATTATATAGAAATACAGCGTAGAACCGCCAGGTGTGACGATTCTACGCTGCACCCTATGGAATCTTTACAGCCCCATTTTCTTCGCGATCGCCGCAGGGATTGCAGCCTTATTAACCATTATGTTTGTTGTCTTCAATGCTATAAAAGCTTTTGATACATAAAGAAAACCATCATATTTTCCCATTACGCCCCATGAGTTCTTAACCTTATAGAAAATATTGCCTGCCTGATCCGTGGCCATGCCAACAATATGCATCCCATGGTCATCTGTTGTCTGGTAATTGTCAAATTCAATCTGCCTGCCTGCCTGTGTAATCACTCTCTCAGAGTGCGGTCCTTTGAATTGTGCAGCCGCCTCATCGGGTGTCATATCGCTCCAGGCCTTAACCGGGACAATAGCAACGCCCTCTTTCATTGAAAAGCCCCTGTCGCTCATATCGCTTGCCCATGCAACAGTATAGCCGTTATTGACAGAATTCTCAATTATCTGCATCATATCATCGAGAGGAATATTATAGAAAGTACCTCCTGCCCAGTTGTCGGGTACTTCAAGCATGCACTGCTTATAGAACGGATGATGGCTGAATGATGTTATCGTAACATAATCATCGGGATTGATACCAAGTTCCTTTGTGAAGGATGCTGGGGTATACGTTTTGCCCTCATATGTAAAGGATTCTGGTATTTTTCCGAGGTAAGCATCGAGAATTCCATTGAGTCCGTTGAACCAGGCAGTTGTAAGCTGTCTGCTTTTTATTACAGCATCCATATAGCCTTTTATGACACCATCAAGCTCACTGTGATTATGCTTTGTCTCGCCATAATTGAGGCCTGGATAGGCAGCATCAGGTAATAGCCCGACTTCGCGGATTCCGGAAAGGAGATCTCCATATTCGCCTCCTCCGGCAAGCGTTGAACTACCATGCATACGTGCATACATTTCAGCTTTTTTCT
>JBBIIS010000118.1:0-7084 GCA_037446375.1 Bacteroidota bacterium | reverse complement strand
GCCCATCCTGAGAAGTTCAGACTCCAGCATAGATATTCCGGAAAAGCACCAGCATGTTGATGATGAAGCCTGGTTCTTGACCGATGTGCAGGCGAGATCCTTTTTCATTGTGAATGAATACCCGGTCTCCTGGCTGTTTGCCAGTGTACCTGCAAGCAACAGCAGGCATGCGAATAATAGAATTCTGTTCATAGTATGTTATTTTTAAGTGATTTTTAAGAATTCAAAATCTCCTTTCCTCAGAAAGGTCATCAAAATTAGCTATTTGTATCAATTTACATTTATGATTTTTGATGTTATCCAACAATTATCAATAAATTGAGGTAGATCCGTCATGCATTGCGTATTTACACACAGATTGCATTTTTGTGTATCAACAAAATCTTTACGTTATTGTTAGTTAGAAAAGTTTTGCTTGAAAATTTCGCAATGTTGCATTTGGACCATTTGGATATTTAACTAATTAACTTACAGAAATGAAATACAATACATTAGGTAAAACAGGTGTTCTTGTTTCAGAACTATGCCTCGGGGCAATGACATTCGGCGGAAAAGGCTACTGGGAAGCAATAGGCAATCTGCCCGAAGAAGAAGTGACCCTTCTTGTAAAGACCGCCCTTGAGAACGGGATCAATTTCATCGACACTGCAAATGCTTATAGTGAGGGCCTTTCTGAGATACTGCTTGGTAAGGCACTTAAGACATTAGGGGTTCAGCGCTCATCAGTCTTTATTGCAACAAAGGTCAGGATAAGGATGGGTGCAGGAGCAAACCAGGTGGGTCTTTCCCGTCTGCATATAAGCGATTCAGTAAACGATAGCCTTAAGAGAATGAATATTGATCACATAGATATGCTGTACATCCATGGTGTCGATCCTCTTACATCGATTGATGAGACAATGCGCGGACTGGAAGATGTTGTGAGAGCCGGGAAGGTAAGATACCTGGGCATCAGCAACCATCCTGCATGGATGGTAATGAAGGCGAACGGAATTGCTGAGAAAAGGGGATGGACGAAGTTTGTTGCATCACAGAATTTCTATTCAATTGCCAGTCGCGACGTTGAACGGGAGATAGTTCCAATGGCTCTGAGCGAAGGAATAGGCATAATGCCATGGAGCCCTTTAGCCGGCGGATTTCTCTCAGGGAAATTCACAAGGAACAATGAGAAGGCAGGAGACAGCCGCAGGGATACTTTCGATTTTCCTCCTCTGAACAAGCCTAAGGCTTACGACATTATTGATGTAATGGCCAAAATTGGGAAGAGCCATGACGTTTCAGCAGCGAGGGTCGCACTCGCATGGCTGCTTGCAAAGCCTGCTGTCACAAGTGTCATAATCGGGGCAAAAAGAAAAGACCAGCTGATTGATAATATTGAATCTGTGAAGCTTCAGCTAAGCATAGAGGAGCTTGCTGAATTAGAGGCCATAAGCGCACTTTCGTCTGAATATCCGGCATGGATGGTAAACAGGCAATTGACAGGAAGATATCCGGAAACTACTTAAAAATTGTTAAATTAAAGTTATACGGGAATGTTAGTGTTATCTTTGCAGTCTAATTGATAACTAACTTTATTTCATAGAAAAATGCATTTTAGACATTACCCACGAAGTTCCGGGTCAGGGACACAATTGAGAACACTCTTGCTGTTGTTTACAGTTATTTCACCACTTCTTCTCACATCATGTCTTAAAAAGACCAAAAACGAACAGGCGGTGGGGTCCAGGCCGGGATCACTGAGTGTTGTAGTTGAAGGTGTTATTGCAAAAGTAACACCGGTAAACCAGACTATCACGATCTCAGGGACAATAATCCCTTTCCAGGAGACAACCCTGATGCCGGAAGTTGTTGGCAGGGTAATAAATATTAACCTGCCGGAGGGTAGCTATGTGAAGGCCGGAACACTCCTTGTCAAGCTATTTGACGGAGACCTGCAGGCCCAGCTCAATAAATACCAAACCCAGCTCGAGATTGCGTCAGCCACCCTTTCACGTCAGACAGAACTGCTTAAGGTGAGCGGAATAAGCCAGAGCGATTTTGACCAGACACAGTTGTCGGTAGCGTCAATAAAGAATGATATTGAACTTACGAAAGCCCTTATAAGAAAAACGGAGGTTCTTGCACCATTCGACGGAATTATCGGACTAAAGAATATAAGTGTCGGTGCTCAGGTATCTCCATCAACGCCGCTTGCGGTGATTAGGGAGCAGGACAAGCTGAAGCTCGACTTCAGCGTTCCGGAAAAATACAGCAGTACAGTCAAGACCGGGTCAAAGGTTAAATTTACTGTCCCCGGCAGCGATACTAAATTTGATGCTATTGTGATGGCAACCGAACAGGGCATTGAATCAACTACAAGAAATCTGAGGGCAAGGGCAATCGTTTCAGGAAATATGGAATCACTAATACCAGGAGAATTTGCAAACGTTGACCTTACACTTGGAGAAGATCAGAAAGCCATTATGGTTCCGACGCAATGCATTATTCCATCGGAACGCAATAAATCGCTTATCCTGGTCAAAAGCGGAAAGGCAAAATTCGTAAAGGTTACCACAGGTCTGAGACAGTCATCGGATATTGAAATTACCCAGGGTATCAGCGAGGGTGATACCATAGTAGTAACCGGGATAATGTTCCTAAAACCCGGCTCTCCGATCAAATTGTCAAGATTGCAAAATTAACAACGAATGACATTATCAGATATAGCACTGCAAAGGCCCGTCACATCATATGTGATGAGCATAGTAATACTTGTATTCGGTCTAGTCGGGCTCTCATTCCTTGGAGTACGCCTTTACCCTGCAATCGATCCCCCTACAATCAGCGTCTCCACAAGCTACGTGGGCGCCAATGCCGAGATCATTGAATCGCAGATCACTGAGCCGCTTGAGAAGGCCATTAACGGTATAGAAGGTATCAAATCGCTATCATCGTCTTCATCTGTGGGGATGAGCAACATCACCGTCGAGTTCAATATCGGGGAAGACCTTGAGAAAGCTGCAAATGACGTGCGCGATAAAACATCGCAGGCTATGAGGAGTCTTCCACAGGACCTCGATGCACCACCTGTTGTTACAAAAGCAGACGCAAATGCCGATCCTATTGTTACTATGTCGGTTCAGAGCACAACAATGGATCCTCTTGAACTAAGCGATTATGCCGAAAACGTTCTTCAGGAAAAGCTACAGACAATTCCAGGCATAAGCTCTGTAATGATATTCGGACAAAAAAGACCGGCAATGCGTCTCTGGCTCGATCCGGGGAAAATGGCAGCATATAATCTTACGGCACAGGATGTGAATATTGCTCTCGACAGGGAGAATGTTGAACTTCCGGGAGGTAAGGTGCGTGGAAGATCTACAGAACTTATTGTAAAAACATACGGACGCCTGCAGACAGAGGCTGATTTCAACAATCTTATTATCAGGCAGACCAAGGAGCAGATGATAAAACTCAGCGATATTGGAACAGCGGTCCTTGGCCCTGAAAATGATGAAACTGGTGTAACCCTTAACGGCACCGACGGCATCACCCTGGCACTCATTCCTCTCCCGGGGGCAAACGCAATTGAGATCGCAAACGAATTCTACAAGCGTTTCGATCAGATACAGAAAGAGTTGCCGGCCGGACTTAATCTCTATATAGGCTACGATAAATCGAAGTTCGTAAGGCAGAGCGTATCGGATGTTATTGAAACTCTTCTTATTGCTATAACACTAGTTATTCTTATTGTGTTCCTCTTCTTCAGGAACTGGGTAATTGCATTGCGGCCGCTTATAGACATACCTGTCTCGCTTATAGGATCATTCTTTATAATGTATCTGTTCGGATTCTCCATAAACGTTCTCACACTTCTTGCGATCGTTCTTGCGACAGGGCTTGTTGTCGATGATGGGATTGTTGTTACGGAAAACATCTTCAAAAGGATAGAGCAGGGGATGGATCCGATGACTGCAGCTTTTAAAGGGACAAGGGAGATATTCTTCGCAGTAATATCAACATCGCTTACTCTTGCAATAGTCTTCGTCCCCGTCATATTCCTGCAGGGATTTACCGGAAGATTATTCCGCGAGTTCGGGATCGTAGTAGCGGGTTCTGTTCTGATATCCGCCTTCGTATCTCTTACACTTACACCTGTATTGAATGTTACCCTTGGCAAATCAATTACCAAGCACTCACGTTTCTATGTGGCTACAGAGCATCTTTTCGAGAAGCTTGATCTTTTCTACAGAAGAGTGCTGAGTATCTTTATAAGGAAAAGATGGCTGTCATATTCAATACTTGCCATTTGTGTTTTAATAATATTATTGATTGGGTCCACAATCAAATCAGAACTTGCTCCGCTTGAGGACAGAAGCATAATAAGGACCTCACTCACAGCTCCCGAAGGAACTGATTTTGACTATATGTCAGCTCTTATAGGAAGAGTGTCTCAGTCTGTAATTGACAGCATTCCTGAGGCAAGACTTGTTTTTGCACGCAGTGGCGGAGGTTTTGGAAGTACAGGGGGTAACAGCGGCTTTATAAATATCTTCCTGAAGGACCCGACAGAGCGAAAACTGACACAGCAGCAGATCTTTGATAAACTGACCAAGATATACCGGCGCTTCCCTGAGGCCCGTATATTCCCGAACCAGGAGCAGACTATTTCTACGTCTCTTGCTGCCGGATCACAGCTGCCTGTTCAGTTTGTCCTTCAGAACCTCGATTTCTCAAAGCTTGAGAAAGTGCTTCCGGCCTTTCTCGACAGTGCCCGTAAATCACCAATCTTCGGTAACGTCGATGTAAACCTGAAGTTCAATAAGCCGGAACTTAACCTGAGAGTGGACCGGCTTAAGGCGACCGACCTGGGCGTTAATATTCTTGATATCTCAAATATTCTTCAATATGCACTCAGCGGCCGCAGGTACGGATATTTTCTGAGAAATGACAAGCAATATTATGTTATAGGCCAGGTAGACAGGGAAAACAGGAGCGATCCGGCCGATATTACAAAATTGTATGTCAGAGCCAACAATGGCTCTCTTATACAACTCGACAACCTCATTACAATGCAGGAAGGTAGCAATCCGCCGACTTATTATCACTTTAACAGATTCAAGTCGGCCACGATCTCCGCTTCTCTTGCGCAGGGACGGACACTAAGCGAAGGCATAACCGAGATGCGAAGAATTGCAAAAGGGTTACTGGATGACACTTTTCAAACCGACCTTCTCGGACCATCAAGGGATTTTGCAGAAAGCAGCTCAAATACAAGCTTTGCGCTTATTCTGGCGCTTATCCTGATTTACCTGATTCTTGCAGCTCAGTTCGAGAGCTTCCGCGATCCGCTCATTATAATGATAACGGTGCCATTTGCAGTTGCCGGAGCATTGCTATCACTGTGGATCTTCGGGATGACCCTCAATATTTTCTCTGAGATAGGGATCATAATGCTTATTGGGATTGTTACAAAGAACGGAATACTTATTGTAGAGTTCGCTAATCAGAAAAGAAGGCAGGGCCTCGATAAGACAAAAGCCGTTTTTGAGGCCGCAGCAGCACGACTGAGGCCCATCCTTATGACTTCGCTGGCAACAATATTCGGAGCTCTTCCCATTGCGCTTGCACTTGGAGCCGGAGCACAAAGCCGGGTACCAATGGGAATTGTTATAGTAGGAGGATTGCTCTTTGCCCTGATACTCACACTTTTTGTGGTTCCTGTAATGTATATTCTTATTTCCGGCAAGATGCGCGAGATACCCCAGCTTCCAGATGCCGATGAAAAAATGGTAACAGTCTAAACAATAACAAATGAAATATAAAGTCCTGACATTTCTTTTACTGATAGCTTCCACTTCGGCACTATCAGCGCAGAGTGTCCTCACTCTTGAAGAAGCTGTCAGCAGGGCGCTTAAAAGCAATTATGATATCCTGCTGGCCCGCACAAATGCCGACATCGATAAGGTAAATAACACAGCCGGTAACGCCGGAATGATCCCTACTGTCGCAGCTAATGCCACCGATAACTATTCTAAGATAAACCTCGAGCAGAAGCTCTCAAACGGTACTGATATAAGTAAGAAAAACGCTTCCACAAACCAGCTGAATTCCAATGTAGTACTAAGCTGGACAGTATTCGACGGTCTGAAGATGTTCACGACAAAGCAAAAACTGGCCCAGATCGAGTCGCTTGGGGAGGTTCAGTTCAGGGAGCAGGTTCTGCAGACAGTCTATGACGTCACAATAGCATATTACAATGTTGTCAAGCAAAAACAGCAGCTGAGTTCCCTTCAGGAGGTGATAAATTATAACAAGGAAAGGGTAAAGATACTGGAGACAAGCTTCGCCGCCGGGCTCACAGCAAAGAACAACCTTCTTCAGGCTAAGATTGACCTCAATGTCTTTTCTGAAAACGCACTTAATCAGCAAAATGTCATACTTGCTGCATGCAGGAGCCTTAATAGCCTGCTTAGCCAGCCACCCCAGACTATGTTTGAGGTTTCTGATACGATACCGATTGCTGTTCTCCCTGAAAAGGATACAATAATGCAGAAGCTTCTTGATAAAAATACAACTATTATCGACTATCAGAAACAATCAGAGATTGCAAGGCTTGCAGTTAAGGAGCTCAATGCCGTCAGGTACCCAAAGCTCGTATTCAATAGCTCATATACATTCGGACAGACAAATGCCAGCGCCGGTTATCAGCTTTTCAACAGATCCTTAGGGCCTCAGATAGGTGGGACTTTTTCAATCCCTTTATTTGCGGCAGGAAACAATACTAGACAGGTAAAGGTGGCAAAGCTGCAGTACGATGCTGCAAAATATAATCTTGAATCTGTAAAGCTCAATATAATATTACAGCTCGAAAACGCGATCTCCGATTTTCAGAGTCAGCGTCAGCTGCTCGATCTGGAACAGAATAACGACCTGCTGGCGAAGGAGAATCTCGAGATATCGCTTCAGAGACTGAAGCTTGGTCAGACAACAGAGCTTGAAGTCAAGCTGGCACAAGAGAGCTATGTTGATTCACGGACACGCCTTATCAGCTTCATGTACAATGTGAAGGTCGCCGAGGCAAGACTAAAACAGCTGATGGCAG
>JBBIIS010000117.1:0-9774 GCA_037446375.1 Bacteroidota bacterium | reverse complement strand
CGGCAGCTTCTGATAGTTATATGCGACCTGTATGGCAGTAGTCGGATTATACTCTTTTATGAAATTTTCACTTTCAAGAAAGGGGATAAAAAACTTAGGAAGCCTGAGTGAAGTTTCGATTCCGAATTCTCTCGTATTGTTCCTGCCTCCTGAGGAGTCTCTTGAGAATGTTTCGAATGCCCCCTTTAGCTTCATGTTGAACTGTTCAGCCCCACGGAAGAGATTCTTATTCTGATAAATAAAGTTCAGTGCCCCTCCTAGGTTACCACCCGAGTTTGTACCTTCAAGTTCAACCGAAAAGGATTGCCTGCTCATAGGTGTAAGCTGCATGTTGCAGTTGAGAAGATTATTTCCGAAAGCTGACTCACTGGAAGGTGTCAGGTCATTATAGAGAATATTTGCCAACCTGTATGTCTTAAGCGACATAAGGTGGGTGTGGGTCCGTTCTGTATTTGAAACGTTAAATGTTGAACCGGGCTTTATATAAAATGTCTGTAGAATAACATCGTACTTAATATTAGGCCTTCGGAGATTTGTAACAAAATTATAGCCCTTGTATTTAATAGTATCAAGACTCTTCTGATAATCATCACCTTTTGCCAGTACATCTTTCGGGATATAGTCGGGATAGATATAAATATCTTGAATCTTATACTGCCTGTATGGGAGATTAACCTGGGTATAATTCGGACCGGGTTTCTGGTAATCCTTAACCATATAATAAATATTTACCTGCCTTTTTCCTATCAGGCTGTCAACCCGGAACAGGATATTTTCTCCTGTAAAGCTATAGAAGCCATTATCGCGTACGAAGCGCTCCACCCTCGATCGTTCAGCCTGCAGCTTATCTGTATCAAAAGGCCTGCCTCTTTCAATTATGCAGTTGGAGGAGTCGAAATAGACAAGCTTGGAAATGTTCGTATCAGCTACCTCGTAATAGATATTTTTTATTGTATATGGTGAATTCAGGTCGATATTGAAGTAGACCTTTGTCTTTTTGTTTGCCGACTCTATAGTCTCCATTACATGGCCATCGAAATATCCTTTTGAGGAGAGGTAGGCAATAATCTGCTCCTTTGACTTTGCAGTGGCATAAGGATCAAAAATAACAGGCTCTTCCCCTATTTTCCTGAGCCAGTTATTAAAAAAGTTATCTTTTTTCAGATTTGACATGTTGTACAGTCCAAGGTAAAATTTTGCACCGAAGATCCTTTTATTCGGCTTCTGTTTAATATAGGGTTCAATCTCCTCTTTCTTTACATTTTCGCGGTTGATCTTTACATAATTTGCATCAAGGAGTGTCTCACCATCTGGGACATATTTTGTAGGACTGCATGAAGATGCCAATATGACAAGCACCGTCACACACAATAAATGAACAGCTGATTTTAAATTACTATTTGTTGAAAGATATCTCAATATGCCCTTGAAAATATAGGTATCTACAAATATATCAATTATAATAAATAAGATCAGAAATCAATGTTCAAATTCAAAAATCACAGTTAGCTTTGTAAAAGAACATACCAGAATCCGCATGTTGAACAAAAGCAAGCTTAAGCTCATTGCCTCTCTCCAGAAGAAAAAGTCACGCGACGAGGAAGAGCTGTTTGTAATTGAGGGCGACAAGATTGTAAAGGAATTCCTTGGTTCTGATATGAAGATACTGACCCTGATTGCCAAACCTGAATTTTTAAGCGGGCTGCCTGCAGAAAAGCTGAGACTTGCGGATGAGGTGATCGCCGTAAGCTACGATGAGCTTAAGAAAGTATCAGGCCTGAAGGCTCCTCATAATGCAATGGCGATTGTTGAGATGCCAGAACCATCTCTTCCGGT
Source organism: Bacteroidota bacterium (assembly GCA_037446375.1). Taxonomy (GTDB): domain Bacteria; phylum Bacteroidota; class Bacteroidia; order Bacteroidales; family VadinHA17; genus LD21. The sequence goes on along the minus strand of JBBIIS010000117.1, from coordinate 7,938 downwards.
GTCAGCGGATCCCTCTGAGCTCGTTGCTGCACTTGATTTCATTCAGGATCCGGGAAACCTTGGCACAATAATCAGGGCAGCAGCATGGTTCGGAATAAAGAAAATAATCTGTTCTGAAAATTGTGTTGATGTTTATAACCCAAAAGTTATCCAGGCCACAATGGGAGCAATACTAAATGTTGGTGTTTCTTATACCGACATGAAGAGCTTTCTCAAAGATGCCACTGATTCGGAGGTACCCGTTTTCGGAATGCTTCTCGAAGGTAATTCTGTCTATTCGGCAGACCTTTGCAAAAAAGGGATCATACTCCTTGGTAATGAATCGAGAGGTATCTCTGATGAACTGATACCTTATATATCATACAGGCTTACAATTCCTAAGTATTCTGAAGCCTCAAGAGGCATTGAGTCGCTGAATGCAGGAATGGCTGCTTCTATCATTTTTTCAGAATTTGCGAGAAGGTAAATTTAAATCAGCTGTAGATCTTATAACAAATATATCTTTATATGGAAAGTAACAATAACTCAGCCTCTATGGAAAAGGGTCCTTTTCTTCAGAGTCATTCACTGACAATAAGGGTCTGGCACTGGATCAGTTTTATTCTTGTTTCATTAGTGATAATTACAGTACTTATTAACTCTACCCTTCTCAATCCGCGTAATAATGCAGGAGCGGTCCAGGGCCAGCTTAAGGAGCAGGGAGTCACTATAACTGAAAGACAGTCTTTTTCTGTCGCCCACCACTTTGACGACAAGCTCTGGTATCTTCATAAATTACTCGGGATCGGAATCGCAATAATGCTAGCCTTCAGGATAATAATTGAATTCCTTTTACCCGTGGATGAAAGGGTCAGGAAACGAATGAGTTCAGCATTGAAAATCTTTAAATCGGCCCCGGCAGATAAAGACTATTACAGGCATTATCTGATCGTAAAGTACACTTATCTTTTATTTTATATCCTTCTCTTTTATATGGCAGTTACAGGGCTTTTTCTTGCTTTTGAGGACCAGCTTGGCTTACCCAGAAGCTTAAATCATACTATTAAAGAGTTTCATGGCGCCGGACAATGGATTATGTATGCCTTTGTAATTTTCCATACAGGAGGTGTCATTCTGGCTGAACTTGGCAAAGCCAGAGGGATTGTTTCAGGAATGATAAACGGAAATAAATAGTCTGATCAAAATTTTATTGACTTTCCGGATACTTCCGTCCCAACCTTTTCCCACGGCTGAAACAGGAAAGTGGGTAAATCAGAAAAAATTAATAAATTCCCTGGGAACAAATGGACAGTTTAAGTTGTCTAATGAAAAACTTATCAAATAAAAATAAATCAATATGAAATCAAAACATTTCTTTTTACTGGTAATATCGCTGATATTCACCATTGCAATCCAGGCTCAGCCCAAGGTCTCTGAGTACAAAATCTCAAGGGTTATTCATCTCACCGGCGATGGAGGCTGGGATTATCTTTCAGTCGATATGGCAAACAGCAGACTCTTTGTTTCTCACGGCACCCAGGTGAACGTTGCAGACCTTAAGAAAGGTGAAGAGATATCAGTTATTCCAAATACTGCCGGCGTTCATGGAATCGCAGTTGCAAACGATCTTAATAAGGCTTTTATATCCTGCGGCAGGGACACCTCGGTAAAGGTTGTTGACCTTACAACTTTCAAGGAAATTGTCAGGGTTAAGGTTACCGGACAAAACCCCGATGCAATACTTTACGATGCATTTTCGCATAAGGTATTTACATTCAATGGCAGGTCGTCAAACTCAACTGTTATAGATGCAAAAACAAACAAAGTAATTGGAACAATAGCACTTTCAGGTAAACCTGAATTTCCACAGAGTGATGGGAAAGGACTTGTTTATGTGAATATTGAGGACAAAAGTGAAATTTCCGTTATAAATGTCCGGACACTTAAAGTTGAAAAATCATGGTCAATTGCTCCGGGTGAAGAACCGTCTGGCCTGGCTCTTGATGTAGCAAACAGCAGGTTGTTTTCAGTTTGCGGCAATAAGTTAATGGTGGTATCAGACATCATTGCCGGCAAGGTAGTAACGACTGTTCCGATCGGCGACGGCTGCGACGGAGTTGCTTTCGACCCATCAAGGAAAAGAATATATTCTTCAAATGGTGAAGGTACTATGACAGTAGTTCAGCAGGAAGGCGCCGACAAATACACAGTTGTCGAAAACATGCCGACAAAAGCAGGTGCAAGAACTATAACAATAGATAAAAACTCCGGTCGTCTCTACCTCTCGGTTGCTGAAAGAGTTGAAGGACAAAGAGCGTCAAAGCCAGGGACATTCACAGTTATAGAAATTGAACCAGCAAAATAAATTGGTTATCCTCGTGCCATGAAAAAATTCCTGCTCTTTACATTTGTACCTGCCAGCCCCGATCTTGGCCTTTTTATTATCAGGGTTATGGCGGGGCTAAGCCTTTTCCGCCTTCATGGAATAGAAAAGATCGTCAATTTCTCAGGCATGCTGAGCCATTTTCCCGATCCTCTGCATATTGGCGCTCTACCCAGTCTGATTTTTGCACTGTTATCCGATGCAGTATGTTCGGTACTGGTGATACTCGGGCTGATGACACGGCTCGCCTCATTGATAATTGTTATAAACCTTATGGTGGTCTTTATCTTCCTGCATAATTTTTCATTCATGCAGGAGCATGGACAGCTGGTCTATGTTTATCTGGGTGTATTTCTTACGACACTTGCAGCGGGTGCAGGAAAAATCAGCGTGGATAACTTTATAAAGTAAAGAATCAGTTGATCTGTTTTTTTATTGAATTATAAATTAATCCGGGTGCCATAGGATAAAAATTATGAAGCCCGGATTTTTTTATTTTGATCCTGACTGACCTGCGATGGCTTCTGCAGCCCTCATTCCGTCAACAGCGGATGATACAATTCCTCCTGCATAACCTGATCCTTCACCACACGGATAGAGCCCTTTGATTCTTACATGTTCAAAAGTCTGACTTCTGGGTATCCTTATGGGAGAGGATGTTCTGGATTCAACTGCCGTAACTGCTGCCTCATTTGTAAGATAACCTTTCATTACAGACCCGAACAGTCTGAATCCCTGCCGGAGTCTTTCTCCTACCATTGGCGGAAGCCATTCATGAATCGGAGAAGAGGTGATTCCTGGGAAATATGATGATTTGGGCAATGTCGATGAGAAGGAAGCGTTTACGAAGTCGGATAATCTTTGTGCGGGAGCTCTTTGAGTCTCTCCTCCCTGCTCCCAGGCAAGGTGCTCAATATCCTCCTGAAAATAAATTCCAGCCAGCTCTTCTTTTGTTGAGTACTTTTTAAAATCCTCAGGCCTGAGTTCAACGACTATTCCAGAATTAGCATATGGTGAGTTTCTCTCTGAGGGTGACATTCCGTTGACAACAACCTCTTCCTGCTTTGTGGCTGATGGAACTATAAATCCACCAGGGCACATGCAGAATGAATATACCCCCCTCCCGTCTACCTGCTTAACAACGTTATACGATGCAGCCGGGAGGAATTCACCCCTTCCCTTTCCATGATACTGGATCCTGTCTATAAGCTCCTGCGGATGTTCAACCCTTACACCTGCAGCAAATGGCTTTTGTTCGAGCTCTATACCACGCCTGTGAAGAAGCTCATAGATGTCGCGGGAGGAGTGACCGGTTGCAAGGACCACGGCATCGGCCCTATAGTTCTCATCTTTTGCCACAATGACCCCCTTAATTGAGTCTCCTTCAATAATAAGATCCGTTACTTTTTTCTCAAAGAGAAATATGCCGCCCGCATCCGTTATGGAACCTCTGATCCCTGAGATTATCCCGGGGAGCTTATCCGTTCCAAGGTGAGGATGTGCTTCATAAAGTATATTTTTATTTGCTCCATGAAGTGTAAGCAACTCAAGTACCCTTGAATTATCGCCGCGCTTCTTTGACCGTGTATAAAGCTTGCCATCCGAGAATGTCCCCGCCCCACCCTCTCCAAAACAGTAGTTGCTGTCCGGATCCACTATCTGTTCACGGCTTATCTTTGCGATATCTCTCTTTCTTGCCGAAACATCCTTCCCCCTTTCAAGGATAACCGGACGCATGCCCAGCTCAATCAGACGAAGGGCTGCGAAGAGTCCGGCAGGTCCGGCCCCTATAATTAAAATTTCACGTTTTGACGAAACATTCTGGCAGGCAAATGGCTGAATTGACTGCTCAATATTTTCCTCACCCGTTACAACTTCCACACTCAGATTAATACGAATATTGCTTTTCCGGGCATCCACGGACCTCTTTGTTATCCTCAGTCCTGCAATTGCTTCCATTTCAATACCAGAAACGGAAGCGGCTGCCTTCCTTACGCTGCTATCATCTGCTGCATCTGAGGGTGATAGGTTAAGCTGTATCTGTTTACGCATTTCTATTCAAAATGGAAAGCAATTATCCATATCTGAGAACGCATCTTCTCTATTGCTTTTGAATACTCTGGATGAAGATTGGCGGGATCATGAATCAGAACATCCCGTATCCCTGTTGAAACCTTCAGCTCAACCGAGAGCTTGAAATAAGGCAGGTAGAAGTCCAGACCCGGCCCAAACTCATAGTACAGGTCTCCCCTTCTGAGCCTTAGATATACGGGCTTAGCCTCGTCATACTCCTTTTTTCCTGCCAGGTCGTACCTGTAGTTAAGCCCGCCAATAAGATAAGGCCTGACATTATTGAGCCTCGAACCCTTGAATTTTAGAAGAAGGGGAAACTCAAGAAAAGAAGATTCCAGGCGCTGCTTATCATTTACAAGCACCTTATCCTTATAGAAGCGGATATTTCTTTGTCCGAAAGATACACCAGGAAGAAACCTTATGTCGAAAAAGCTGGTCGGACGAAGATCCGTAACTACTTGTATATTAATTCCGGGATTAAGAACCGCAACAGAGGGATAGAGAGAATCAGCCTTATAGTTTGCCTGGGAAGGGGTAATGTTGAAATCCATTGTATTGAACCCGATACTGAAACCGAAATGGATTATTTTGTCATCATACCATGAAACATTCTTTGGCTTTTGCTTCTGACCAAAAGCTGCAGCAGGAATCAGTAACACAACAATAATTGCTTTAAAGGCAAGGTTTCTTTTTTTCAACCCCGGAGATTTATATAAGATATTGGTCACAATATAGTAAACTGAGTTGATTTTTATTTATTGCCTTTATGATTTAATTCCGCTGTAGATACTTGCGATGCCGCCTGTAAGTCTTTTCTGCTCAAGTTCAGTGAAGCCGGCCTCCTCCAGCAGCTTCAGGAAATTCTCATTATCAGGAAAGCTCATAACTGAATCGGGCAGATAAGCATAGGCTTTTTTGTCTTTTGAAAACATTTTGCCGAAGAAGGGCAGGATATTCTTAAAATAAAAGTTATAGACCTGGCGGAACGGGAAGGAAACCGGCCTGGAAAATTCAAGAACCATTATGATACCTCCTGTTTTCGTGACCCGTCTCATCTCCTTCAATCCTGCCAGCGGATTGCTGAAGTTCCTTACACCAAAAGCGACCATTGAAATATCAAAGGAATTGTCAGGATATAATATGTTTTCGGAATCACCCTTCGCAAGTTCAATCCTGTCCGATAAACCGGACTTCCTTATCTTTTCCTTTCCGATCTCAAGCATCTTTTCAGAAATATCAATGCCTGTTACCTTTACTGCCCCAAGCTTAAGCGATGCTACTGCCAGATCGCCTGTGCCCGTCGCAACATCCAGTATAGTTGAAGGCTTTGACCTTCTTCCGATGGTCCTGACAGCTTTTCTTCTCCACGAACGGTCCGTTCCGAAAGAAAGAAAATGGTTCAGGAAATCATATCTCCATGCAATTGAATCGAACATTGATTCAACTTCTGCCCTCTTGGTATTTTCGGTTTTATCGCTCACCGTTAGATTAATAATTAATCCGACAAAGATAATTTTTTCGTTACAGATGAAACCATAATCCTGTCTGTATAAATAAGCTGACCATCTTTACCCGGACTGGTTCAGGGCAGGAGCTGCCGGAAAAGAACTATTTCTTGAATTTTTCCCATTGTGTGACTTCCTTCAGCATCTTGTGAACCTTTGTGGTTCAATAATTTATACTTAACTACAAAGAAACATGAAGGTTGTCCCTGATGATCACAAAGTGATTTTCAACACCCCGGATCAAAGAAGTTAACCTGATTTATCTTTCCCCTTCTTTTTACAGTGGGAGCACTGCAAAACGAGGACAGGGTGGTTGGCTTCATTTAAATTCTTATTTTTGAAGCAAATCATTTGTCATGAATAAAATAATAATTGTAACAGGAGCAACATCAGGTTTTGGCAGGGCAATAGCAATGAAGTTTGCCAGGAACGGGTACGATTTAATAATTACAGGAAGACGTAAAGAAAGGCTTGATGATCTTGAAAAAGAGATTAAGGCACTTAAGGAAGTTAAGGTACTGAGCCTCAATTTCGATGTAAGGAACTGGTTGGAAACGGAGAATGCCATAAAAGGTTTGCCTGAGGAGTGGAAGCACATTGATATACTTGTAAACAATGCAGGACTTGCATCAGGTTTCGGACATATAGACGAAGGTGATATCGACGACTGGGACAGAATGATCGATACGAATGTGAAAGGGCTTCTATATGTTTCCCGTGCAATTATCCCCGGAATGGTTAAAAGGAATACAGGTTATATTTTCAATATTTCATCCATCGCAGGCAAGGAGGAATATGAATTCGGTAACGTCTATTGCGCGTCGAAACATGCAGTGGACTCCCTTTCGAAGTCTATGAGGATTGATCTTGTAAAGCACAATATTAAGGTGACAAATATTGCTCCCGGAATGGCCGAAACTGAATTTTCACTTGTCCGGTTCAAAGGGGATAAAGAGCGGGCCAAAGCGGTATATGCCGGGATTGGGGCAATGACCGCGGAAGATATTGCGGAAGCAGTCTGGTATTGCGCATCCATGCCTTCACATGTATGTATAAACGACCTTGTGATTACTCCGACACAACAGGCAAGCGTTATCTACACGAACAAAAGATAAAAGACAGAAGATAAGAATAAAAATACTGACTCTGTTGCACTCTGCCTGACCTCTGTGTCTATCTGTGCAAATTTTTTAAGTATTATAGAATCCGTTTCAAAGATGTACAAATACGAATATTTATTTGATTTCACAAGGAATGTCTTTATCAGGATGGGATGCAGTGAGAGAGACTCCGATATAATTGCGGAGGTATTCCTTGCGGCTGAGATAAGGAATCACGCATCTCATGGCATGATAAGAATAAAAGATTATTACGAACTCTGGAAAGCCGGCAGGATAAATGTAAACCCTATTGTAAAAGTCGTGCATGAAACGCCAAGCACCGCTGTCGTGGATGGCGATAATTCCGTAGGAATGGTTGCTGCCAGCAGATCGATGGAGATCGCTATCGAAAAGGCCAAGACAGCAGGAACAGGCTGGGTGGCGACAAGAAACTCAAACCATTTCGGCATAGCAGGATTTTATGCAATGATGGCACTTAAGCACGATATGATAGGCATCTGCCTTACCAACGCAAATCCCCTAGTTGCGCCTACTTTCTCAATCTCTAGGATGATGGGAACCAATCCTATTGCAGTTGCAATACCCGCAAAGAACAATCCATCTTTTGTTGCAGACTTTGCAACAACCCCTATTGCGAGGGGGAAACTTGCTGTTGCCGAAAAGAAAGGAGAGAAAGTTGCTTTCGGATTTGTCCAGGACAAGAACGGGAATCCTTCTGATGATCCCACAATTCTAAAATCGGGAGGATCGATGCTTACACTCGGGGGAGACAGGGTCCATGGAAGTCATAAAGGCTACTGCCTTTCTGCAATTGTCGATATTTTCTCTGCCGTATTCAGCGGTGCCAATTTTGGCCCTTTCGTCCCTCCCAGCGTAG
>JBBIIS010000116.1:0-9867 GCA_037446375.1 Bacteroidota bacterium | reverse complement strand
TTTGCGCCTGCGAGCTGCCAGCGCCGGGTGTCACGTCCTTCAGCAAGTCATCGCAATATTGGGATTTCTTGTATAGCCATCCCTACCTCCAACACCGATGCAGTAAAACAGAAAGAAAAAAACAGAGAAAAAGATTTTCATAGTTCCACATTGGTTTTTTATTCGCGATCAAAGGTAGCAAGGTATCGTGAAGAAAAAGATAAAGTTCATTCAAAATATCAATTGGAATATCACTTTACTTTTTAACGTTCAGCACGGTATCGTGAATTTGCATTAAATTACTAGCTTTGCATAAAATAAAAAGAGCACAATGAATTACGATTATAATACTCAACGGAAAAGAATGGCCCTGCCTGAATATGGGCGAAATGTCCAGAAGATGGTTGATCATATTAAAACTATTGAGGACAGGACGGAGAGGAACCGGGCAGCGAAGACAATAATTTCCATTATGGGTAATCTTAATCCCCATCTTCGTGATGTCGGTGATTTTAAACATAAGTTATGGGATCATCTGGCTCTGATAGCAAGCTTCGAACTCGATATTGACTCACCATATCCTGTTCCTGAACCATCAAAATTCGTTGAAAAACCGAAACAGGTACCCTACAAACAGGGTGATATAAGATTTCTTCATTATGGACGGATAATTGAGCTGATGATTGACGCAGCCTGTGAACTGGAAGAGGGAGACAAAAAAGAATATCTTACTACTCTGATTGTGAACCAGATGAAAAAATCATATATTACCTGGAACAGGGGCCAGGTCGCTGACGAGGTTATTATAAAAGATATGAAATTGCTATCTAAAGGGAAGCTGTTGATGACCGAGGGAGTAAGAATTCTTGAAGTCAGAGAACTGATTCCGCCTGTCAAAAGTAAACCTGTCGGAAAACCTCACGGTAAACCGCAAAATAAAAATTTCATTAAGAAAAAAGGACACAGTCGTCATTAATGGGTACTTTTATAGTTCAGGGAGGCCGGCCGCTTAAAGGGGAAATTACACCCCAGGGAGCCAAAAATGAAGCTTTGCAGGTAATCTGTGCTATTCTCCTTACTTCACAAAAAGTAACTATCAGGAATATTCCCGATATAAGCGATGTCAATATGCTGATAGAGCTGATTAGCTCTATGGGGGTTAAGGTAACAAGAGAATCTGATTCAGTTGCCAGTTTCGAAGCTTCCTCTGTTGATCTCGATTATCTCCAGACAAGTGCTTTCAGGACACAGAGTTCAAGCCTGAGAGGTTCCATTATGATAGTAGGACCCCTTCTCGCACGTTTTGGAAAGGCCTTTATTCCAAAACCGGGAGGTGACAAAATCGGAAGGCGGCGTGTCGATACACATTTTACCGGGTTTCAGAAGCTCGGAGCAAAGTTTGAGTTTGAATCCAGCGATCCGTTTTTCAAAGTTGAAGCACCCGGGTTAAAAGGCACCTATATGCACCTTGATGAGGCTTCAGTTACCGGAACTGCCAATATAATCATGGCGGCAGTCCTTGCTAAGGGCCGAACCACAATTTATAATGCTGCCTGTGAACCTTACGTCCAGCAACTCTGCAGGATGCTTGTTTCGATGGGCGCTAAAATTGAGGGTATTGGTTCTAATCTGCTCTTTATTGATGGAGTCGCTGAACTGAACGGATGCACTCATACTATTCTTCCCGATATGATCGAGATAGGATCATTTATGGGGATGGCCGCAATAACAGAATCAGAAATAACCATAAAAAATACATCATTCGAAAACCTCGGTATAATTCCTGATTCCTTTCGTCGCCTTGGGATCAATTTCGAGAGAAGAGGTGATGATATTTTCATACCGTCGCAGAAACATTATGAAATAGAAACTTTTATTGACGGTTCAATAATGACCATATCAGACGCAATCTGGCCAGGTCTTACTCCCGATTTATTAAGTGTATTCCTTGTAACTGCCACTCAGGCCAAAGGAGCTGTTCTGATACACCAGAAAATGTTTGAAAGCCGTCTCTTCTTTGTTGATAAACTTATTGATATGGGAGCGCAGATTATCCTTTGCGATCCTCACAGAGCTACTGTGATAGGCCAGGATAAGAATATACGATTAAAAGGAACAGTGATGTCATCGCCCGATATCCGCGCAGGAGTTGCACTCCTGATTGCCGCTCTATCAGCAGACGGTAAAAGTGTAATCCATAATATTGAGCAGATCGACCGCGGTTACCAGAATATTGATAAACGGCTGAATGCACTGGGGGCGGATATACAGAGAGTATAATAGCTTAATGGCTCAAAGGCGCAAGGGGGAAACGGCGCAACAATTAAATACACAGCTAAAATCAAGATCTGGTACTTTTTAGCCGTCATATTCATATGCCATTGAGCCTTTGTGCCATTGTGCCATTGTGCCGTAATGCCGTTTCTCCACTGCCAATTTGTCAATCGAGAAGGCTTGGCAGGCAATTTGTTAATTAATGATATTAAATAGAATTATTGTGCCTGATGATGAAAAAGAAAATGAAGAACCACGAAGAGAGAAGACATATTCATGCTGACAATTCAACTGAAAATAAAGAAAATAGTCCTGATACAAACAATAATAACAGGGAAAATAACGGGGATTCCTCGGACATAGGGCCAACTGAAAACTCATTTGACATTCTGGAAAGAGAGGGTAATGCTTCTGATAAAGTTCTGTCCGAAGTGAGAATTGTTGAAGAAAAACTGGCAGAGATGCAGGACAAGTATATTCGTCTGTCTGCTGAATTTGACAATTATAGAAAAAGGACTTTACGCGAGAAAATGGATTTATCGAAATATGCTGGTGAAAACCTGCTTTTAAGTATTATTCCGCTGATGGATGATTTTGAAAGAGCCCTAAGACATATTGATTTATCACCTGAATGTGCTGCAATGAAAGACGGTATAGATATTATTTATGGTAAGTTCAGCGAATTTCTTAAACTTAACGGTGTAAAAGAAATTGAGTCATTAGGCTGTAATTTTAATGTCGATCTCCACGAAGCAGTTGCAAAAGTTCCGGTAGAAGAAGCTGACAAAAAGGGCAAGGTGGTTGATGTGGTTCTTAAAGGCTATTATCTGCAGGATAAGGTCCTGAGACATTCAAAAGTTGTTGTTGGTGAGTAGACCCTTAATATCTGACTTATAAAAGAGTGGCTGAATAAAAAATAAATCAAAAGGGATGGGAAAAAGAGATTATTATGAAGTGCTCGGAGTGTCGAAAGAAGCCACAAAAGAGGAGATAAAGAAAGCATACAGAAAACAGGCTTTAAAGTATCATCCTGACAAGAATCCTGGTGACAAGAAATCCGAAGAAAACTTCAAGGAGGCTGCTGAAGCATATGAGGTCTTAAGCAACGATGAAAAAAAGGCCCGATACGACCGTTATGGACATGCCGGAATGGGCAACAACGGAGGATTCTCAGGTCAGGGAATGACAATGGACGACATCTTTTCATCATTTGGAGATATTTTTGGTGACGCTTTTGGAGGTTTTGGCGGATTCGGGGGTGGCAGGCGCGCACAGAGAGTCAGCAAGGGAAGCAATCTTAGGGTTAAGGTTAAGCTTTCACTTCAGGAAATTGCTGCCGGAGCAGAAAAGAAAATCAAAGTCAATAAATACAATACATGCGATTCATGTGGAGGTACAGGAGCAGCAGATGCATCAAGCCTGTCAACCTGTTCCACATGCCGTGGCTCGGGGCATGTCACACGACTGACAAATACAATGCTCGGCCAGATGCAGACCACATCGGTATGTCCTTCATGCGGCGGCGAAGGAAAAACCATAACAAAAAAATGTACAACCTGTTACGGTGAAGGGATAGTACAGAAAGAAGAGATAATCAAAATCAATATTCCTGCCGGTGTCGGGAAAGGAATGCAGATGACTGTCGGTGGTAAAGGAAATGCACCAAGAAGAGGCGGGATAAACGGCGATCTCCTGGTAGTAATTGACGAAGAAGAGCATCCCGAACTAATCAGAGAAGGTAACGATCTTATTTACAACCTGTTTATAAGCATTCCTGATGCCGTGCTGGGTACTCACGTTGAAGTGCCAACTGTCGATAATAACGTAAAAATAAAAATAGAAGCCGGTATACAACCGGGAAAGATACTTCGTCTCCGCGGGAAAGGCTTGCCGGAAGTAAACGGATACGGCCGTGGCGATCTTCTTGTTAATGTGAACGTCTGGATACCCAGAGGTCTCAGCAAGGATGAGATGAAGATCTTTGAAAAATTCAGGGATTCAGAATCCTTCATACCCGATCCCGATAAAAACGATAAAGGCTTTTTCGAGAGAATGAAGGGGTACTTTGAGTAAATTAAAATCGAACAGTTGAATTCAGAACATTTGAATGTTGATATCAGAAGTGAAATAAGTTCTGATTTCAAATCCCGTTTGTTCTATTGTTCTTACTTCAAAACCTGCAGAGGCAAAACCTGCTTCAAAGATTACATGTCAATTTTAAAGAAGATCTGCCCCGGAGTTTATCCAATATCTTTAAATTCGCTAAGTTTTTTTATATTTGACCTTCTTTTAAATATTTTAAAATAAATTTCTTATGGCACTTTTTGAAGCAAAGAATGTCACAAAACAATACGGCACCCAACTGGCTCTCGATAATGTAAGCATCTCTGTACCTGAGCAATGTATCTATGGCCTGCTCGGACCAAACGGGGCCGGAAAGACTACCCTTATCAGGATCATCAACCAGATAACGGGACCAGACTCCGGGGAGCTGTATCTAAATGGTAAAAAACTGATACCTTCCGATGTACAGCTCATTGGCTATCTTCCCGAAGAAAGAGGTCTATATAAAAAGATGAAAGTAGGCGAACAGGCTTTGTACTTCGCCCAGCTGAAGGGTCTTCCAAAAGCTGAAGCAATGAGGAGACTGAAATACTGGTTTAAAAAGCTTGATATCATAGACTGGTGGGGCAAGAAAGTAGAAGAACTTTCAAAAGGAATGCAGCAAAAAGTTCAGTTTGTCACTACTGTACTGCACGAACCTAAACTTCTTATCTTCGATGAACCATTCACAGGATTTGACCCCCTGAATACAAAAGTTGTAAAAAATGAAATCCTTTTCCTCAGGGAAAGAGGAGCTACAATAATCTTTTCGACTCACAATATGGAGTCAGTTGAAGAGCTTTGTGACAACATCACACTGATTGACAAAGCAAAAACAATCCTCGAGGGCAGTGTGCATGAGATACGCAGTAAATGGGCCGCTAACGAATATGATCTGGTTTTTGAAGGGGATGTGAGAATTGAAGGGAACGGTCATTATAATATTCTTAACCAGAAGAAGGAGAATAACAGAAGTATAATCAGACTGAAGACGACCAGTGATATAAACACCAACGATATCCTGCAGACTGTTATAAAAGAAGGAAATATAGTCTCTTTTAACCCGGCATTGCCATCAATGAATGAGATTTTTATCAGAGTCATAGAAGCCCGTAATTAATACCTGAAAATAAATTCGTAACCTTCCTATTATGAACAAGATATCTGTAATTATTAAAAGAGAATACATAACAAGGGTAAGAAAGAAATCATTTATAATCATGACTATTCTTGCACCTGTTCTCATGGCTGCAATAATCATTGTCCCCACTCTAGTTATGATGAATCAGAGTGGTGAGTATAAAAAGATTGCAGTGATTGAAGACAACTCGAGTCTTTTTAAAGGAGTCATCAAAAACACAAAAGATGCTGAATTTGTTTACCTGGAAAATATAAAAGTTGAGGACCTGAAGAAAACATTTGAAAAGGCAGGTTACTATGGTATTCTTTATATATCTCCTGAACTGGTAAATACGCCAAATGCTGTTTACATCATTTCCAAGAAGCAACCTCCCATTGGTCTTTTGCAGCATATTGAAAACTCACTTAAGAAGGAAATTGAACGGCAGAAACTATTAACATACAAGATTGAAAATCTCGACGATATAATGAAAAACGTTGAGACCAACGTATCTGTTCAGACTAAAAAGCTGGATGAATCGGGGCAGGAAAAAGGAACCAGTACAGGAATTGCAATGGCGCTTGCTTACATCCTGGGATTCCTGATGTATATGCTCGTATTTATTTTCGGAGCCCAGGTAATGAGAGGCGTAATTGAGGAAAAAACCAGCAGGGTTGTTGAAGTTATCATATCCTCTGTAAAACCCATCCAGCTTATGATGGGCAAGATAATTGGTATTGCACTTGTCGGCCTCACACAATTCATGATCTGGATCATTCTCACTGCAGGAATTATTGGCGTTGTGAAAACGACCATTCTTCCAAAATCAGAGGTGACTGAAATATCACAGGCAATGCCTCAGAATCTGATGTCGGGAAATCAACCGGCTACGGGAAAAATACAAACGACAGAAGTATCACCCCAGCTTGCTGAATTCTCTAAAATGTTCGATAATGCAATGAATCAGCCGTGGGGTTTGATAATAGTATGTTTTGTCTTCTATTTTGTAACCGGTTATCTGCTATATGCCTCAGTGTTTGCAGCAATTGGATCGGCGGTTGACAATGAAACTGAGACACAACAATTTATGCTGCCCGTTACTATTCCTATCATACTCGGTCTGATGGTTGCAATGGGTACTATGCAGAATCCGGAAAGTCCGCTTTCATTCTGGTGCTCATTGATCCCTCTCACCTCCCCCATCGTAATGATGGCAAGACTTCCATTTGGAGTTCCCATATGGCAGATTGCCATATCTATGGTAATAATGCTGGTCACTTTTGCTGCTTTTGTATGGATGGCAGCGAAAGTCTATAGAACCGGTATTCTCATGTATGGAAAGAAAACTTCCTGGAAAGAGATGTGGAAGTGGCTGAGATATAGCGGGTAGCAAATGGCGCAGGGCGAAGGGCTCAAGGCACAGAATGAAATATAGCCTGGTGAACTTTGCGGTTAATGGATTTCAAAAAAGCAGTTATGTCGAAAATACTGGTCATAGACGATGAAAGGGCGATCCGGAATACATTGAAAGAGGTACTGGAATATGAGAAACATGAAGTTGACCTCGCTGAAGATGGTCCAAAAGGAATTGAAATGTTCTCAGCCAATTCGTACGACATAGTTCTCTGCGATATCAAAATGGCTAAGATGGATGGCATAGAAGTTCTCGGCAAGATTTATGAAATATCATCTGATACTCCTGTAATTATGATCTCAGGCCATGGTAATATAGATACAGCAGTTGAGTCAATAAAAAAAGGGGCATACGATTTTCTAGAAAAGCCACTCGACCTTAACCGGCTGCTCATTACCATAAGGAATGCTACTGACCATTCGAAGCTTATAACACAGACCCAGGTGTTGAAAACAAAGGTAAGCAAGATGTATGAGATTGTTGGTGAATCGGAGGCTATTGAAAAGGTCAAAAGCATGATCGACAGGGTTGCTCCTACTGAAGCAAGAGTCCTTATCACCGGAGCAAATGGAACCGGAAAAGAACTTGTTGCACATCAGATACATGAAAAAAGCAACAGGGCTAAGGGCCCGTTTATTGAGGTCAATTGCGCTGCAATCCCGTCAGAACTTATTGAAAGTGAACTTTTTGGTCACGAAAAAGGCTCCTTTACATCAGCAATAAAACAGAGGATCGGCAAATTTGAACAGGCAAACGGAGGTACTCTCTTTCTCGACGAAATAGGAGATATGAGCCTCTCCGCTCAGGCAAAAGTTCTAAGAGCTTTGCAGGAAAATAAGATCACCAGAGTTGGCTCAGACAAAGATATCCATGTTAATGTCCGTGTGATAACAGCTACTAATAAGAATATTAAAAGAGAGATAGAAAATAGCGGATTCCGTGAAGATCTGTACCACCGGTTAAGTGTTATCCTGATTCATGTTCCGACTCTGAATGAGAGAGACTCTGATATACCACTTCTTGCAGAACATTTTAATAGTTTGATCTGCAATGAGTATGGAATGGGAAGAAAAATAATCAAAGAGGATGCAATCGGGGAGCTTCAAAAGATCCAGTGGACTGGAAATATAAGGGAATTCAGAAATGTTCTCGAAAGACTTATAATACTCTGCCCTACTGAGATTACCGGGAATGATGTGATTGCTTATGCGAAACCCGTTTCAGGAAGTAATATCTAACTTTGTGTTCCTCTGTGTATTTTGGGGTTATTGAATAATCTGAAATCCATTACCCACAAAGGTCACAAAGGAATTACACGAAGGTCACAAAGTTCCGATAGTTTTCGCGATGAAATATAGTATTATACCTTTGTGTACTTTGTGCCTACTTTGAGTTCTTTGTGGTAAAAAAAACTTTTTTAAAAATCCACTAAGAAAGAGAAATTAATAATTGTGTTCATGTACAGGACAGAAAAAGACAGTTTAGGCGAAAAACAGATCCCCTCTGATGCCTTATATGGTATCCATTCCGTGAGGGCCAGAGAAAACTTTCCGGGGAATTCACCCTTTCCGGTTAATTGGTATATGGCTGTAGGCATTATTAAACTTGCCTGTTATAACACATACAGAAAATTCCGTAAAGCGGCTGAAGGCAAATCAGGAAGAGATCTCACCTTCAATATAATTAATGACAACATTCTTGATGATCTTTGTTCTGCTGCAAGAGAAGTCGCCGCCGGCGCCCATTTTGATCATTTTATTGTCCCTGCCATACAAGGTGGTGCCGGCACAAGCATTAACATGAATATCAATGAGATTATCTGCAATACGGCCCTTCTAAAAAGTGGACATAAATGTGGCGATTACAGCATTATCGATCCACTTGAACATGCAAACATCTATCAGTCTACAAATGACGTAATCCCGACAGCTCTCACGGTAGCAGTCATGAAACTGTTGCAGACCCTTGAAGATAAAATCAACCAGCTCCGCCAGGAAGTGGAAAAATTTGAAAAGGAAAGCAGGGAGAAACTTCGTCCGGGATATACCCAGATGCAGGCAGCAGTACCTTCTTCCTTCGGGATACTTTTCAGCACTTACAACGAAGCTCTTTCACGCGATTGGTGGAGGGTTTCGAAATGTTCTGAAAGAATCAAGCAGGTAAATTTAGGCGGTGGTGCAATAGGTACAGGAATGTCACTGCCACGGTTTTTTATTATGGAAGTTGTTCCTGAACTCCGGAAACTTACAAGCCTTCCACTTGCTCATAGCGAAAATCTATCTGATGCAACTTCAAATCTTGACAAATGGGTTGAGATTCATGCCACTTTAAAGGCACATGCTGTAAATCTCGAAAAGATGTCTTCCGACTTACGTCTTCTGTCTTCCGACCTCATGGGTGAAAAAACGATTTCAATTCCCGACAGGCAGGTTGGCAGCTCGATCATGCCAGGCAAGATCAACCCGGTAATCCCCGAATTTGTCATTTCAGCTGCTCATAAAATATATTCCAATGATGTCCTTATCTCTTCCCTATGCGGTCAGGGTACACTTGAGCTGAATGCCTATTTGCCTGTTATTGGATCTTCAATAATTGAAAGTATTAACCTGCTTATATCGTGTAACATTTCATTATTAAACAACTTATTTTCAGGATTAATGATCAACGAAACAGCTGGTTATGAAGCATTAATAAATAGTCCATCTGTAACTACAGCGCTTAACCCACATATAGGATATCACAATGCTGCAGAACTTGCGGGTCTGATGAAAGATAAAAAGATCAACATCTTTGAAGCAAATAAAATCCTGAAATTGATTGACGAAATAAAACTTAAATCTATTCTGGAACCAGGGAATCTGCTAAAACTTGGGTTTTCGATTGGGGAGCTATAATGAGGCGTCAGGCGTGAGGCGTGGGGTGTGAAGCGTGAGGTGTGAGGCGTGAGGCGTGAGGAGTGAGGTGTGAAGTGTGAGGT
>JBBIIS010000115.1:5020-9909 GCA_037446375.1 Bacteroidota bacterium | reverse complement strand
CTTGTAAGGAAATTTCTCATGGCAGAATTATAAGTTTATTGGGTTTGTGATTCTTTCTAAAGACACGATAAAAAATAAAATGCTGCACAAACTTAATGACGTACAAATATCCGTATAACAGCCATATTATTAATATTATACATAATATTTATTTCTTTTTTGCATCAATATAGGATGTAAAAAAATCAAACAAATATACTGTTCGTGCAACATGAAATAGAATTGCCCGTCTTTGAAAAAAAAGAAATTCAAATTAATTCTAACCCTCTTTATACCGATAGTTATGTTCACAAATCTTTTAAAACACAGTTTAAGATCATTCAAAAGACAACGCGCATATATAATAATAAACATTCTGGGCTTGTCGATTGGAATTGCATGCAGTCTTTTGATAGCCTTATATGTTATCAACGAAGCAAGCTATGACAGGTTTAATGTAAAAAAGGATAGGATCTACAGGCTGATCCTGAATGGTAAGATCGGAGGACAGGAGATTACCGGAGCGTATACGCCTCCTGCCATGGGAAAGACACTCGCAAAAGAGTTTCCTGAAGTTGAGGATTTTCTGAGAATGAATGGATGGGGTCCGACAGTAATGGAATACAACGACCAGAAATTCAAGGAAGACCATGTCATCGAAGTTGACTCATCTTTTTTCAATTTCTTCTCAATCGCAGTGATTAAGGGCGATGCACAAAACCTTCTGAATGCACCTCACAAGGCTGTTCTTTCTGAATCAACAGCAAAGAAGATGTTTGGAAATGAGAACCCAATCGATAAGACAATAAAGCTTGGTAATGACTCTGTACGATATACGGTTTCAGGCGTTATGGCCGATGTTCCCGGCAATTGTCATTTCGAGGCAAATGTTCTTATCTCATTCATGACAAACCCATATTCGGAGAGTCCAATCTGGATGAACAACAGCCTTAGTACCTTTATACTTCTGAGACCTAATGCCACCTGCAAGACTGTGGATGCCAAATTTCCTGAACTCCTTAAAAAGTATGTTGGTCCGGAAGTTCAGAAATATATGGGCATAAGTATTGATGATTTCATGAAACAGGGTAATAAATACAGGTTCTACTGCCAGAACCTTCAGGATATACATCTCGACCCGAATATCCAGCAGAGCTTTAAGCCATCAAGTGATCCCAAATACCTTATTATCTTCGGAAGCATTGCACTTCTCATCGTTCTTATAGCTGCCATTAACTTCATGAATCTTTCGACAGCGCAGGCTGCCAGACGGGCGAAAGAGGTAGGCATAAAGAAAGTCGGGGGCTCCTCAAGGGGAATGCTGATCGCACAATTTCTTTCAGAATCGACAATTCTTGCCTTTGCATCCCTGCTTGTTGCGGTTGTTCTGGTCAAAATTGCCCTTCCGCAGATCAATACAATGCTTGGCTCGGCGCTGAGCCTAAAGCTCTTTACAGCCTGGTATATTATCCCGATTCTGATATCCTTCGCCATTCTTGTAGGATTTCTTTCAGGCACCTACCCGGCATTATTCCTTTCATCATTCACACCTTATGAGGTACTTAAGGGTGATATAAAGAACAATATGCGCAGCGGCAGGCTCAGAAGGGTCCTTGTAGTCTTCCAGTTTACAGTATCTATTCTGCTTATTGTAGGAACAATGATAATGTACAACCAGATAAAATACATGCTCAACAAGGATGTAGGCTTTAGCAAGGATCAGATTATTATTGTGGAAAGAGTTGATGAGCTGGGGAAAAGAATGAAGTCATTCAAGGAGGCAGTCAAGCAGATCCCCGGGGTTGTAAATATCTCAAGTTCCTCGGCTGTTCCTAACAGGAATAATAATAATAATGGATATGGTATGGAAGGAAGGAAGGATGAGTCCTTTCTGATTCAGACGAACAACGTTGATTATGACTACATCGCAACATACGGAATGACAATGGTAAAAGGAAGGGCTTTCAATGAATCATATTCATCGGACAAGGATGCCTGCATGATAAACGAAAGCGCAATGAAGGAATTCAATATAAAGGATATTGAAAAGACAAGGTTTATCGTGCCTACTCAGGACGGAAAGGGAAAGATGATCCAGGTGATAGGCGTTGTGAAGAATTTTAATTTTGAATCTCTCCGTAATCCTATTAAACCCTACATTTTTAATTTTAAGCCTGATGAATACTCATATGGATATTTATCAGTAAAGCTCTCGGCTGGAAATTTCTCAAAAACAATAAGCGCGATTGAAAAGCTCTGGAAGGAGTTTGCAGCAAATACACCCATCCAGTACTATTTCCTCGATAAGGATTTTGAAAAGATGTATATACAGGAGAAACAAAACGCACGCATGGCGGTCATATTCTCAATTCTTGCGATCTTCATTGCTTCACTGGGACTATTCGGACTAACCTCATTTACAGTCGAGCAAAAGACCAAGGAGATAGGGGTAAGGAAGGCAATGGGATCATCGGTATTGGGGATTTATATGGTCATTTCCAGGGAGGTTTTCATACTTGTTTCGATATCGGCAATCCTTGCCTGGCCGATAATCTATTATGTGGCTGGCAAATGGCTCCAGAATTTTTACTACAGGATCAATCTCAGTATCTTCACTTTCCTTGCAGGTTTAATGATAGCTATTGGAATAGCAGTAATTACAATTACTTACAGAATACTGAAAGCTGCAAATATTAACCCGGCACAATCGCTTAAATATGAGTAGAATAACAGATTGGTAGCATAAAGATGAGGGCGTCTAAAAAAAGGCACCCTTCTTTTTTTGATTAATGTTTATTTGGCTTCACCGGGTAATTCAGATCTTATCCGCCATAAATCAATTATCCGGGAGAGGCTCAATAGGGAAAGATGTAAAAAATACCGAAGTCAGCAGCCTTTTTATTTCGGGGCAGGCTTATCGGCCCTGGCACAAAACTCAGGCAAACCTGCCAATAAAAACAAAGAGGAATCCCTCTTTTTAGCTTCTTCATCCTCCTGAATTCTTTTAAATCTTAATAATCAAAAAGATATCAAACAAAAAAGCCGTCTCATTTTATTTTGAGACGGCCTCTTTTCTAATAATGACAAGGACGCTATATATTGATTAAGAATGATCTAGTACATTTTATTTATAAGCTGTCCGATCTCATCGCGCTTCTTGAGCGGGAAACTGAAGCTTTTCCCATCCCTTGTCACAACGCTCAGACCTTTAATACCGAATAGAAGGCCCTTGCTGTAGAAGATCACTTCACGGATGTTCTCAAAGAGGATCTCGAGATTGAAATTCTCTGTCTCATCCCTTAATGTTTTGAAATATATCCTCTGGTTGGTAACTATCAGCTTTCCCTCAATCGTGTCGTTTTCCACTATCTGATTTGTGTCTCCCGCCTTCAAAACAACCTCATTTGCATATAACTTAACTGTCATGGCCTTTTTGTTTTATCTGGTGAAATTTAATTTTCTCTGTTTCTGTTCCTTATTCCGCTATAAAGACGGTTACCCAATTCTTTTGTTTCACTATTGAGAATAATTTTTATAAATTGTCTATTATTTTAACACATTTTGTTTTTAGTACCGTCTATTGATAAAACAACAAAATGGCAAAGGGTGTATTACTCATTGTAGATGACAACAAAAGCTTTCTGAAGGATCTGGAAAAGATCATGAAGAATGAATTTGAAAAGATCATAACACTTTCCGATCCGAACCGGATAAATGAGGTTTTGAGAAGGAACGAGATTGATGTTGTAATGCTTGATATGAATTTCCGATCCGGAGTTCACAATGGCAACGAGGGACTTTTCTGGATGCGGGAGATATTTAAATTCGACAATAACATAAGTGTCATTATTGTTACAGCGACCAGTGATGTCGAACTTGCGGTCAACGCCATTAGGGAAGGCGCCGTTGATTTTATTCTTAAACCATGGAATGAATCAAAGCTTCTTGCAACTGTAAACGCTGCAATGAAGCTCAGGCAATCGAGGCTTGAAGCAAACACACTGAAGAGTGACAATCAACTTTTAAAAAGCGAGATCAATAAAAGCAGCGACAAAATAGTACTTGGTGCTTCACCAACAATGATCAATGTGATGAACATTGTAAGAAAGGTGGCCGGTACTGATGCGAATGTTCTTATAACCGGGGAGAATGGAACAGGAAAAGAACTTGTTGCAAGGGAGATACATAACCTTTCAGGGAGGGCCGGCGAGCTGATGGTAAGTGTTGATATGGGCTCCATAACCGAAACACTCTTTGAGAGTGAACTCTTCGGTCACGTAAAAGGGGCTTTTACCGATGCAAGGGATGACCGCAAAGGGAAGATCGAACTGGCCCATAATGGGACGCTTTTTCTTGACGAAATAGGGAATCTCTCCCTTCAGGCTCAGTCGAAGCTTCTGAACGTTCTTCAGAACAGATACATAGTCAGAGTAGGGGCAAACAAGCAGATCGCGGTCGATATAAGGCTTGTATGTGCTACAAATTGCGACCTGGCACAGATGATTAAGGAAGGAAAGTTCAGGGAGGATCTTTTTTACAGGATCAATACAATTATGATCGAGGTTCCTCCTCTCAGGGACAGGGTGGATGATATTCCCATTCTCGCAAACTATTTTCTAAGGGTAAATTGCGAAAGATATGGTAAACCCGGACTAAAGATGAGCACTCATGCCCTTGAGAAGCTATCCAACCATATATGGCCAGGAAATGTAAGAGAGCTTCAGCATGCAATCGAGAAGGCGGTCATTATGAGCGACTCCCAGGTTCTTAAGCCATCAGACTTCGTTTTCAGTTCTTCTGTCAGGAATGTACTGCAGAATGAAATGACCCTTGAGGATATGGAACGAAAGCTTATTGCGGACAGTCTTAAACGCTATAATAACAACCTTAGTGTTGTTGCAGGAAAGCTC
>JBBIIS010000115.1:0-4985 GCA_037446375.1 Bacteroidota bacterium | reverse complement strand
AGGAAATATGATCTGTAAAATCAATTATTGAAAGCATGACTGTTTTCTAGTTCTTCCTCAGGACATCGGCCGGATTTGACCTTGCGGCTTTCAGAACCGCCCAGCTTACTGTAAGAAGTCCCACAGACAGCGCCAGAAATCCCGACATCAGGATAAACCATAGGCTGATACCCGTTTTATATGCGAAATTTGTGAGCCACCGCTCCATGGCATAATATCCGATCGGAATCGCAACAGCGAATGAGACTACAATCCAGATCAGCAGTTCGGAATTGAATTTTATCATTATATCAGTGATACCGGCGCCATTTATCTTTCTTATGCTGATCTCTTTCATCCTGCTCTGAGTAGAGAAAGTGGAAAGTCCGAATAATCCCAGGCTTGATATGAAAATAGCTATTATGGAAAGCACCAGGAAGAGTATATTCATTTTCGCATCCTTTGAGTATTGTGAATTCATGGAATCTGCCAGAAATTCATATTCGAAGGGAAACTCTGGACTTATCTCCCTGAAAATAGATTCACACGATTTAATTACATTATTAAGATCCTCTGGGATGTATTTCAGTACCACCTTTTCAAATTCGCCTACTTCATTTACTGTTGATATGAAGATGGGTTCAGTTTTGTTATAGAGCGAGGAGGTATTGAAATCCTTAACAGTGCCGATAACCTCGTATTTTATTCCATTTCTTGAGATTGATTTCCCAACAGGCTGGCTCCATCCTAGTATTTTTGCAAATGTCTGATTGATGATGGCCTTGTTCCTGTCCGACTTTATATTTCTGAATTCACGGCCGTCTGCCAGGGTGATTCCAAAAGTTCTAAAGTAATTTTCATCAACGTAAAGTGCTCGCGCAAGCATGGGCTTCTCAACACCTTCGGGAAGATACCCGTTCATAAAAAACCCCACGCCAGGCTCACCTCCGGCCGAGACTGAAACGGATTTCACTCCGGCAACCGAGGAGAACCTGTTCAATATTGATTCATACGTGGCAGCGGTCTTTGAATTCAATCCGATAAGCAGGATATTCTTCTCATCAAATCCCTTATCGCTCTTTCTGACAAATTGCATCTGCGAGTAGATCACGAGGCAGGATATAATCAGTGCTATCGATATCGTGTACTGAAATGTCACAAGGATATTACGCGAATACTGCCTCCTCTTTCCACTGTATGTATTTAACAGCAGCGCGAGCGGATTAACGGAGGAGAGATAAAAGGAGCTGTAAAAACTCGCAAAAACGGTGCAGAAGATAAATACGGCTGTGCAGATAAGGATCCATGTCAGGGGATTAATTACTGATGCGGAAAGGGTTTCACCTATCAGTCCGGAGGCGGCAGGCAGAAGTATCAGAACGAGAAGAATAGCAATCAGCAGAGCAATCATAATAGCGACCGCGGATTCTAGAATAAACAAAATGATAATCTTCTTCCTGTCTGATCCGAATATTTTCCTTATCGAAATCTCCTTAGCCCTCCTGAAGGAGAGTGAGGTACTTATGTTTATAAAATTGAAGCAGGCTATGAGCAAAATCATAAGGCCTATTCCTGAAAACAGGAAGATCTGTTTAAGGCTTCCCTTTTCACCAAGTTCATAATCAGCATCAGAATGAAGATGTATGTCGCCTATTTTCTGAAGGTATGGATTTAGAGCATACCCGAATTCTCGATACTTCTTATTGATAGCCCCCTCCATATATTCCATTATACTCTTTTCAAGTATCCTGGGATCAGTGCCTTTTGCAAGCCTGAGATAAGTATAGCACGAAAGGCCTCCGTCCCAGCCAATATGCATCGTTTTTGAGATCACCGAAAGAGGAGCTAGGCATTCAAACTGCATATTTGTATTGACAGGCGGATCCTTTGCAATGGCAGTTACGGTAAAGGTCTCTCCCGATATAAGCAGAGCCTTTCCTATTGGATCAATATTTCCGAATATCCTTTTTGCTGATTTTTCAGTCAGCACTATTCCCTGGGGTGAATCAAGACAGGTTTTTTTGTCGCCTCTTATAAGGTTAAAAGAGAACATATCGAGAAAGGTACTGTCTGTATATAATACCTTCAGCTTAACTGACTTTTCATTATAAATGGCGGTTCTGTCATCAAGTTCAAACCTGACCATATTTTCAACAACAGGGAACTCTCTCCTGAATTCAGGTCCGGCAGGAGCATTTATCAGGGCAGCGTTTATCTCCTTGTTGGGAGTCTTCATTATCAATGCTACTCTGTAGAGCCGCTCACCATCCTTATGGAATTTATCGAAGCTTGTCTCAACGGATATCCATATTATCAGCAGCAGGGCTGAAGTGATACCGATTATTAGTCCTAGAATATTCAGAAATGAATATGGCATCTGGTTCACGAGAGATTCCAGGCTGTTACGGAATAGCGTTTTTATCATATAAGTATAAATAACCATGGGTGTCTTTTTGCAAAGACACCCTTATTTTAAAGAGTACAGACCGGAATGGCTATGCTTTCTTTTCGCTTACTACCTGTCCGTCGAACAGGTTGACGATCCGGTGAGCATAACCGGCGTCCCTGTCGGAGTGGGTAACCATTATAATTGTTGTTCCCTCCTTATTAAGTTCGCTGAGCAGGTTTATAACCTCAATCCCGTTCTTTGAGTCAAGGTTACCGGTAGGCTCATCGGCCAGGATAAGCTTGGGATTTGCAACAACGGCCCTTGCTATTGCCACTCTCTGCTGCTGTCCTCCGGAAAGCTGCTGTGGAAAGTGCTTGGCACGGTGTGCTATCTTCATCCTTTCAAGAACATCTTCAACGCTTTTTTTCCTGTCTGAGCCTTTCATCTTTAGGTATATGAGCGGAAGCTCGACGTTTTCATAGACTGTCAGTTCGTCGATAAGGTTAAAGCTCTGGAATACAAAGCCGATATTGCCCTTACGAAACATTGTACGGTCGCGTTCCTTAAGATTTGCAACCTCTGTTCCGTTAAAAATGTAGCTTCCTGATGTCGGGTTATCGAGAAGTCCCAGAATATTAAGGAGTGTCGATTTCCCGCAGCCTGACGGTCCCATAACAGCCACATATTCGCCCTCTTTTACTTCGAGCGTGACTTTATTGAGAGCAGTTGTTTCAACCTCTTCAGTCCTGAAGATCTTTGTTAAATCATTAGTTTTGATCATGACTTTTAGTATTAATTGACTATTGAATTATTTGAGTATCAGTTTTTCATTTTTGCCGAATGTTTCATAGCCTGAGACAATAACCTTCTCACCTGGCTGAAGGCCATCAAGCACTTCGTAGTATTTAGGATTCTTTCTTCCTACTGAAATATTGCGTTTTACGGCGTATGACCCCGATTTATCAACTACGAAGATCCACTGTCCGCCTGTTTCCTGGAAGAAGCCGCCGATCGGCACAAGTATTGCGTCTTTGGGCTGTCCAAGCTGCAGGCTAATATAATATGTCTGCCCTGTTCTTATGTTTTCAGGCATTTTTCCCTGGAAAATCATGTCGATCCTGAAGGTGCCATTTCTTACCTCAGGGTAGACCCTTCTTACAGTCAGGTCAAATTCGCTGCCCTGCCGGTCAAGCTTTGCAGTAAGCTGAGCTCTTATTCTGTCGATATAATGTTCGTCAATCTGAGCTGTTACTTTATAAGAGGTGAGTACATTTATCTGGCCCATATTCTCTCCCTTGCCTATCGACTGGCCGATCTCCGGCGTCAGAAGTCCGAGTTCCCCGTCGACGGGTGCGGAAACATCGAGATTTTTTACTCTTTCCTTTACAAGCGAAAGGTTCTTTCTCATATTTGTAAGGTCGCTTTTAATAATCTCAACGTTTACGGAGCGGAAAAGAGAATCCTGCCTCTGGCGTTCCATAAAGAGATCCCTCGACTGGATAGCCATATCAAGATCTTCCTTTGACCTGATGAACTCTTCCCTTGAAACAAGGCTATCCCTGATAAGCAGCTCATTCTGTTGATATGTTCTCTGCTTTCTCTCAATATCATATTTAAGATTAAGGATTTCACGCTTTATAGATAGCTTTTCCTGTTCCATGGTTATCTGGGTATTTCGCAGGAAGTTCTCCTTTTCAGCAAGCTGTCCCTCGCTTGAAAGAATGTTCAGGTACAGATCAGGGTTAGATAGTTTCAGTATAACATCGCCCTTCTTCACCATTGCTCCCTCTTCGATAAGCTTTTCTTCTACGCGTCCCCCCTCCTGGGCATCCAGGAAAATAGTGCTTATGGGTTCAACGGCCCCCGTAACTGTTATATAATCATTGAACTGGCCCTGCGTAACAGTTTCTATAATAAGCTTGTCCTTTTCAACCTTGTAAGTGGAGGTGCGGTCGGTAAAAAAAGCCATGTAAACAAGCAGTAAGAAAGCCAATCCAAGTCCAATGTACCAGAGATGCTTTGGCCTTATTCCCTTTTTCCTTTCTATAGGTTTATCCATTTTTTCAAGAGGAGTGTCCATATTGTAATTATTATTTAGTTACTTATTATTGTCTTGTAATCACCTGAAGTATAAAACTGAATTATAAGTTTTCGTATCATTAGCTGGAGCTTTGTCCGGAGCGCTTCGGTTTCAGCCCTGAAAAGGCTGGTACTTGCTGCAGAATAGTCAGTTACGTCAACAAGTCCCGATTCAAATCTCTTTTCGACAGCATCGAATGATTTTTTATTGAATTCAAAATTCGAAACTGCAGCTCCGAATTCATCTTTCCCGCGGTTATAGTTGAGGCAAACATTTTCGATCTCGGTATAGAGAGTGTTTTTCTCAAGTTCAAGCCTGAGCTCAGTATCATTTTTTCTGATCTTCGCAAGCGAAATATTTCTGGCTACGGAATAATTGTTAAAAATGGGTATCTGCAACCGGGCATATACAGCCTGGCTGTTATTGCCTTTTAACTGACTTGTAAATGATCCCTGGTCAGTTGCTCCGCCGTTAATTACCTGATAATATCCGGTAAATACCGCACCGCCTACGAGAAGCCGGGGTGCGTTGCCTCCC
>JBBIIS010000114.1:0-10044 GCA_037446375.1 Bacteroidota bacterium | reverse complement strand
CATATAAAAAAGACCTTTGAATCCGCCCAGGCACAGCTTGAGGCTTCAAAGGCGCAGCTTACTGTCTCGTCTTCTATGATAACATCTGCTTCAGCTGCAGTTGAAACAGCATCTGACCAGATCAAAGTCATTGAAACCCAGCTAAGAAATACAAGGTTATATTCTCCCGTCAATGGGGTTGTTGCAAAGAGATGGCTGCTGCCCGGCGATATAGTCTCCCCTGGTCAGTCAGTATTTACCGTAACTGATAAATCAGTGCTCTGGGTAGTGGCTTTCCTTGAAGAGACAAAAATACATGAAGTCAGAAAGGGACAGGTTGTAAAGTTCACCATTGATGCTTTCCCTCACGATAATTTCATTGGAAAGGTGTTCTATTCAGCAGCGAGCACAGCTTCAGTCTTTTCACTTATACCGGCAAATAATGCGTCGGGTAACTTTACAAAAGTAACCCAGCGCATCCCTGTTAAAATATCAATAGACAGGGCTGAAAGTGGCAGAGATCTGGCCTCATACAGGATCTTATCCGGCATGTCAGCGGTTGTCAAGATAACCAGATAGTCAGAATGGAAAGACGCAGATCTCCATCGCATCATATCCGTAATCTGGTCAGAAGGCCGGATTCAATTTTCCATCCAAGGCACCAGTCCTATAAATGGATCCTTCTTGCCAATATCATGATCGGAACATTCATGGCCGTTCTTGATGCCACAATCGTCAATACGGGCTTACCCAAGATAATGGCTTCATTTGGTGTCGGTCTTGATAAAATTGAATGGGTTATTACAGCTTACATGCTTTCAATGGCAGTGATGCTGCCTACTTCGGGCTGGCTTGCTGACAGGTTCGGTTATAAAAGGCTCTATTTCCTGGGACTATTATTCTTTACACTCGGATCTGCAATGTGCGGAATGTCGACAGATGAAAACATGCTGATCTTTTCGAGAGTGATCCAGGGCCTCGGTGCAGGAACGATCCAGCCGCTCGGCATGGCTATAATTACGAGGGAGTTTCCTCCCGAGCAGCGAGGCGTAGCACTTGGCTTCTGGGGAATTTCGGCAGCAGCCTCAGTATCATTCGGACCACTCATCGGTGGATGGCTTGTCGATAACTTCAGCTGGGGATTGATCTTTGATGTGAACATTCCCGTAGGTATTGTTGCAATGCTGTTTACAATAATAATCCAGCAGGAACATAAAAGCAACAGGAGAAGAAAATTCGATCTTGTGGGATTTATTTCTGTTACGATATTCCTCCCGCTTACCTTATACACATTGTCGGAAGGTAATGCAGCATCCAATTCAGCCGGCTGGCATGCACCTTATATATTGTTGTGCGGAGCCATTTCGCTCCTTGCGATGGTGGTATTTATTACCACAGAACTTACAGTAAAAGAGCCTCTGATAGATCTCAAGCTGATGAAGAACCATAATTTCGGACTCTCCAGTATGATAATGATAATCTTCAGCCTTGGAATGTTTGGAAGTACCTTTCTTATGCCTGTTTACCTGCAGAACAGCATGGGATACACTGCGCTGCAGTCAGGCGCTGTTTTCCTCCCTGTAGGAATTATTCAGGGCATAATAGGTCCGATATCAGGAAGGATATCAGACAAGATAAATCCAAAGCTCCCTGTAATCATAGGAGTTCTTCTTATGTCTCTCAGCTTCTTTCTCAATTCACACCTATCTTATCTTACAGAGATTAAATTCATTATGATGTCGCTGTACATCAGGGGACTTGGAATGGGGCTGCTCTTTACTGCCCTGAGCACAATATCACTCGTGGAGATCTCCCGTGATGAGATGGCTCAGGCCTCAGGGATATCAAACTCCATCAGGCAGCTTGGCGGAAGCCTTGGAGTAGCCATTCTTGCAACACTCCTTACTTCAAGGGTTAGTTACCATGCCCAGCAATTCGGCAATCAGGTTAATGTGAACTCTGAGGTTTACCAGCAGACGGCAGGTAAAATGAGATATCATCTTACCCATGATGCGGGAAGCACACCCGGTGATGCAGCGCGCCAGGGCCAGTATCTTATTATGTCAAATCTGACAACTCAGGCTTATATACAGGGTATCGATGATGACTTCCTTCTTGCAGGAGCCATAACCCTTACAGCTGTTTTCCCTATCTTATTCCTCCGTACAAAAAAATCAAAACATGAAATCATACCTATTCAAGAATAAATTAATGAAGTCAAAGTTTATTATGGGTTCTGCCGTTCTATCTGTTTTCGTAAGCTTCAGCTCTTACGGACAGTCAGCTGCTAGAACTTCTTCAGTGCAGAATGGCGATTCACTCTCACTTAAATCAATTATAAGCGTAATAATAAAGAAGCACCCCACTGTAAAAGGCGCTGAGGAGGCTCTGGTTGCAGCGGACGCCAGGATAGGCCTTGCCAAAACCGGCTACTACCCCAGTGTTGACATGTCGGCAAATTATTCAAACATCGGTCCGGTTGTCCAGATAACAATACCATCCATGGGTTCTTTCCAGCTATATCCCCAGAACAACTATTCTGCTGCAATCAATTATAAGCAGACTATATACGATTTCGGAAGAACCAGGACTAATATTGAACTTGAGAATGAGAACAAGGTCTTCGGTGAGCTGGCAGTGGAGCAGGTTAAGCAGAAGATGTCGATGGTGGCGATAAATAACTTCTTTACTCTTGAATTTCTCCAGGATGCACTTTTAATTAAGGAACAGGAGATTGCTAACCTTAATAACCATCTCAGGTACGTCCAGACAAAAAAGTCTACGGGTTCTGCAACTGATTATGAAATACTGACAACACAGGTTCGGATCTCAACGGCTGAAAGTCAGAAGGTTGATCTCCTGACCGCGCTGAAAGTTCAGCAGGCCTATCTTAATTCTCTGTTGGGTCTGCCTGATAAAAGTACACCAGTCGTAAAAAGGGAACTTGAATCTGTCGGCCCTGATATCAATTCTGATTCGCTTCTCGATTATGCCTTCAGGAATCGCGACGAGATGATTCTTGACAGGAAAAAAGTATCACTCGCTGAAATGAGATATGAACTAACAAAGACCCTCAACAGGCCGTATCTCGGATTTGTGGCAAGCGGCGGTGCAAAGAATGGATACCTTCCTGATCTGAATGCATTGAAAATGAATTATGTAGTGGGAATCGGACTTTCCGTGCCTATTTTTGACGCGAACAAAACAAAATATAATCTCCAGCAGGCAAAAATTGCCATAAACTCGCTTGACTATGAGACAGAAAGCACAAAGCGTTCAATTTCCTCAGAGGTAGCTCAGGCTGAGGCATATGTCACATCGGCCCAGCAGAAGGTAAAGCAGTCCGAGCTTCAGCTTACTCAGGCTGAAAAAGCGTACTCGCTGGCTGAGGTGAGCTTCAAGGCAGGAACAATTACAAACCTTGATCTTCTTGATTCAAGCACATCAATGGCCCAGAGCAGGCTGTTGCTGATAAAAGCCAGGATCGACTTTGCTGCAGCCATATACATGCTTAAAGCGGCTCTTGGAGAAAGACTTTATTGATTTGAGATTTCGGATTTCTGCTAATCGTCATCATCATCGTGCTTCCGGCTCATTGGCCCGAGAACGTGATCAAAATTCTCCATTCCTGTTGTCTCATAATAAACGAGAAGTGTACAGATATCCCTCTGAAAATCAATCTTGGCGGTTTCGATACGGGTTATTTTTTTAATCCCCGTTCTCTTATGAAGATCATCAATCAGCTCCTGGTATTTCTCTGGCCTTATAAGGTCAATCTTTTCATAAATAATGACCTTAAAGGCTTCGTGCCTGAGAAGCCATATCCTTTCCATACCCCAGGTAAGGCCAAGGATTACGAGGTTGGTAAATATCAGATCTGCAACGGTAGTTTTGGTGCTTGCAAGGGCATTTATAACCGAAAGGCCTATCACGAGAAAGAGATAGGTCATCTCTTTGATAGGAATGGAATCGGTCCTGTATCTGATTATTCCGAAGATTGCAAATAAGCCAAGTGCGAAGCCGACCTGAAGCTTCACATTGACAAGGAGGAAGCAGATCATAAAGACAAGGCTGGAAATAAGCAGGAATGTGAACAGATAGTCTTTTCTCCTTGTCTGGGGATAATAGAACACTCTCACTAATACAAAGATCACAACAATGTTAAGGCCGAACCGCAAAGCGAATTCGATGAAATCAGGAATATTTATTACCTGCACTCCGTCAATTGTAATATTATCCTGAATGAAGTTTGCTGGTGTGCTCATTTTGAATTTTATTTATTAAGAAATGTTTTGGTTTCAATATGCTTTTCCCGGGAATCTCGTAGAATCTTGAGGTCCCGAAACAATACTTGCTGAATCCGGTCGGATAGACCGCCATTTTCTTAAGTGACTCGGATAATGGTGATCTGTTCGAGAAATCTACTCGTTTCCTTTCTACAATCCCTACATCAGGCAGGGAAATTGTATTCCCGTCAATATCATTAAATGAGACCTCAAAATCTATTGTCACTCTTTCCTCCTCGGTTTTGCCGGCAAGGGTAACTCTATTAAAACTGTTAATAAGAACAGGATGAAGTAGAGGTGAATAGTTATGTACATAATGCATAATAAAGTTCTGAGACTCCTCGTCGAAACCGGCCGATATGTTCATATGCTTTGGAATCCTGAATTTCTCCGTCCTCAGCTTATTTGTCCTGTTCTTTACTTCGAGGAAGGATGTTCCTGTCTGTTCGTATCTTCTGATCCTGACTTTGCTCCTGAACCCTCTTCCGGTGGTGTGCTGACGGAAAAAGATCCAGTCGCCCGTATCGAAGTAGGTGGTGTGATAAGGGAATATCCTGAGGGAATCAATTTCAAGCGTCATGTAGCTCTTGCCCAATGCATAAATTAATTCCGGTATCCGGCAGGCTGGTATTACATATTTGGTGTCAACCCTGTCGAGAAGCATGTAGGCTTCAAGCTCAGGCAGGCTTATGGAATTGAAGGAGCTAAGTACTTCGCTGGTCTGAAGAATGAGAGACATCTAATAGTTTGTATACTGATATATTTTTTTCAGCTTTACTGACTTCTGGGAGTCATAGACCACCTTCTCGGTCCTGAGTCCATTTTCAAACTTATATTCGGAATACTCCTTGAGCTTGCCGGTCTGATCGTACTCCTCCTCACGGATTTTGTTATTATCTGCATCATACTGATATTTGAAGTGAGAAGTCACTCTTCCTTCCTTATAGTAGATCTCTTCAAGGATGTTTCCCTTCTGGTCGTAATAGATCTCAGATTCCTTGTATTTCTTTGCAACGAGTGCATTGTTCTTCTCCTCATAAACTATTAAGCTTTTGATCTTTGCCTTGGGCTCCGTTTTCTGGCAAAAGGCCTCAATTCCCGCGCTGAAAATGAAAATTATCATCAAAGCGGCAATAACAGATTTTGTGTATCTCATAATTTACATTTTTTAATTAGGTATCCTGTAAGTTTGGGTTAGCATATTATGCCTGATTGCAAAGCTATTTATTTCGTGCCTGATTTTAATCTTAAAAGATCAAAAATATTTCAGCCCTATCGTACTGATACAATGTGACTAAATCTTAAAATCGCAGGTGAGCGATATTACATTTAAATTCTTCAGATGCGGCAGGTAATCACGCTGAAAGATGTACCCGATCCCTATCTTATTCTTTTTTCTTAATTTATATGTGGCACCTGCAGAGAGCCGGTACTTTTCAATTGTCTTAACCGTTGCTTCAAATATTTTTGACCAGGATTCATAGTACACAAAAGGTTCGATCTTTGATTTTGGTATATTATATGTTGCTTCAAGCTTAACCCTCAAATAATCATCAGGGAACTCATCATCAGTATGCTTGATGTAGGTCTTCACTTCATGCTCGTCTCTGAGCCTGCATGAGAAGCCGAATCTGCCGATATCTTTTTTCGCTTTAAGATCAAGAAAGAATTTATGTCTAAGGTAAAAGTTTCCATCATCCTCTATTTTGCTTGTCAGCCTGTATGAGCCTGCAACTGAAAGAAACCTCAAAACCTGAAGCGACAGACCTGCCTCTCCGAATCCTTCATCAATCTTCGAAGCGTTCTGATATGTTCTGATATCACCCTCTATCTTGAAATCCAGAGACCTTGTAAGAGCCAGGCTGCCTCCGGCAGAATACCAAATGCCAAAATCCTCAGTCTGTGCATATACTGAGAATGAAATGAATAACAGCATAATGAATGGAAAAAGTCTCTTCATGACAGGGTAATAAAATTTGCAATTAAGATAGAGTTAATATTCAATAATTTTCAGGAAGGAGATCATATTCCTTCCACTCTTCCAGAGGAAGCGGAAGCTCAATAATATGACCTGTGTAGATATCGAATACCCATCCATGAAAGAAAAGCTGCTTCTTTTTCCTGAATGCCCTTTGAATTATAGGTGTTCTGAGAAGATTTTTAATCTGTGCCGTAACATTCAGCTCAGAAAGCCTGTCGTAGACTTTGCCCGTGTCGCTGAGTTCTGTGAGTTCTTTCTTATGGTAGTGATAAAGATCGCTTATCTGGCTCACCCAGTTTTCAACAATGTCCTCTTCATTCAGGCCCTCCACAGCTGCCCTTACACCACCGCACTTATAGTGTCCGAGCACAATAATATGCTCAATATTAAGAATCTCCACAGAATACTCAATAATTGAAAGCAGGTTTATATCAGTAAGGTTCACCTGGTTTGCAATATTACGATGTTCAAATATCTCACCCGGCTCTGACTCAGTGATCAGGGTCAGTGGTACACGGCTGTCGGAGCAGCCTATAACAAGGAATTTTGGATGCTGTGGCCCGGCAAGCTCATTAAAGTAGGAAGGGTCAGTCGCCAGCTTTTCAGAGGCCCAACGCATGTTATTCTTTAGCAGATCGAGGTAATCGTTGTGGGTGATGTTCATTATTTTCCATTTAAAGATACACTTCACAGATCCCAAGCTCGGGGACTAACTTTTTATCAGGATAAATAGCTGAGAGCAATACCGATGCAGCTCCCAATGCAGTTGAATTGCTTATCTCAGAGGTCCAGACCTTTTTGTCGGGAAAGGAGCTGGCTATGAGTTTCCTGAAAAGCAGGTTCCTCGAAAATCCTCCTGTAATAAATATGTTTTCAGTCGTGTCATTCCGGGGTATTATGTGGCCTATCGATCCAATTACAACATCGGTGAGCTCTACCATCAGCTGATGGTACCCTTCTATGAAATTATCAAAAACAAAAAGATCAGGATCTTCTTTCAGCCGGCCCATTCCGTTATGCATCTCAACAAAAACCCTCTCATCCTGGAATTTTTCCATAAGCTTCTTCAGAATCCGGGATTCGGGCTTAACAAGCAGGAAACTGTTCTCATGAATCTTAAAATAATAGCTCATGTTCTGTACCGCCGAATCGTGCATATGTCCAAGGAAAACCCTTGATGACTTTACCGGTTCCGCACCAATGCTCAGATAGCATAGACAATCTGCTGCCAGCTGATCCTGTGTAAGTACCTCATTATTGAACGGATTCATTGAAATGCACCAGGTACCTGTGGATAACAGGATAAAATTGCCCGGGCTATTAATGAAATAGGGAGCAAGTGAAGCGGAACTGTCGTGAAGGCCAGTACCCGTAAGAAATGCCCTGCCCCTTACATTTGAATTAAATATTTTAGTCACAGGGACGGGATCAGGAAAAGGAAGCTTCTTGTCCTTAATCCACTGGTGATAGTTCCTGTTATCAAAATCCCAGATTGCGGTATGGCATCCGATTGAAGTATGCTCTGAACATATCTCGCCCGAAAGTATATATGAGAGGTATTGAGGAAAGTGAAGTATGGTGCGCACCTTTTCAAATATCCCCGGCCTTGATTTCTTCAGCCATAATGCCTGGATGCCTGAATTGAGCATTCCCAGTGCGGGAGAAGCTGTCTTTCTGCAAAACTCATCCCTGCCTCCGTACTCAGAATAGAGATCTGATGTAATAATATCATCGACGGGCTTCAGATAATTGTACACCGGAGTCAGTCTCCGCCCCTGTCCGTCGAGGTAAACCAGCGAAGCTCCGTATGTGGCAAAATTTACTCCGGCAAGAAGGTATTCATCAGATGTGATGATCTTTCCGGTAGTTTCCCTTATCCACCTTTCAATGAGATCAATATTGTCGCATTCGAATCCATCTTCATCCTTCACAAAAGAAAATTTTTCCTCCTCTTCTGCTATCAGATTCAGATTAGTATCGAATAGAAGAAGCTTCTTATTCGTCTTTCCAATATCAAATATTGCTATTACCTCCCGCTTCATCTGTGATCTATCGCTTCATAAGAACGCCTGACTCATACTTCCCGATCTCCTTTATATAATCCTCACCTGCAGGCACATCATTAATAAGACAGTAATAATCATAAACAGCTCCGAAAGGCATTGTCTTGAGTAATTCAAGATATGCAAGGCGCTCAAAGTTTTTCCCATCCCTTTCAAACTCTGAAAGCATTTTAAAAGGTTCAAGCAAGGCACACATAAAGGCCATCTGCGCGGACCTTGTTCCTATAACATAAGCTCCTACCCTGTTAAGGCTGCCATCGAAAAAATCGAGACCTATATTAACGCGTTTCAGAGCACCGCATCTTATTATCTCCTGGGCAATAAGCATCAGCTCATCATTTAGTGTAAGCACATGATCACTGTCCCATCTCACCCCTCTTGTGAGGTGAAGAAGTATTTCATCAATATAGAGCAGGATCGAAGATATTTTGTCTCCCACAACTTCAGTGGGGTGAAAATGACCATTATCAAGTGTAATGAGTGTATTGTTCCTGATTGCGTATCCAAGATAAAAGTCGTGCGACCCGACAACCATTGCTTCGGAGCCGATACCGAAAAGCTTGCTCTCTATAGAATCCTTCAGATATTTCTTCGGATATTTAATGGCAAAGATTTCATCGAGTGACTTTTTCAGAAGCTTCCTCAGGGTATATCTGTCAACAGGGGTGTCTTTTGAGCCATCGGGAATCCAGATGTTATTAACAGCAGGAGTGCCCAGCTGTTTACCCATCTCCGCGGCTATCTTCCTGCAGCGCTTTGTATGCTCGACCCAGAATTTCCTGATTCTCTCATTTCTGCTTGAAAGAGTAAAACCGTCATCGGCATAGGGATGTGAGAAACATGTACAATTGAAATCGAGCCCTATCTTTCGCTCCTTAGCCCAGTCGATCCATCCCTGGAAGTGCTTTACCTCTATCTGATCGCGGTCGACCGGCTTACCGCCGAACTCACCGTAAATTGCATGAAGGTTCAGCCTCTGCCTTCCGGGCAGAAGCGACATGACCTTATCAAGGTCATTCCTCATCTGATCAATTGTTCTTGCCTTACCGGGGAAATTCCCTGTAACCTGAATGCCCCCGCCTCCAAGCTCGGCACCCGCTTTTTCAAAGCCACCCACATCATCAGTCTGCCAGCAGTGAAGGCTTATGTCGAGATTCTTCATTTCCTCCAGAACCTTGTCGGTATCTATGCCAAGTTCTGCATACTGCTCCTTTGCAAGCTTGTAATGCTTCTCGATTGTTGCTTTTTTCATTTTAAGAGAGTTTATTTTAACTTAAAGACCTCCTCAAGAGGAATTGATACGGGTGAATTATCCGGAAAAATCTCCATTATTTCGGCCATACTTCGTTTTGACGCTTGCGATATTCCTCCCTGTATCCCTGAAGGAGCCTCATTTTAAAACCTGATCTTTTCATAATGGGAAACTATCCAGTTTAACAACAAACGTTGAAAGGATAAGTATTAAAATTCCAATTATAAGGACAATTATTGTCTTTCTTTTCACACCTTTCCATTCTTTCAGGACAATGCCCCATATATTGCTTACTGCAATATTCAATGCCATTAAAATGCTCCATCCAAAAACAGCCATGCCTGCAGGAAGCCTGCTTGATCCCATTCCAAAAAAATGGAATTGAAGGAACCACAGCAATCCGGCAAGTGAGGTATATAGAAGGTTATTCAGCAATACGGAACCCGGAACTGTATAGTAGTCGCGGTAGCTCCCATTTTTGAT
>JBBIIS010000113.1:0-10069 GCA_037446375.1 Bacteroidota bacterium | reverse complement strand
TCTCGGTAATGAACTACTTCCTGCCACTCAAGGGTATTGCATCGATGCACTGCTCAGCCAACGTAGGAAAAAAAGGAGATGTCGCAATCTATTTCGGACTTTCAGGCACCGGGAAGACTACCCTCTCAACTGACCCCGACAGGGCTCTCGTGGGTGATGATGAACATGGCTGGGATGATGACGGTGTCTTTAACTTTGAGGGAGGCTGCTATGCAAAATGCATTAATCTCAGTCAGAAAAATGAACCTGATATCTACGCCGCAATTAAAAGGGATGCCCTTCTCGAGAACCTTGTTGTTATGCCCGACGGTGAGATCGACTTTGACGACTCCTCAAAAACGGAAAATACCAGGGTCTCCTACCCTCTCTATCATATTAATAATATAGTTAAGCCTGTTTCGAGGGCCGGACATGCAACAAAGGTAATATTCCTTACAGCCGATGCCTTTGGTGTTCTTCCACCAGTATCAAAACTGACTGATGAACAGACTATGTATTATTTTCTCAGCGGGTATACGGCCAAAGTCGCCGGTACCGAACGGGGAATTAAGGAGCCTGTGCCTTCATTTTCAACATGCTTCGGAGCTGCGTTCCTCATGCTCGATCCCCTTATCTATGCAAAGGAGCTAACAAAAAAGATGAAGGCTCATGGTGCTGAAGCCTGGCTTGTCAATACAGGTTGGATGGGAGGACCCTATGGTACTGGGAAAAGGATTGACCTTCCGTCAACCAGGACAATTATAAATGCTATTCTGAATGGATCACTGGGCGGTGGAAAATTCCAGACACTACCCATCTTCAACCTTTCCATTCCTCTTGAAATCAAAGGTGTCGAAACCAGGCTGCTCCATCCAGGGAAGATGTGGAGTTCAACTGAAGAGTGGGAAGTCGCAGCTCAGAGTCTTGCTAGAAAATTTCTTAGCAACTTCTGCCGCTTCACATCAAACACGGAAACATCAAAGCTCATTTCTTCCGGTCCTGTATACAATGTTCAGATCAATCCCAATACCCGAACTTAAAACTTTAAGCCTTACACCACACACCATGAATATAATCTACATAATTCTTATTATCATCGCCGGCTATCTTCTCGGTTCAATTTCAACTGCCGTATGGGCAGGAAAGCTGTTTCATGGAATTGATGTTAGGGAGCATGGCAGCGGTAATGCAGGGGCAACAAATACGATAAGGGTCCTGGGATGGGCAACAGGAATACCGGTAATGCTTGTGGATGTTGGAAAAGGATGGCTGGCAGCTTCACTTCCTGTTTTTTTTCACCTCGCGGATAAAGGCTCGAACACACTGGTAAGCATTCAGATTATTGCTGGTGTTGCAGCTATCCTTGGTCATCTTTTCCCGCTCTACACAGGATTCAGGGGTGGCAAAGGGGTAGGCACAACTGTAGGGATTCTGCTTGCTCTTCATCCTCTTCTTACTTTATCATGCCTTGGAGTATTCCTCGCTATGTTTCTGATAACCGGGATCGTTTCAGTGTCATCTATGAGCTTCGGACTTGCATTCCCTCTCTTCCTGTTCACACTGTTTCATACCGACTCCATAGTCTTTAAGGCTTTTTCGATAATTATTGGTATCGGCCTGATAATAACACACAGGGAAAATATTGGCAGAATCATCAGAGGAGAAGAGAAAAAGCTGATACGAGGAAAGAAGAAAGAGTCTTAAGCTGATCAGCCAAAGTAATTATTTAAATATTCCTTTAACAGGATGGATACAATGGAAAAAAGCGTAAAGAATACACTTACCGAACAAAATCTCCTGAAGGCTTTTGCGGGCGAATCACAGGCAAAAAACAGATATGAGTTTGCAGCAAAAGTTGCAAAGGATGAGGGTTATGAACAGATAGCCGCGATCTTTCTTGAGACTGCATTACAGGAACAGAGCCATGCCAAGCAGTTCTTCAGGTTTCTTGAGGGAGGAATGGTTGAGATAACTGCCGCATACCCGGCAGGCAAGACAAAAGCAACAAGGGAAAACCTCGAAGCGGCAGCTGATGGTGAACACGAGGAGTGGAGCGATCTGTATCCCTCCTTTGCCAGAACGGCAGAAGAGGAAGGATTCCTTCAGGTGGCCGCAAAGTTCAAGGCTGTATCCATTGCCGAGAAAGGTCATGAAGAGAGGTACCGTAAGTTACTTGAAAACCTTATGGGGAACAAAATATTCGAAAAAGAGGAAAAGGTATTCTGGTACTGCCGTAAATGCGGCTATATCCATTTCGGGACAAAAGCCCTTAAAAACTGCCCGGCTTGCGGCCATCCGGAAGCGTACTTCGAAATTCTATCACAAAACTACTAGCCATTCAGTGGTCTTTGGCGCTTCGTGCGTCATTCGCTTCCCCGCCATTGGGCTTTGCCGTCATTCATCCTCAAACAATTGAATGACGTAAGCGTTGAGAGCCAATAACAATGAATACAATAAAATCTAAAAAATTTATACAAATGATTAATGGTGTTGAAATGCTCGAAATAATTAGAACCAGGCAGAGCGACAGATGCTACAGCGACAAGGCAGTTGAGAAGGAAAAGCTGGACAGAATAACTGAAGCGGGTCGCATGGCACCATCAGCCTGCAATTCACAGCCATGGAAATTCATAATTGTCGACGACAGGCAGCTTCTCAGTCAGCTTGCAGTTGCAGCATCAGCTAAGCTTATCGGAATGAACTCCTTCGTTGCTCAGGCTCCTGTACAGATCGCTGTAGTAAGGGAGAATGCAAATATGTCATCACGTGTTGGTGCAACTATCAAGAATAAGGATTATTCACTTATCGATATCGGAATTGCTTCTGAGAATATCTGCCTCCAGGCTCATGCCGAGGGGCTCGGTTCATGTATGATCGGATGGTTCGACGAGAAGATGGTAAAAAAACTGCTTAAGATACCCGCGTCAAAAAGAGTTGAACTGCTTATAACAATCGGTTATCCTGCTAAGGAAACAAGAGATAAGAGACGGAGACCATCTGTCGAAGTGATCTCCAGAAACAGTTACTGATTTATTTCAGAAGGGCCAGAGCCTCACTAATCCTCTTCACAGCCTCTCTTATATTATCGTCAGAAGCAGCATATGAAATTCTTATGCAGTTTGGAGCTCCGAAAGCTATGCCTCCCACAAGGGCAACTCTGGCCTTGTCAATTATAAATAGTGCAAGCTCATCCGAATCCCTGATAGTTGTAACACCATCAGATTTCCCGATGTAAAAGGAAATATCCGGCATAACATAAAATGCACCCTGAGGCACCCTTACCCTGAGTCCATTTACTTCTTCAAGCAGGGAGCATATAAGATCCCTTCTCCTGAGAAATGCCAGTTTCATCTTTTCGCGCGAATCACTTTTGCTCTGTAATGCCGCGAGGGCAGCCCTCTGGGCAATTGAACAGACACCAGAGGTAAACTGGCCCTGAAGCTTATTGCATGCCTTTGCGATCCAGAGCGGGGCTCCTATATAGCCAATCCTCCAGCCTGTCATAGCATAGGCTTTCGATACTCCGTTCACTGTAATGACCCTGTTGTAAATGAAATCGAATGAAGCCATGCTCACATGCTTTCCCGAAAATGTTATATGCTCATATATCTCATCAGATATAATAAACAGCCCTTCATGCCTCCCGATCACCTTTGCGATCTTCTCCATCTCTTCATGAGTATAGACCATGCCTGTAGGATTGGAGGGAGAATTGAATATCACAAGTCTCGTCTTCGGAGTAATTGCATTTTCAAGCTGTTCCGGAGTTATTTTGAAATCGTTCTCAAGCGATGCACTTATTACAACAGGCTTCCCTTCAGCAATTATGACCTGGTCGTAATAGCTTACCCAGTAAGGAGCAAGAATAATTACCTCTTCTCCCGGGTTAACAATTGAAAGAATAACATTTATAAGCGAATGTTTCCCGCCGGCTGATACAATTATCTGGTCGGCTGAATAGTTTACTCCATTCTCATCAAGGAATTTTTTTGAAATAGCCTCGCGGAGATCAGTATAGCCAGGAACCGGAGGATATAGCGTAAAATTGTCATCAATAGCCTTTTTTGCGGCCTCCTTTATATCATCGGGAGTAAAGAAATCGGGTTCGCCCAGACTCAGGTTTATTATATCTATGCCCTTTGCTTTCAGCTCCCTGCTCTTCTGCGACATTGCAAGGGTCTGAGATACTGAGAGCGATTTGATTCTGTCTGACAGGTATTCCATGATGATATTAATATATTAGATTTCGGAAAAACCAAATGTATAAACTTATCCTCAAATACAAAACAGTATTTTCAGTATCATCGCTGTCCCCCCTGTGGATACTTGTGCTTCTCAGCAGCACTCTGCGTGACGAAAAGAACTTGCACAAAGAGACACAAAGCACCATAGAGGGCCACAGAAATAACTGACTGCATGGCCGAATGACCGCAAGACCGCGAGACTTATTTTAGTTACACAGAGGACCTCAGATGAAAACAAAAAATATACTTTGACGGTAAGTTGAATTATTTTAAGTTTGTATACAAATAGCGAAATCGGACAATATGGAAACTCTGAAAGATATTCTGCAGTTAGCAGTACCTGCACTTATGGTTTTTCTGGCTGCATTTTTTGCAATGAGGGCCATGATCCGGAACGACCAGGACAAAAGAAGACAGGAAATAATTCTTCAGAACAGCCGTACTGTTACTCCCATCCGTCTTCAGGCTTATGAAAGGATCGTCCTCTTCCTCGAAAGGATCTCGCTTGAATCTCTTCTTGTAAGAACGAACACCCCGGGAATGTCGGCTTCTCAGCTCCATTCAGCACTGCTGAACAACATCAGGAGCGAATTCGA
Organism: Bacteroidota bacterium; assembly: GCA_037446375.1. Taxonomy (GTDB): domain Bacteria; phylum Bacteroidota; class Bacteroidia; order Bacteroidales; family VadinHA17; genus LD21. The sequence continues at coordinate 5,250 of JBBIIS010000113.1, read as the reverse complement.
GCATAACCTTTCGCAGCAGATTTATATGACCCAGCAGGCCTGGGAAGTTGTAAAGAATGCCAGGTCAAATTCTATACGGTTTATAAACACTGAATTTGAAAAGATACCGGAAAGTGCAACGGCTCTCGACTTCAGCAAGCGTCTTCTCGAACAGGTAATGGAGCTCGAAAAGGAACCTACAAAAACTGCCATCGAGTATATCAAGAACGAAGTTTCCCGTCTGATGTAGCCGCCAGAAGCTTACCCAAGAAGCTCCACGCTGCGCTCCACAAACCTGCTTAACTCCTCCCCTTTCAGCATATTATTTGCAAGAAGTGCCAGATCAATGACCTGTTTCACCATCTTATTCTCTTTACCGTAAGCTTCAAGCATCTCCTGCCTTACTTTGTCAAACGATTCAAGCTCTTTCCTTAGCTTTTCAAGATCATCTTTCTCAACCTGTGTTACCTCCTCCGGCTTCTTTCCCTTCTGTTCCTTTTCGAGAAAGCCAATCTCCTCCCTTATCCTTTTCCTTTCTGAATCATTCTCTATCAGCTTCTCATCCATCAAGGAATAGATCCCGGAACATATATTCTCAACGAGGGGATGGCTCCCGTTTACGACAAGGTTATAGCTGTCCGGAAGTTCTCCGTAAAAGCTCATTCCCCCGCCCATCTGCGACATATCCTTCATCCTTCTCATGAATTCCGACCTTGTTATTACAACAGGTGCATCATGAGCATCAAGCGGCTCCACCATAACAATATAATGTTCGCTTGTCTTTAGCTGCCCTCCGAAGACCAGCCTCAGATCCTCCTGCTGCTCTTTCGTAAGTCTCATCTCCTTTACTTCATCCTTCTGTATAAGCTTATCGATGACATCTGAATCAACCCTGACAAACCTTGATTCCTTCAGTTTTGATTCAAGGTGATTGACCAGATGGAGGTCGAGCTGACCTTCAAGAAGCAGTACATCGTAGCCTTTTGATTTTGCCTTTTCAATATATGTGTATTGGTCCGTCTTATTTGTCGAATAGAGATAAATTATAGTCTTGTTCCTGTCGGTCTGGTTCTCCTTTACAAGATTCTCATACTCCTCAAATGTGAAGTACCTGCCATCAGAATTCTTAAGAAGTGCAAACTTCGAAGCTTTCTCATAGAATTTCTCCTCTGTTATCATTCCGAAGGTGATGAAGAGCTTCAGGTCGTCCCATTTCTTTTCAAACTCCTCACGATTTTTCTTGAATATATCGTTAAGCCTGTCGGCAACCTTCTTTGTTATGTGGCTGGAAATCTTCTTGACACTCGAATCGGACTGCAGGTAGCTTCTTGAAACGTTCAGCGGAATATCGGGTGAGTCTATAACCCCATGGAGAAGTGTGAGAAATTCCGGAACGATCCCTTCAACTGAATCAGTTACAAAAACCTGATTGCAATAGAGCTGTATCTTATTCTTCTGTATTTCAAAATTACTTTTTATTCTGGGAAAGTAAAGTATGCCTGTAAGCTTGAATGGATAATCGACATTAAGATGAATATGGAACAAAGGTTCATCACCTGCTGGATAGAGCTCCCTGTAGAATTTCAGATAGTCTTCATCCTTCAGATCGGCAGGTTTTAGCGTCCATGCCGGCTTAGTATTGTTTATTATTTTGTCTTTTCCGGTATCGATATATTTTCCGTCTTTCCACTCCTTGTCTTTTCCGAACGCTATTTCAACGGGAAGGAATTTGCAATACTTCTTTAGCAAGCCTTCTACCTTTCCCTCCTCGAGAAACTCTTTAGACTCCTTATCAATGAAAAGAGTTACCTCGGTTCCGATACTCTCCTTTTCTGTCTCTTCTATTGTGTACTCAGGGCTACCGTCGCAGGACCATTTTACTGCCTTCGCATCTTTCCTCCAAGATTTTGTTACAACCTCGACTCTCTCCGAAACCATGAAAGAAGAATAGAAGCCAAGGCCGAAATGACCGATAATGCTGTTTATCTGGTCCTTGTATTTTTCAAGAAAGTCATTAGCACTGGAGAATGCTATCTGGTTCAAATACTTATCGAGTTCTTCCCCTGTCATTCCTATTCCGTGGTCGGAAACGGTAATCGTCTTCTTTTTTTTGTCAACGTACACCCTTATCGTCATATCTCCAGGCTCTGCCTTGTAATCACCTGCAGTGTATAAGGCTTTAAGCTTGCTTGTGGCATCAACGGCGTTTGAGATCAGCTCCCTCAGGAAGATCTCATGATCTGAATAGAGGAATTTCTTGATAATTGGAAATATGTTCTCAGTTGTTACCCCTATTTTTCCCTGTTGCATATTATTCTGTTTTAGGTTAGACATGAAATTTCAACACAGCCATATGTCAAAGAATATGCCGTTTTAGGTAAACTGACAAATAGTCACTGATTGTTGCAGGCCGGAATTAAAAATCAGAAGTACATAGGAAGCCTGAACCTGGCGACCAAAAGGAGAATAAGTGAAATAAGCACGAAAATTCCGAGAGCGTACATCGAAATTGCTCTTTTACGCCTGAATATCAGGAGACTGTGCTCACTCATAAGCTTCTTCACTGTATTATGAATTCTCAGCAGGGTATTGGCATTCCGTGGAATATACGAGTCAACGTTGTAGCGCGCCGTTTTTTTAAGCTCCTCCATTCTTTCAGGAGGCGCAAGCAGAAGAATGCCTGTATTTCCGTCGATCTTCTTGATTTCAGAAATAAGATGATCCGCCATCTCAAAGTTTTCCTTTGACTCGTGAAGCCCGATAATTGATACCTTGCAAAAGCTATGGTCCTTCTCCTTTTCAAGATTCCTGAGGAGCCCTTCCCTGTTATGGGCTATAAGGACCATGTATTTTGACTGGTCTGAAAAGCGCTTCTTTACGTCCTCCGAGAAGCTTCGGTGGTCATCGAGACAAAAAAGATATGTCTGGGAAATCTTGGCCATTTTACTTAGCTGATAGATTACCAATTTACACTATTTATTCTTAATGTCAATATCTCCTTTATATCGCCACAACCCCTTGTCGAGATAATAGGAATCAAACGAGAAATCGGGTCCGTAGAACTGATGGTTGTCCTTGTATTCTGGTGAGGAAGGTGAAAGATGGTCGAACACTATTGTACTGTCATTTTCAAATTTCAGTGACATGACTGCCCTTGATGAGTATTCAAAAATCACCCTTTTCTTCTGGTTCCTTTCGTCGGGGAAGCAGTTCAGCCCAAACGTAATATTATCACCTTTTCCAAAGGTAAGCACATCAATAATTTTCCTTGTGATAAATGAGTTGCCGTAATCGATCCCGAGTATTATATAATGTATGCTTCCATTAAGCTCAAATGGTCTCAAGTCATAATAAAGCGCCCCGTACCAGTCTTTTCCTGAATAAACAGTGTCGACACTTTCTCTCCTGTCTGTATAAGTGCCTTTTATTTTTATTACTCTGCCTGCTCCCTCTTTCTTATCTCTCTTTATGAGATAGCAAAAATACTGGTTTGCACCGTCATCAAGGATTAGGTTCCATGTGATAATCTTCAGAAGAGAATCATGAGAAGTTACCTGACCCAGGAAGCGGAGATTGGTTAATTTATTTTTAAAAACTGTATCCGATTCGGAATAGGAATCTATAATTGCTATTATTGAATCGTTTATAGATAGCTTTTTCGCAGGCGGAACATTTTCTCTAAGCCTTCCGAATAATTTCCCCAGGCTGTCATAAACAGCGGAAGGTTTCACCTGTCCATTTGATTCACGTGTAAAAAAAATTAAAATAAGGAGTAATATGAAACAGCTTTTCTTCATATTTTGATTCCGCTTTTTTCCATATCATCAAGGAGCCTGGTTAACTGACTGCAGGCATAACGGATCTCATCGTCGGTTATTGTAAGAGGCGGGGCGATTCTAAAAGCAGAATTACAGAAGAGAAAATAATCAAGTACGATTCCATATTCAGGTGCATGAGCAACTGCATAAGCGGCTTTGGTAGAATCGTTCATTTCAACTGCAAGAAGAAGACCGTCTCCCCTTATCTCATCAATTGACTTGTGGACAAGCAGGCTTTTTATGAGATCTGACTTTCTTTCCGCATCACCTGCAAGTTTTTCCGTAAGTATGACATCAAGAGAAGCCAGTCCGGCTGCACAGCAGAGAGGATGGCCGCCAAAGGTTGTTATATGCCCGAGCGGGGGGTCAAAGGTCATAGATGACATTATTTTACCTGAAGAAATAAATGCTCCCAGCGGAAGTCCGCCGCCAAGGGCCTTTGCCAGAAGAAGTATATCCGGCTTTACTTCAAACTTTTCAAATGCGAACATTTTCCCAAGCCTTCCGAATCCTGTCTGCACCTCATCGAAGATAAGAAGGGCTCCTGTTTCTGAACATCTTTTCCTCAGTTTTGTCAGGAAGCCGTTCTCCGGGTATACAATTCCTGCCTCGGCCTGAACAGGCTCAGATATTACGCATGCGGTATTAAAGTCGATAAGATCCAAAGCATCGCCGGAGTTGAAGCTGGCTATCCGGACGCCGGGAAGCAATGGTCTGAAGGCATTTTTGTACACTTCACTTCCCTGGACACTGAGAGCCCCGTGGGTACTTCCGTGATATGCATTTTCAAAAGTCACTATGCCGGGTCGGCCGGTGTATCTTTTTGCCAGTTTAAGCGCCCCTTCAACAGCTTCACTCCCTGAATTGACAAAATAGCATGAGTTGAGTTCTTGAGGAAGAAGCGAGCATAGTTTTTCGGCATATCTCACCTGGGGGGATTCAATGAACTCGCCATAAACCATCAGATGAAGGTAGGTGTCGGCCTGTTCCTTTATAGCCCTCACAACATGGGGATGGCAGTGACCTGTATTGCTTACAGAGACACCTGAGATAAGATCCATGTATTTTTCTCCTCCCGCACCATATAGCCATACGCCTTCAGCCTTTACAATCTCGAGCATCATAGGAGCCGGAGAGGTCTGTCCTATATGCTTCAAGAAAAGCTGGCGGTAAGTTGACATAAAAGAGAAGATGATTTTATCGTGCCATCACGTTGATATCGTTCAGCAGAAAGTCGCGGTATGATTTTCCTACGGGTATGCTCTTCACTGTATTTCCAACGGTCAGGTCGAGAGAATTTTCCCTTATGGCCTGAATCATACTCTTATTAATAATAAATGAACGGTGTACCCTTATAAAAACATTTGAGGGCAGCTGGCTTTCTATTGCCTTCATTGTGAAATGTATGGTGAATCGTTCATCGGCAGTATTCAGGGTTATATAGTTTTCAAGA
>JBBIIS010000112.1:0-10139 GCA_037446375.1 Bacteroidota bacterium | reverse complement strand
CTGTCAACGAAGTGAAGCACTTTTGTCTGTCCTCCGCCGCTGCAATGTATCATTCCACTTATTTCGCCCCGCAGTGAACCCACAATTTCTTTTATAACAGGAGCATACGTGCGGGTCGGCGATAACACCAGTTTACCGGCATCAATTCCAGGGATCTCCGTTTTGTCGGTAAGATTAAGTCTTCCGGAATAGACAAGTTCAGCAGGCATTGAAGGATCATAGCTTTCAGGGTATTTCCCTGCAAGGTAGTTCCCGAAAACATCATGGCGCGCGGATGTGAGTCCGTTGCTTCCCATTCCCCCGTTATACTCACTTTCATATGTTGTCTTGCCGCTTGAAGAGAGACCAACGATGACATTTCCGGGCCTGATACCCCTGTTTGAAATAACATCGCTGCGCTTAATTCTTGCAACCACTGTTGAATCCACAATAATGCTCCTTACCAGGTCACCTAAATCTGCGGTCTCTCCTCCTGTTGACCATATCCCGATTCCAAGCTCCCTGAGATTTGTGAGAATTTCTTCAGTAGCATTTATTATTGCTGAAATTACCTCTCCGGGAACAAGGTTCTTGTTTCTTCCTATAGTTGATGAAAGAAGGATATTGTTAAATGCTCCCACGCAGAGCAGATCATCGAGATTCATCACAATTGCATCCTGTGCTATTCCTTTCCATACAGACATATCGCCGGTCTCTTTCCAGTATAAATAAGCAAGTGAGGATTTTGTTCCGGCACCGTCGGCATGCATAATATTGCAGTAATCCTGGTCACCTCCAAGAAGATCCGGAACTATTTTACAGAAAGCCCCCGGGAAGATCCCCTTATCAATGCCGGATATAGCCTTATGCACATCTTCTTTTGATGACGAAACTCCTCTTCTGGAATATTTTGATCCGGCTTTCATCCTGATAATATATGGCTCAAATTTAGAACAATTTGTGATTTCATAAAGCCCCTCCCTCCCGGGGGAGGGGCTTGGGGAGAGGCTATTTCTTCGGTTGCTGATAATCTATTCTCAATACCTTGAATTCCGTCCTTCTGTTAATCTGATGAACGATCTCTTTCTGTTCATCTGTTGAAAGGGTATTTATAAACTGTTCCGACAGGACAGTTCCGGCTTTCATAAACGGGTATTGTTTTGCCATTTCTTCATCGGCCACTTTCGGACTTGATTTTCCATAGCCTTTTGCTGTGAGCCTATCGAGTTCAATTCCTTTAGACACGAGGTAGTCGACAACCGACTGTGCTCTTTTCTGAGAAAGTGTCAGGTTGTAGTCTTCCGCTGCCCTCGAGTCGGTATGTGATCTGAGCTCAATAGTAACTGTCGGGTTATCATTCAATGTCTCAACGAGTTTGTCAAGAGTAACCATGGACTCTGGCCGGAGGTCCCATTTATCGAAATCGTAGAAAATATTGGAGAGCTCGATCGGTTTGTCAATTGCGGTCAGAAGAATTGTTACCATAAAGTCGCGGCTTTTCTCCTGTCCTTTTGTAGTCTCTTTTTCCTTTCCGTTCAGATATCCCTGCTTGGAGGCCAGGAAAATATAATCTACGGCCGGCTTCAGTGCAAACTTGAAGTCACCACCGGTACCTGTCTGAGTTTCAAAATTGGTCCCGTCGCTTGCTATCAGCTGCACAGTTGATCCCTGAATTGGCACTCCGGTCTTCTCATCCTTTACAAGCCCTGCAACATTGAACCTCAGGGGTGGCAGTTCGAAAGAATATATTTCATCATTTGATTTTCCCTTCCTTGTTGAGCTGAAAAGGCCCATTTCTGCTCCATCCTGAAATATGATACCAAAATCATCAGCATTGCTGTTTATAGGTGCCTTCATATTCTGGACAAGCCATGATCCGTCGGATTGTGCAACTGCTTTAAATATATCAAGGCCACCCATGCCTATATGTCCGTCCGAAGCAAAATATAGAATTCCGTTGCTTCTCATATAGGGGAATTCTTCATCGCTGCTTGTATTAATATCCGGACCGGCATTTTTTGGTTTAGACCATTGTCCGGATGATTTCTCGCGGGTAACATACCAGATGTCCTTTCCTCCGAACCCGCCAGCCATATCGGAAACAAAGTAAAGTGTCAGCCCGTCCGGAGAGATGGCCGGATGTGCAGCTATAGCTGAATCGGCAAGGAGTCCAATATCTTTTGGAGTATCCCAGCCTTCCCCCTTCCGGTTTGCATGCATGATCTTGCATCCTTTTCTTTCCCTCTTGCCTGCTTCACATCTTGTAAAATAGATCTCTTTATAGTCTGATGTCAGGCTTGGCGTGCCATCTTCAAATTCGGTGTTGAGTGGTTCAACCGGGACCGGCATGCTCCATTTTCCCTTTTTATCAAGTCTGCTTTCAAAAATGTCTGTAAAGCTTTGCCCGGTTGCTCCATGGGTTTTATTTCCCATCGCATCATCCCTGGAAGAGGTGAAATAGATGACACCAAAGTCGTCCCTGACATACGCAGGGCTGAAGTCATCATCTTTGGAGTTTACATCTTTAAGTTCGTCGACCTTATACGCTTCCGGATTTTTGAGCCACTCAACGGCAAGCTCACATGATCTTACCTGCTGATCAGCCCTTGAATCGCCAGGAACAAGAAGCTTATACTTCTTAAATTCATCTGAAGCCTGCTGATATTTACCGTTTTTCTTCAATGCATCGGCATACCAGTATTGAGCTTCGGGCTTTGAATAGGCCGATTTTATTGCTTTTTTATACCAGAGCTCAGCATTTTTCGGGTCATTTATAAGGCGGTAACATTCAGATACCATAAAAACCATATCAGCCTTAATTGTTTTATCCTTTGACTTTGAATAGGCATTCTTGAAATGGTCGAGAGCCTCAAAATATTCTCCGGCTTTAAAAAAGTCATAAGCCTTCTCTGCTTTCCTCTTTTGGGCTTGCAGCTCAGGAGAAATTATAAAAAACAGCAACAAAATGACTGAGATGTAGAATTTCATATGCTGAAATCATTAGGCAGTAAATGTAATCAATTTTGCCAAAACCGGATTACATTAAAAACGCATCAGGGTCTCATTTATTTTATCCTGAAAGCAAAGGGACGCTGTATTAAGCGTCCCTCCAAAATCAACTATACTATGAAAAACCAGATTATCTTGTGAAGAGCAGCTCCCTGTATTTTGGAAGCGGCCATATTTCATTATCCACAATGAGCTCCAGCCTGTCGATATGGTCCCTGATCTCGTCGAGGAAAGGTTTGACCTTATTCTCATAGGCGAGGGCCCTTTTGCCGAGGTCAGTAATTTTATTCGCCTTTTTACGCTCTTCGATCATCTCATTAACGAGCTTCTTGATTGCAGATATATGATCGGAGATTGTAATAATGACCTCTTTCCTGGCGCCTGCAAGTCTTTCGTATTCAATGTCATTGAAAATCTCCTTGAGTCCGCGTATGTTTTCGACGAGCTTTGACATGTATGTTATTCCTGTTGGTACAATATGATTAATTGCCAGGTCGCCAAGGACTCTCGCCTGTATCTGAACCTTTTTGATAAATTTCTCATATTCGACCTCAACCCTGCTTTCAAGTTCAATTTCAGATAGAATTCCTGAGTCAACAAGGACCTCTCTTGCTCCCGGCGTCAGATAGAGCCTGAGAGTTTCAGGAACGCTCTTAATGTTATGGAGGCCTCTTTTGGCAGCCTCTTTCATCCATTCTTCGCTGTACCCGTCACCTTCGAACCTTATGCGTTCAGAATCAATTATATATTTTTTAAGCACCTGGAAGATTGCCTCATCCTTTTTCCTACCCTTTTTTATAATTGCATCAACTTCATTCCCGAAGATCTCCAGCTGCCTGGCAACAGCTGCGTTCAGAACAATCATTGCAGCACTGCAGTTTGCAGAAGAACCGACAGCCCTGAATTCGAACCTGTTGCCAGTAAAGGCAAACGGTGAAGTTCTGTTACGGTCTGTATTGTCGAGCAGTATCTCAGGGATCTTGCCCACACCAAGCTTCAGGTCAGTTTTGAGAGCCGGAGTCATTTTCCTGTCTGTGACCTTTGAAACTATATCCTCCAGAATGCCTGTCAGGTAAGTGCCAAGGAATACAGACATTATTGCAGGCGGTGCCTCATGTCCGCCGAGACGGTGTGAGTTCGGTTCATTAATAACGCTTGCGGCCAAAAGAGCCTGGTTGTCATTTACTGCCTTCACCACATTTACAAGGAACGTAAGGAACTGGAGATTTGTTTTTGGATTTTTCCCCGGTGAAAGAAGATTGACCCCTGTATCCGTTGCCATCGACCAGTTGTTGTGTTTACCCGAACCGTTGATGCCGGCAAACGGCTTTTCATGAAAAAGAGCTCTGAATTTATGCTTTCGTGCCACTCTCCTCATTACATCCATAATCAGCATGTTGTGGTCGACGGCAAGATTAACTTCCTCAAATATCGGCGCACATTCGAACTGGTTTGGAGCTACCTCATTATGACGGGTTTTAACAGGTATTCCGAGCTTATATGCTTCAAATTCAAAATCTTTCATGAACGCAAGAACTCGCTCCGGTATTGAACCGAAATAGTGATCGGACAGCTGCTGATCCTTTGAGGACTGATGGCCCATAAGGGTTCTGTCGGCCAACATAAGGTCAGGTCTTGCATAATATAAAGCCTCGTCGATGAGGAAATACTCCTGTTCCCATCCGAGAGTTGCATTAACCTTGTTTACGTCCCTGTCGAAATACTGGCAGACCTTGACGGCTGCTTTATCAAGCGCAGAAAGAGTTTTCAGAAGAGGGGTCTTGTAGTCCAGGGCTTCTCCTGTATAGGAGATAAAAACTGTGGGTATACAAAGTGTTGAGCCGACAATGAAAGCCGGTGAAGAGACGTCCCATGCTGAATATCCACGTGCTTCAAAGGTATTTCTTATGCCTCCGCTGGGGAAGCTTGAAGCATCAGGTTCCTGCTGCACGAGAAGGTTTCCCGAGAAAGTCTCGATCATTCTGCCTTCACTTGTCCTTTCCAGAAAAGTATCATGTTTCTCAGCGGTTGCATCTGTTAAAGGATGGAACCAATGAGTATAATGGGTTGCACCTTTTTCAAGAGCCCAGGCTTTCAGTCCTGTTGAAACCTGGTCTGCAATCTGCCTGTTTATTGAAGTACCGGTTTCGATAGCTGTTTTTACAGCTTTGTATGCCTCCTTTGGCAAGTATCTTTCCATTTTGGGTAGATCGAATACATTTGTCCCAAAAAAATCAGACATTAATGGTGAAGGGGAATCCACCTCGAGTGGCTTTCTGTTAAATACCTCTCTTAATGCGCTAAATCTTAATTCTGCCATATAATTTTATTTTGTTTTTACAAAAATACATATTTTTCATATATACCCCCTACTATTTGATCTTTTTTTCATTATTCTTTTATTTTTTTGTATCCGACCCCCCTTTTTTTATGGTTATATACCCTGATGTTTGATGTTTTCACAATATGATCCATATTTTGTGCATACACAAAAGAAAATGAGAGGGGGAGAAAGGGAGAACGGGAGATTATTCCTTATATCTTCCTGATGATCACTCTCTATCAGCAAAAAAGACTATTTAGAGTATACCACATTATAAATAGGTTATCGGGAGGTTGATATAAATTGAATTTTGTTATATTTGTCGCCTGTATTTTTTTAATTGTGAAAAATATTTATTAATAAAATAATTTATTCATGTCAGCACTTCAATTTCTGAGGGAAAGGGCCGGAGTCCTGGTTGCAGGAGTGATTGGTCTTTCGCTTTTCATCTTTGTTGTCAGTGATTTTTTCGGACGAGGCAGAAGCCAGAGACTCCTCCAGAGAAAATATTATGAGATCGGTCTTATAAACGGTGAGAGGATCTCATATCAGGATTACGAACAACGGATCCAGAATCTCCAGGAGATCTACAAGCTTTCGGGAACGACAACAATTGATGAAAAAACATCTGAATCGATCAGGGAACAGATCTGGCAGCAGATGATCAGGGAAAACATTCTCGATTCAAAGTACAAGGATCTTGGAATCGGTGTCAGTAATGAAGAAGTTGATGAACTTGTACTCGGGAATGATCCACATCCAGTTGTCAGGCAATTATTTACCGACAGGCAGACAGGTCAGTTCAATAAGTCATTTCTCGTTCAGTTCCTCAAGAACACCGAAACCGACGAAAACGCAAAAAAATACTGGCTCTTCTTTGAAAATCAGATAGTTTCGGATAGGATGAGCTCAAAATACAATAACCTTGTAACTAAGGGGTTGTATGTTACATCAAAGCAGGCTGAGTTTGAAAGCAAAATATCATCAAGAACTGTCGATTTCAGTTATGTAATGAAGAGTTACTCAACTCTGTCAGACAGTTCAGTCACTGTTTCGGAGAGTGAGATAAAAGATTACTACGCCTCTCATAAAGAGAGCTACAAGCGTACTGTAAGCAGGGATATAGAATATGTGACATTTGATATAAACCCATCATCTGATGATTTCAAGCAGGCCGAGCAGTGGATCGACAGGGCCAAAAACGACTTTGCAACAACAGAAAATGCAGAACAGTATATCAATTCAATGTCCGATACAAGGTACACAGGTATATATACATCGCTGGCAAATGTCCCCGACAGCCTTAAGAAATTCGCAAAAGAGGAAAACCGCACTAAAATTTTCGGCCCCTGGCTCGAAAACGGCTCTTATAAACTTGCCAAGCTCATTGATGCATCCGACAGACCTGATTCTGTTCATGCACGTCATATTCTTATATCGCCGAAGGCTAACCTTACTATTCAGCAGGCGAAGATTAAGGCCGACAGTCTGATGGCTCTTATTAAAAAAGGGACTCCGTTTGCAACTATTGCGAAAGAAAGTTCAGATGATAAGGCAACAGCACAGACTGGCGGTGACCTTGGCTGGTTCAAGGAAGGTCAGCTTGTTCTCCCATTCAATAACGCATGCTTCACAGCAAAGAAGGGTGAAACGAAAGTTGTACAGACAAGCTTTGGTTACCATATCATTGAAATACTTGATATCTCCAAAAAGGCAAGAAAATATGATCTGGGCATAATTGAAAGGAAAGTAATTCCAAGCAGCACAACAAACCAGAAAGTATATTCCGAGGCAAGCCGGTTTGCTGGCAATAACAGAACTTACGATAAGTTCAGTAAGGCAGTTGCCGATCTGAAACTGAATAAGAAAGTAGCAAACAGCATTACACCGCAGCAAAAAAACCTGCCTGGCCTGGATAAGCCCAGACTTCTTATCATGTCTCTTTTCCAGACTGAAGCGGGTAAGATAATTCAGGATCGGGAGCAGCAGGCTGTTTTTGAGATCGGCGACAAATACGTTGTAGGTTTTTGCACGAAGGCCGTTGATGAGGGCATTGCTCCTCTTGCTGATGTCCGGAACGACATTAAGTACAATGTTATAAAGGACAAAAAGGCTGATAAGATCTCCGCACAGCTTAAAGAAACTGCTCAAAAGGAGAAGAGCATTGAATCTCTGGCCTCAGCCATCGGCTGTCAGGTTCAGGAAGCCACTCAAATCAACTTCAGATCCTATTCTGTAGCTGGTGCCGGCATTGAGCCTTCGCTAATTGCAGCTGCAACGGCAGTTGATAAAGGCATTCTTGCAGGTCCTGTAAAAGGAAATAATGGCGTATTCATGATCACAGTCAACAATATCACAACCACAGCAAGTGATGATATTAAGCTGATGAGAGACAGGCTAAGCTCAACATTCAGGCTGAGAGGAACCTATGAAGCCTATGATGCGCTAATGAAAAGCTCAAACATTGTTGACAAGAGATATAAATTCTATTAGCAGATAGTGTTTAAACAGGAAAGGTGCCCGTTATGGCACCTTTTTTTGTTATGCCCCTAAATTCCCTAAAAGGGACGCTACACCCGCTTTAGGGGGCTGGGGTAGCTATTCTTCAAGATTGAATCTCCTGAGGATTGATTTGTCATTCATCTCCCTTGACAGGCCGCGCAGGAATTCAGGAGGAATTGAATACAGATCAAGAATAAGGAGACCATCGAGGCAGTTATTGAATTTTGGATCGATATTGAACCCGACAATTCTTCCGTTTATCTCAAGGTATTTCTTAAGAAGAATCGGAAGGCGGTAACCTGGTTCAATATCAATAATTATTTTTTCGATCTTGTTTATATTCTTTTCTGAAGTATCAATTATTACCCTGTGATCTGTTGCCTTGTCCTGCTTAACAACGAAGTCCTTTTTTGGAACCACATGTTTAGAGAGGCTTGAATCAAAGAAATAGTTTCTTATAAAATCCACTATCAGACCCTTTGAGAAGCTGGAAAGGTCATTGCTTATACTAACAGGTCCCATCAGGTATCTGTATTCTGAATTTGTGAGAAGAAAAACCATTATTCCTTTCCATAGCAGGAAGAGAGGAAAGGCCTTTTTCTGGTAATCCTTTGTAACAAATGAGCGTCCAAGTTCAAGTGATTCTGCCAGAAATGGGGTGAAGCTCCTTTTTATACGGAAAAGGGAGTTTATATAGAACCCTTTAACTCCGTATATCTCAATAATTTCTTTTCCTTTCCCGATGCGATAGGCTCCGACAATACGGTTTTTTTCAGTATCCCAGATAAAAAGGTGATAATAATAAAAGTCATATTCATCGATATCTATGCTTTTGTTTGTACCCTCGCCGACTTCCCTGAAGGTGAGTTCCCGAAGTCGGCCAATTTCGCGAAAGATCCTGGGAATAACTTCAGCCGGGGCGCATACGACTGAATAGTTTTTTGTAGCAAAAAGTTCATAATCGCTTTTTATCCTGTTAAATTCTTTAAGCATAAGATCGGAAGGCTGAGATTCAACAATGGGCACTGCCTTTCCTTTCCCATGAATAAATCTTCTGTTACCGGTTTTACGGCTCTCGATTGCCGATCCCAGTGAATAAACACGTGCTCTCAGGTATCTCCCGAACTCGGCAATATTATTGAAATCAGTTTGTTCTTTAAGTGTTACCGGGGTTCCAATCCGGACACTGACAGTTCTTTTTTTCTTATTCATGAGCTCCCTTGGAAGTTCAGAATCCGGAAGCAGTGGGTTGACTCTTCTTATAATGTGTGCAATTCTTGATTTGGTACCATGGAAGTAGACAGGGATAACAGGGACATTTGCCATCCGGATGAATTTCAATGCCGCAGGCTGCCATTCCCTGTCAAGCAGGATTTTTCCCGAATCCCAATGTTTGGAATCCTCAGCAGCGGGGAACATTCCGAGGCAATGGCCTTCCCTGAGGTGGCGGATTCCGCTTTTCACCCCTTTGTATGATGATTTTACTGATCTGTTACTCTCGTGGGTATTCACAGGAATTATAATATCCTTCAATGGTTCGACATCACCGAGAAGGTAGTTTGCCATTATCTTGAAATCGGGTCTTTTCTGGTGGATCATTCTGAAGAGAAGCATTGAATCAATCCCTTTGAAAGGGTGGTTTGCGACAATCAGGAAGGGTCCGGAAGAAGGGATATTTTCAAGATCATTCGTAGGCAGATCTAATTTAAGGTCGAGTATTTCGAAGAGGGAGTTTATAAGTTTTACAGGGTTTTTGTCTTTTGATTCGGAGTAGACCTGGTTAAGCTTGCTGTATTTAAAGATATGGAGGAGTGTTTCGGAGAGGATATTTCCTTCCGGCATTAAGAGTTTTGAGTTTAAATTGGTTCTGTTAATCCCCGGATTATCCATTTATGTAGGGTAGATTGAAAACAAATATACTAAAAAAAAGGCCCCTCAGAAAACTGAAGGGCCTTGATTTAAAGTCGGCGACGACCTACTCTCCCACGAATGCAGTACCATTGGCGCTGGCAGGTTTAACTTCTCTGTTCGGAATGGGAAGAGGTGGGACCCTGTCGCTATAGTCACCTAAAGACTTTCAATATTTTAACATATTGGTTCGGAAAGTTAATAACAGTCACTCAGAAAGCTTACGGGTAATTAGTACTGCTTGGCTTTGACGTTACCGCCTTTACACCTGCAGCCTATCAACGTCGTAGTCTACAACGACCCTTAAAGGAGATCTCATCTTGAGCCGAGCTTCGCACTTAGATGCTTTCAGTGCTTATCTCATCCAAACATAGCTACCCTGCGATGCAGCTGGCGCCACAACAGGTACACTAGAGGT
>JBBIIS010000111.1:0-10142 GCA_037446375.1 Bacteroidota bacterium | reverse complement strand
CACGGCTTTTTTTGAAGTGATCTTAAATGTATTAAGATCTTCCGCAAGTCTGGCTTTTGCAATTGCAGCCCTTACAAGGTGTATCGCAGTTGCGGTTGCCCCGGTTTTATCGTCTGAGTGGGCCCATGAGGCCTGCTCACGTATATTGGCATGCACATAGTTAAATTTATTCATCCCAGCTCTTTCAGCTGCCGCCCTGAAGGTAACCAGATGAAGCTTAGGGGAGCACGATGCCACAACCAGACTGTCAAGGTTTTTGTTAATGATATCGTCAACAATCTCTTTCTGACCCGAATCGCTGCAGGCGAACATTGTGGTCTTTGCAATAAAAACATCCTGTTCTGTTTCAACCGCTTTCTTTACCTTTTCAACATCAACATAATCGGAGATATTTCCTCCGCAGTGGCATATATATACACCTATTCTCTTATTCATCTCTTTTGAATTAGGTAACTCATCGCTTCCGCAGATGCAGCACCTGCCGAGAGTATTGAATCGGGAATATCCATTGGTCCTGATGCCGTACCGGCAACATATACTCCCTCTATGCTTGTCCTGGCGGGACTTGAGAGAGAGTCGGTCTGATTCACGAAACTGAACTGGTCCAATTCCAATTGTCCCTTATCAAACAGGCTATTATTATCCATATTTGGAAGAATGCCTGCGGACAAAACCACAAGATCGTGTTCAGATTCCTTAACTTTATTTTCGTTTATATCTTCGTACCGCACAATAAGGTCGCCGTTCTTCTTCTCGGTGATCTTGCCCATTTTTCCCTTGACAAAATTGACTCCCATTCCCTTGGCCTGGTCGTAGAACTCTTCAAAGCCTTTTCCGAACGACCTGATATTGATATAATAAATAGTCACATCGGCCATCGGAAGAGCCCCCATAAGCAATTGAGCCTGCTTGATTGAATACATGCAGCATATCTGCGAGCACACAGGATTTCCTACAGTTTTGTCTCTTGATCCAGTACAAAGAGCATATGCAATTCTGCAGGGTACCTTCCCGTCTCCCGGCCTAAGTATTGTATTAAACGGGCGGGTGGGTGCAAGTTGTCTTTCCATCTGCATTGATGTGATCACATTTTTATATGAACCAAATCCAAAGCGAGGAATTTTCAAAGGATCGAAAAGGTCAAACCCTGTTGCTATGATAACAGTTTTAACTTTTATAATTAATTCTTCGGGCTCCTGGGTGAAATCGATACATTTTGTCGGGCAGGCTGATTCGCAGGCTCCGCATAAAGTGCAGTTTTCGATATCTATTGCTGCGACCCTGGGGCTGGCGATGCTGAAGGGGATAAATGCAGCCTTGCGTCCAACAAGATTATACTGATACTGGTCTTTAACTACAACGGGGCAGGCCTGTTCGCAAAGCTGGCAGCCGGTACAATCTTCTCCGGTTACATACCTTGGATTTTTTAAAACGACGGCTTCGAACTCGTTCCCCGATATTTTCTTAATATCTTTTACTTCACTCCCCGTATAAATTGCAATCCCCTTATGTCGTGATATCTCAGAAATTTTTGGAGTAGTAATGCAGGCTGAACAATCGAGAGTAGGAAAAACTTTACTGAGCAAAATCATTTTACCCCCGATTGAGAGATCTTTTTCAACTATAAGCACTTTGAATCCGTTATTGGCAAGATTCAGTGCAGCTTCACCGCCGGCTATCCCACCCCCGATAACAAGTGCATCAAACGAAGCATTTATTATTTCCCCATTCATTTTATGCGTTTGAAGTTTTCAGTAAATACTCATTAAAACTTTTCATCTGTTTTACAAATGCTTCGCTGCAGACTGAACAGATCGCAGCCATGCGGAGACGGGCAGGTTCGATATTTTTATCTTTCATTAGCCCGTGGGTATGGCTTACAATTTTCCCGGTTTTCTCCGTACACGATTCGCCATATGGACAATCGCTGCCGTCAGCGGCAATGAATACTCCGTCAAATCCTTTTTCAAATGCATGTAATATCCATTTTGATTTTACTCCGCTGGAACATGGAACAGAAATAGTATATACTGTTGGCGGATAGTGCAATTTGAGCAATCCCGCCATGTCTATGGCGGGATCGGATATTTTCTCAGTGGAGAATACCAGTATCTTGGCACTTTTTCTGTTTATGCCTTCCATAATGAAGCGCTATTTTTTCTTCATAAAAATTTTGAAGTAGCCATTCTCCTCAATTGTACCAAGATATTCATGCCCCTGTTTGGCGCACCATTTTGGTAGATCGGATTTTGTCCCTTCATCGGCCGATAAAACTTCCATAACCTCACCTGGCTTAATTGTAGCGACTGCTTTCTTTGCCTCTAACAGCGGACCAGGGCATGCCGTACCGCGGGCATCTACAACTTTATCAGCATTCAGGTTCTTAAGTTCCTCAATTGTCATAATTTGATATTTTAATTTTTTCGATCTTTTAATTCAGAAGTTTAAATGAACAGATTAAGATCCGATTCCTGAGCAGTTTGTATATATTGGGCAATTCCGCATATATCATCGGCCAGGTCTATAAAGTCATCCAGCTTTTCACCATGCCATACTTTGCCTGCAAAACCGCAGATATGGATCTTAACGCTTGTCAACCCTTTTGCTTTGCGGAATGCTTCAGTCCAGTGGGGTGTATTCAGACGCTGGAGCGATGCAAGAAAATCTGCTTTCTTATCAGTAATTTCTGCCACCCTGTCGTTAACCATTGCATTTTCTTTTTTAAAGGCAAAAGCCGCCTGAAGAAGAACAAAGATCTCGACATCCATATCTTCTGCTGCCGCGCCGCCAAGAATGACTCCTGCGGCTGTCAGTTTGTCGACACTTCCGGTATAGAGTGCCAAACATAGTTTTTTTCTTTCCATAATATAAATTTTACTGTTAAATAATTAACAAAGTAAAGAAAGCAACAAAATCGAAAATTAGAAACCGGTGTGAAGCTGCCTAATTAATTTTGTGATACATGTCACAATTAATTAGCTTTACATCATGAATGCTGACTGTAAATTATGTGAGATAAAATCGAAAGCCGCGTCAAAATTAAGCGAAGAAGAAATTGAAAAGCTTTCCTTTAGCTGTGCGCTGGTAAAATTCCGTAAAGGTGATCCGCTTGTAAAGCAGGGAACCTTTTCTACAAATGTTGCTTACCTTCGGAAAGGACTGGCCAAGGTCCATATTGCCGGACCATATCATGAACAGATCGTCCGTATCGTAAAGGCTCCTGTTTACCTGGCTTTGCCTACAACATTCGGAGACAAAATAAATCAGTACTCTGTTACTGCAATTGAGCCTTCCGAAGTCTGTTTTATTGACATCGATACATTCCGTTACCTGCTTAAGGTAAATTACGATTTCTCGTATGAGATCCTTTTGGAGATTTGCAGGAATGAGCTTGAAGTATTCCACAGGTGTGCCAACAGGACTCAGAAGCAGATGAGAGGAAAAATCGCGGATGTTTTGCTAGAATTGTGTGATCGGATTTATATTTCAGACCTATTCACAGTACCTGTCAATCAGGAAGAAATAGGCAATCTTGTAGATTCTTCCAGGGAAAGTGTAAGTCGCGTAATGACTGAATTTGAGAACGATGGCATAATAAGGGTCTCCGGGAAAAAGATTGAGATTTTAAATAAAAAATCGCTTCTCCTGATCAGTTCCAATGGATGATTCCCGGTTTCATTTAAAGGAAAACCACTCCGCTGCATCACTCGAATTTTTTACTCGATTCTTGCAATAATGGAACTCATTTGTGTGGCTGTCGTAACAATAATCTTTCTTCCATATCTCAGCATTTTCTACAGCCTCCTTTATCGCGTCAAGAA
The DNA here is from genome assembly GCA_037446375.1 of Bacteroidota bacterium. Taxonomy (GTDB): domain Bacteria; phylum Bacteroidota; class Bacteroidia; order Bacteroidales; family VadinHA17; genus LD21. Next base: position 6,321 of record JBBIIS010000111.1, on the reverse strand, counting down.
TATAAAGCAGTTCATCATTGGTCATTGTAGGATGAAGCGATAGTCTTATCCACCCCGGTTTCATTGAGAGGTCACCTGCATCAATTTTATCAGTGATCTCCTTCGACAGGTTAAAATCAACATTCAGAAGAAAGTGACCATAGGTTCCTGCACATGAACAACCCCCTCTTACCTGAATGCCAAAACGATCGTTTAAAAGAGTTGTGAAAAGGTTGTGATGCACATTATCAATATAGAATGAAAAGATGCCCAGCCTGTCACGTATATCCGGGGCCAGGATATGAAGCCCTTCTATGGAGGATAATTCACCATATGTAAGATCTATCAGTTCCTTCTCTCTTTGTTTCATCCTGGCTGTACCCATCGTTTCCTTCAGTGAAACGGCGAGTGCAGCTTTTATTCCCTGCAGAAAACCCGGAGTACCTCCATCTTCCTTTACTTCAATATCTGTTATATACCGGTAGCCGCCCCATCTGTTTGTCCATTTAACCGTCCCTCCGCCGGGAGAATCCGGAATGCTGTTTTTGTAAAGTTCCTTATTGAAAATAAGGACACCGGCGCTTCCTGGTCCGCCAAGGAATTTATGAGGCGAAAAGAAAATTGCGTCCAGATGGCTCTCTTTGTCTGAAGGATGCATATCAATATCAACATAGGGAGCAGATGCTGCAAAGTCGACAAAGCAGTATCCATGATTTTCGTGCATGATCCTGGCGAGCTCATAATAATCCGGAAAATAACCGGTCACATTTGAGCAAGCTGAAAAGGAGCCTATTAACAAAGGGCGATCTTTATATTTTACTATCTCCTTCCGAAGGATGTCGGGATTGACAGTAAGATCGGCATACGGCTCAAGAACAACAACCTCAGCAAGTGTTTCAAACCACGATGTGTGGTTGGAGTGATGCTCCGTGTGAGTCAGAAAAACAACCGGCCGCTTGTCATTTGGAATATCCTTGCACTGACTGTAATCCCCCCCGGTAAAGGCACAGAATTTGATGGCCTGTTCGGGGACCTTTAATCCTAGTATCCTCTGGAGCTTGGCAATTGCAGAGGTCATTCCGGTTCCTGTGAAAATCAATATATCATTTTCATTTGCATTCACATGGTTTTTTACAATTTTCTGTGCTAGGTGATAGGCATCGGTCATGGCCCTGCCGGTAGCAGTAGCCTCAGAATGCGTATTGCCTACAAGAGGTCCTATATCATCTGAAATCCTTCTTTCTATCGGCTTATAAAGTCTACCGCTGGCAATCCAGTCAGCATAAACAAGGTTTTTTGATCCGTAAGGGGTTTCAATTTTTGTATCTATACCGATTATATTCCTGCGGTACTGATCAAAATATTTCTCAAGATCCTGCATAAATTTCAATTTTCACTTTTAGTGAACAAAAGTAAGGAATACCAACGAGATTCTACTTATGGGAGGAGAGGGCCCTTCATGTAATTTATATAAATTCTAAATAACGAGTAATTCTCAGTCTGTTAATTTGTTAACAATATGCTTGCAGCATGGAGTTTTTTTGATAAATATAATTATATAAATACTTATATATATGAATGATCTTTTTTTATTTATTTTGAATCTTCTATACGTACTAATATGGCTAACAGGAGACAGTTTATTAAATTATCATTTATGGGAGCCGGAGCACTGGCTGTAAGTTCAGGTGCTTATGGCGCCTTGAAAATTTTCTCCTCACCTGACGAGGTTAAGAAACTGAAGGTCGATCTCAAGAGAACACCAACATACTGCGAAGTGTGTTTCTGGAAATGCGCCGGATGGGTTTATAAAACATCGGAAGGAAAAATATGGAAAATTGTTGGCAATGATGCTGACCAGCATTGCAACGGAAGATTTTGTCCGAGGGGAACGGGGGGCGTTGGTATGTACTATGATGAAGACAGGCTGAAGAGCCCCATGATAAGGGTCTCGGAAAGAGGAAAACAGAACTTCCGCGAGGCAACATGGGACGAAGCCTTCGAGTACATTTCCGGAAAAATGAAGGATATATCTGTAAAGTACGGTCCCGAGAGCATGGCTCTTTTTACCCATGGCTCCGGCAGTACATACTATACTAATCTCTTTAAGGCATTCGGTTCGGCTAATATCGCTGAACCATCATATGCACAATGCCGGGGACCCAGGGATGAAGCTTTTATGGCAACCTTCGGGGAGGAGGTTTACTCACCTGAGATAACAGATATCCGCGATGCAAAATGCCTGGTACTTATTGGTTCACATATCGGAGAGAATATGCACAATGGTCAGATACAGGAGATGTCTGATGCCATTGATAAGGGTGTTTCGGTAATTACTGTTGATCCGCGGTTTTCAACTGCTGCAGGAAAATCAAAGTTCTGGCTTCCAATAAAACCATCGACAGATATCGCTCTTCTTCTTGCCTGGATTCACGAATTAATCTATAATGATCTTTACGATAAGAAGTACGTGGAAAAATACTGCACAGGTTTAGACAAGCTTAAGGAACATGTTAAAGATTTTACACCTGAATGGGCTTATGGATTAACGACTATCAAACCCGATCTTATAAGGAAAACTGCAAAGGAGATGGCAAATGCCTCTCCTTCAGTTATAGTTCATCCGGGCCGTCATGTTACATGGTATGGAGATGACACCCAGAGGATCCGTTCCATTGCCATTTTAAATGCATTATTAGGTTCATGGGGCAGACGCGGTGGTTTCTACAGACCGGCAAAATTCAATGTTCCTTCAGCAAATATTCCGAAGTATCCGGAACCAAAGAAAAGCTGGACAGATCTCTTTCCCGGTAAATATCCAATAGCCAGTTCCCCTGTTTCAAATGCAATTATAGATGCTTCGAATCCTGAAAATAAGCCTGAATTACCTATAAAAGGATGGTTTATAAACGGAACTAACCTCATATCTTCAATTCCGAATCAGGCCAATACGCTTAAAGCAATCCAGAACCTGGACCTTATTGTGACTGTCGATACGATGCCAATGGAGATTACCGGATGGGCCGATGTAATTTTACCCGAATGCACATATCTTGAAAGATATGATATGCTCAGGATAAGCCCTCACCGCAAACCTCAGATCGCACTCAGGATGCCTGCCACAGGGAAAACAAACAATACAAGATCGGGATATGATATTGCAAGGGGCCTGGCAGTTAAGCTTGGACTGGAATCATTTTTCCCCTATGAAAAGCTGGAGATGCTGCTCGACTGGCAGCTAAAGCAGATAGGCTCATCTCTTGAAGAGATGGAGCGACTTGGAGTTAAAACGGCTGAAAGGGAAGCCGACGATCTCTATTTTGCTGAAGATGAAAATGTGGTTTTCTCAACCGATTCAGGCAAAATAGAATTGTATTCAAAAACATTTGAACAGGCAGGGTTTGATCCGATGCCCAAATATATACCTCACGATGAACCCGACGAGGGCTTTTACCGGCTTATTTATGGCCGTGCTCCCATGCACACTTTTGGAAGGACATCAAACAACCCCAATCTTACTGATCTCATGCATGAAAACAGTGTATGGGTAAATCCAAAAATTTCAAAGGAATGGGGACTTACAAACGGCCAGTATGTATGGCTTAAAAACCAGGATGGCGTAATATCAAATTTTAAAATTAAGGTAAGAATAACTGAACGTATCAGGTGGGATTCGATTTATATGGTACATGGATTTGGTCATAACCAGGCACAGATGAAACGCTGCTTCGGGAAAGGGGCAAGCGATACACAATTGATAACAAAGGTGCTAACAGATGAACTAATGGGAGGAACAGGGATGCGAGGCAATTTCGTGACATTTGTTACAGAACAGCAAGGGAAGGAGGTTGCATCATGAGATACGCAATGGCAGTAGATACAAAAAAATGCGTGGGCTGCAGTGATTGTGTTGTTGCATGCCAGACAGAGAATAATGTTCCCATAGGTTATTGCCGTGATTGGGTTGTTGAGATAATGAACGGCACCTACCCCCAGCTTGAAATGGAGATACGCTCTGAACGTTGTAACCATTGTATCAACGCACCCTGTGTACGCTGCTGTCCGACAGGCGCGAGCCATTTTGCCGATGGCGGAATAGTACTGGTTGACAGAAACAAATGCATCGGCTGCGGAGCATGTATTGCTTCCTGCCCCTACGATGCCAGATATCCACACCCATCAGGGTATGTTGATAAATGCACATTCTGCATCCACAGGATCAAGGCTGGTCTGACAACTGCATGTGCAGCCGTCTGCCCAACGAAATGCATCTATTTTGGCGATCTTGATGATCCGAACAGCGATGTATCAGTAGTACTTAAAAAACGAAAATCAAAGACTCTTATTCCCGCAGCAGGTACTAAACCACAACTTTATTTCCTGATTTAACAAAATATAGAACAGACTAAAATGGAAGAAGAAATATTTGTAAGCGGCAGAATGAATCATCTCATCGACCCGCAGCTTAATATATGGCACTGGGAGATCCCTCTTTATCTTTTTCTCGGAGGTATGGCAGCCGGAATACTGTGTATCGCGGCGGTCTATTATATAAGAGGGAGAGAAAATGATTATAAAACAGCTGTCCGGCTGACTCCTTTCCTCGCACCTTTCATTCTTGTTATAGGACTTATAGCACTCTTCTTCGACCTCAGGCACAAGCTGTTTTTCTGGCAGCTGTATGTAAACATCAGGCTCCAGTCGCCGATGTCATGGGGGGCCTGGGTTCTTATGGTAATTACGCCGGTTTCATTTATTTGGAGTGCTCTTCATATCAGGGATATTTTCCCCCGCTGGGACTGGAAATACAAATTCCTGTATGATATCGAATCTTTCTTCAACAGGTACAAAAAAGTACTGGCCTGGGTTATGCTTATTTATGGAATTATCCTTGGCATTTACACCGGCATTCTGCTGTCTGCATTTAACGCCAGGCCGCTCTGGAACACATCTATTCTGGGACCTTTATTTCTGGCATCGGGTCTTTCCGCAGGAGCGGCGGCAACATTATTGCTATCGAAGGACAAGGCAGAACGCAAACAGTTTGCCAGGGTTGACCTTGTATTGATCGGAATCGAGCTCTTTCTCATAATCCATATGTTCATGGGTCTCCTTGCAAGCACCCAGGTTCAGATAGCATCTGTTAAAATGTTCCTTGGAGGGCCTTATACAATGTCATTCTGGATATTTGTAGTGATACTTGGAATGGTGATCCCTGCCCTTCTTGAATTCATGGAACTGGGCAAATATCACATACCCGCAATTTTACCTGCAATACTCGTGATCTTTGGAAGCCTTATGCTTCGGTTTATAATCGTTTATGCAGGACAGGTGAGCCGCTGGCTATATTAGGAAGAGAGCGGAGGGGAACCTTTAAAAATCCTGAAATTGATATAAGATTAAGAAATGGCAAAAAAGTTAAATTCAAAAATATGACACAATCAAGTGAAATTAAGAACACCAGGTACCTTAATCCCTATGTAGGCGGGGTACTTCTGGGGTTAGTACTCCTGGCAGCAAACTTTGTTTCGGGCAGGGGGCTTGGTGCCAGCGGCGCAATAAAGAGTGCAGTTGTGACGACAGTCACGACAGTTTCGCCTCAAGCCTCTGAAAAATCAAGCTTCGTTAAGGAATTCAGGGAGTCACATCAGGGAAACCCGATGAAGACCTGGCTTGTATTTGAAATGCTTGGTGTTCTGGTTGGTGGATTTATATCCGGGGCTTTTGCGGGGCGCCTGAAACTGAAAGTTGAACATTCGCCAAAAATAACATCGAGGAAGCGACTAATTCTGGCACTGACCGGAGGGGTCCTTTTTGGATTTGGATCTCAGCTTGGCAGAGGCTGCACAAGCGGATCGGCCTTGAGCGGAATGGCAGTTCTCTCACTTGGCGGATTCATAACCATGATGGCAATTTTCGGAACGGCTTACGTACTTGCTTATTTCTTCAGGAAGAACTGGATATAAAAAGGGTATAAAGGCCAAAAGGCACAAAGGCGGATAATTTTCAAGACAATATGACATTAAGATTTAAATAGAATAAAAATGGGACCATTATCAGTTAACGAATTAATATCCGAGAATACAAATCTCTTTCTCGCATTCATTATAGGAATCGGGTTTGGGTTTGTACTTGAACAGAGCGGATTCTCATCAAGCCGAAAACTCGCAGGAGTGTTTTATGGCTATGATACAGTCGTTCTAAAAGTATTCTTTACAGCAGCAATAACTGCAATGCTTGGCCTGCTGTTCTTCAGCCTTTTCGGCTGGATAGACCTGAATCTTGTTTACGTCAATCCAACATATCTTACATCTGCAATTGTCGGAGGGATAATAATGGGGG
>JBBIIS010000110.1:0-10240 GCA_037446375.1 Bacteroidota bacterium | reverse complement strand
TTTATATAATCAACAGATTTGATGCCATCGGCATCCGTATGAACAAGCTCAGGCAATACCTTTTCCACATCCTGTGCAACCACACCGATCTGTCTCCCTGTCGGGAAGTTAAAATCATGAATGCCCATCTTGCCTTCAGGGGTATTATTTAATTTATACTCTGCCAGTTCCTGTCCTGACTTCCAAAGGTAACTTACACCCTGTACCTGAAGGATTTTATCAAGTGCTCCGGCAAGCGGGATTATATCTTTTTTGAATCTTATATCAGATGTTTGTGTAACAGTGCCTAATACATAAACATTGCCAGTAAAATATCCCGCATAGGCATTTGTCCCTGAGGCGTTTCCCCATACACCAAATGACTGAGTTCCGCCTGATGCTGTTCCGTATAATCCATAATTGAAGCCGGTGCTCCCCGAACCCAGGGCATACATTCCATAATGGCTTCCCGATCCGCTCCATGAAGTTTGTCCTCTCACGGCAATTGTATTGATATCATCCACAACATTCAGCTTGGCTACTCCCGGGCTTACATTTATCCCGACGGTAGCATTAAATTTTAACTGGTCTGTGCTGAAGTTTCCGTAAATGAGGGCATTATTAAGGTTATCAGTTCCTGTGTAGCCGCTTGAAATAATAAGACGATCACTGTTAGCCGGTTCACTATATCCTGCCCATTTACCGATGAAGACGTTATTGCTTCCGGTGCAGTTCATACCTGCTGCAATGCCCAGATAAGTATTGAAGGTCCCTGTACCGCTGTACTGACCGGCATCAGTGCCGAACATACTATTGTAGCTTCCTGTATTCTGTTCACCTGCCGAATAGCCGAACATGGTCTGGCTGAAGCCGCTTACACTCAGGTTACCGGCCAGGTATCCCACCATTGTGCCGTAATTGCTTGTAGTGTTTTCGCCTGCCTGATAGCCCATTAACGTATTATAATTACCGGACTTGTTAGCGAAACCAGCATTGGATCCTATCATTACGTTATATAATCCGGTTGTGATATTATATGCTGCTGAGTTGCCGATACCGATATTATCATGTCCGGTGGAAAGGCTGAAACCGGCTGTTTTACCGATTGCAATATTATTTGAATCAGAAGCACTTGCGGCAGATAAGCCAGCCTGATATCCAAAGAAAGTATTATTCCTGCCGGAGGTAACATTTCTTCCGGCCTGATATCCGAGGTAGTTATTAAATGTCCCCGCATTATTACTATAGCCGCTCTCCCTTCCTATAAAAACATTGTAGCTTGTGCTGTCAGCACTATAGCCGGCCTCAAATCCCATGAACACGTTACTGTTGCCGGTGGTAATTGTTCTTCCGGCAAGGTAGCCGATTATAGCATTGTAACTGCCTGTTGAAAATGACTGTCCGCTGTAATTTCCAAGGAATACATTATAATTTCCTGATGCTCCTGTTGCTCCCCTGCCTGCATATGGTCCGGCAAAAAGGTTGAAACTTGCTGTTGTCGGGTACTGTCCCGCGCTGTAGCCGATATATGAATTATACCTGCCGGTGGTATTTGAATAGCCGGCGCTGTTTCCCTCGAACAGGTTGGCTGAACCGGTGGTATTTGAATATCCGGCCAGATAGCCGATTACGATGTTCCCTGCACCGGTGGTGGTTTTATAGCCTGCCTGGCTTCCCATAAAGATATTATTATCGGCAGTTGTGTTGCTGTAGCCGGCAAGATAGCCAAGGAAGATGTTATTAAAGCCTGAAGTTGCGTTCACCCCGGCCTGGTATCCTATCAGAACATTATATGAAGCGGTGCAGTTCAGCCCAGCCTGGTATCCTATGTACACATTATCAGATCCTAAAATGTTGCCCATGCCGGCCTGGTAGCCGAAGAATGAGTTATACAAGCCTGTTGTGGTATTTATTCCGCTCTGATGACCGATGAAATAATTTTTCTTGCTGAGGTAAAAAAGGTTAAGGTTAGTGTAACCCTTTGAACCGCCGAATCCCCCAACGGCAAAGCCTCCCTTGTTGTTGCCTTTCATTGCAGTTGAGTCAACATATGCCCTGATACTGTCCTGGTTTACAATGAAGTAAGGCTGAGATGCGGCTTTTGTTCCAAACCCGCCTATTGCGAATCCGCCTTTGGTGCCGCTGCCTTTAACACCGTCGGAGACGTAAACCCGTACTCCTTCAGGATAAACAGCGAATACGGTCTGCCCGCTGTTATTCTTTACTTCAAAGAGTGCTGTGTCGGCTGAGACATTTGCCCCGGTAACTTTAAGTTTTGAAAGAGCCCCGTTAATATCATCTGCCGTAAGTGCATAGGGTACCGACCATAAGCGTGAAATGCCCATAAATTTCCAGGAACCCTGGTAAACATAAGTACGAACGTAGATTGGGGTGACAGTCCAGTTGATCGCACTGAATGTTGAAGCGGATCCTGCCTGCTTTACTCCCCTTCCCATAACAACTGTGAATAGTCCAAAGGCATTTGTAGGGACCGGATTAAACAGTTCCTCCCAGAGTACAGTGCCGCCAACGGCCACAGAATCTGCCATCACAGCGAGTTTTACCTGAAGGTTCTGGCCAGTTATAGGATTCCCCGACCCGTCACGGGCAATTGCCTGGTAATTAAATCCTTGTGGAACCTGAGCCGTAAGGGCAAGTCCGGTAATAAGAACAATAGATAGGAGTAAAGCTTTCTTCATGGTTTTATGTTTATATAGATTATTTCAAGTAAGGGCTCCTTAATAATCTGAAAAGTTATAAAATATAAGATGTTTAAGAAAATTTATTACGTTAAATCAGGCTAAAATTTGATAAATGGATTGGATAGTGTACATTATGGGATATTTTAAGTAGCTTTATATTCAGGAAATGCTGAGTTCCAATGATGTAAAATCCGCTTTATCAATAATTTCCTGAATGATAATGGCACATTAGAGAAGGAAAAAATGGGAGAAGAGACAGAAAGGAAATTTCTTGTAAGAGGAGATTTCATGAAAGAAGCAACAGGTAAATCTGAGATCACTCAGGCATATCTTATCGTTGATCCCGCGAAGACAATAAGAATACGAATAGTAGGCGAAACAGCGTACCTGACAATAAAAACTAAGGCTCCGGCAGGCTCTTTCAGAAGGGGTGAGTGGGAGTTCGAAATTCCGGTAGGAGATGCACGGGAGCTTCTTCCTCTCTGCAAACCCGGAAGAATAAAAAAATCAAGGTTCTGCGTTCCTGCCGGGAAGCATACTTATGAAGTCGACGTTTTTCACGACGGGAATGAAGGATTGATAATCGCCGAGATAGAGCTCGATGCAGAAAATGAAGAATTTATTCGTCCGGGATGGCTTGGAGAGGAGGTGACAGGAGATCCCCGTTTCTATAATTCAAACCTGATCAAATGATTATTTCCTGAAAATGAAATAAACAGCAAGAATCAGGAAAAAGAAACCTATTACATGATTCATCCTGAACTGTTCTGTACGGAATACGACAAGTGTAAAAGCCGTAAAGACAAGAATTGAGATCACTTCCTGGATCACCTTCAGTTCAACAAGAGAGAAGGGTCCTCCTGTTCCCCTGAAGCCAATTCTGTTCGCTGGAACCTGCAGACAATACTCAAAAAATGCGATTCCCCAGCTAATAAGTATTACGGCAAGAAGTGTAATATTTTCAAAACGACTCATGGTTTTCATCTTCAGATGACCATACCATGCGAATGTCATAAAGGTATTTGATAAGACGAGGAGGATTATTGTCCAGAGCGCTTTCATAGGCGCAACTATCTGTTCATATCATCTATTATCCACTGAAGGACATCGGTAAATTTATAGCCTGCCTCATGTGTGGCGGCGGCAAAACCGCCGTTTGGTGAAATGCATGGGTTTGCATTAACTTCAATAATATATGGATTTTCATCCTTATCAATTCTCATATCAACACGGGCATAACCCTTTAGTCCGAAAACATTCCAGCATCCGATGGCAAGTTCCCTGAGTCTTTCTTCCAGCCTGTGATTAATGGCAGATCCAGGGAATTTTCTGACCGTATTCTCGAACTCAAAGCTTCCTTCTTCCCATTTTGCCTTGAAATCAACGATCTTAGGCCTGTCGTCTCCGTAATTCAGGAAGGTCATTTCAGCCGGAGGCAGTACTTCGGGCCCATTGGGACTCATCATTACGCTGATATTGAATTCCCTGCCGTCGATGAACTCCTGAATAATCCAGTGAGTATCGTTGAATCCTTCAAGCTTCACGGTCGTTCCGGGTCCGGCTATAAAGACTGATTCGGCAGTGATGCCAAGTGATCCATCTTCCCAGATAGGCTTAATAATATATTTTCTGCCACGAATGAGTTTTTCAGCCTGTGAAGGAAAGAAAGCCGCGGGAGTGCTTAATCCTGCATTTGAGAGCATCCGGTGCGTCAAAGCTTTGCTCGTTGTAATGAACATAGCCTCAAGAGGATTACCAGTATATGGTATCGAGTACATATTGAGTATCGCCGGAACAAAATAAAGGAGTTCTCCCTTGTTATTAATCGATTCGGCAAGATTAAAGACAAAGTCGGGCCTGTTTTCAGACAGGTGGGAAAGTTCATTCATGAAATCGGTTGTGATACCCTTCCTGTATGTGGCGATATTCATTTCATGAAGATGCGATTCGACATATTCAACCTGTTCAATAATGTCAAGTTCATCAGCGAGGGCGTTATCGCCAGGTTGATTATAAAGAATGCAGCATTTCATTTTAAATTATTTCTTTTAATGGCGGATCTGACTATTCTTTCAATTAGCTCTTTGTATTCTATTCCTGAGAACCGTGCGAGTATAGGTAGATCGGAATCGACCGGATTAAGTCCGGCCAGAGGATTTACCTCAAGGAAGCGAAGCTTTCCGTCGATGTCTGCTTTCAGATCAACCCTTCCGGCATCCAGTCCGCCTATTGCATTCCATGCATCGAGTGCGACTTTCTTCGCCTCTTCGTCATAGCTTCTGTCAAGCGCTATATATTTGCAAAATTCCTTGTAGTTCTCCTTGTATTCGTTAGAGTAGGGAAGGTTGTCGCGGCATAATATCTCCATCCCTCCTAAAGCAACTGCTTCGTGAGCGGAGCCAACAACACCAACGGTAAATTCTCTGCCCGGAAGGTACTCTTCGACAAGTGCAGGCTGTTCGAAGCGGCCGAGAAGAAACTCAGCCATCTCCTTAAGTTCTGCAGGAGATTTTAAGAGGCTTTTTTCTGTAATTCCTTTTCCGGTACCCTCCGAAACGGGCTTAATAAAAAGAGGATACCTGAGCTTGCATTTATTTATATCGCCAGGAGTGCTTATAAGCATTCCCGGACTAACAGGGACACCGGCTGCATCCACAATAACTCTTGTGATATATTTATTGAGGGAAATGCCAAGAATTACAGGACCGCTGAAGACATAGGGTATTTTGTACTGGTCGAGTAATGCAGGGACGACAGATTCACGTCCGTCGCCATAGAGTCCTTCCGCTATGTTGAATACAAGGTCCCATTTCCTTCCGTTTGCAAGAGCTTCAGTAAGCTGGAATATGTTTCCGATCATTTCAGTTTCGAAGCCCATTCCGCTTACGACAGTCTCCAGGGCTTTGACAGTATCGATCTTGTCAAACTCTGCAGTGTCTTCCATAGAATAACCTCGGTCGATATACCACGACCGCAGGTCATACGTAAACCCAACTTTCATCTGAAATTATATTTCAGGATATTCGCAAAGAATACCCTTGTAATTACGCAATACAATTTTTTCGTCGGTATGCTCCACAACATAGTTGGGGAGAAGGGGTATTTTACCTCCCCCTCCGGGAGCATCCACAACAAATTGCGGAATTGCATAACCACTTGTAAATCCTCTCAATCCTTTAATTATCTCGAGTCCTTTTCTGACGGAAGTTCTGAAATGGCCAGAACCAGGTATAAGGTCGCACTGATACAGATAATATGGTCTCACCCTGACTTTGAGCAGCTTGTGAAACAACTCCTTCATTACTGGCACATTATCATTTATGCCTTTAAGAAGGACGGTCTGACTCCCAAGCGGGAATCCGCCATCCGCAAGCTTTGTACAGGCTTTAGCACATTCTTCGGTAATTTCAAGCGGATGCGAGAAATGAAGACTTATGAAAAGAGGCTGGTATCTCTTTAGTACATTAATCAGATTATCAGTGATCCTTTGTGGCAGTACCACCGGGACCCTTGTCCCGATACGTATTATCTCAACGTGCTCAATGCTTCTTATATTCGAAAGTATATAATCGAGTATCTCGTCGGTAAGTGTCAGCGGGTCACCGCCGCTGATAAGTACATCCCTCACCTCCCTGTGGCTTCTGATATATTCGAAAGCTTTCTCGAAATCCTGCCTTCCAAGCTTGTCAAGCTTACCGACTGAATGAGATCTTGTGCAGTATCTGCAATAAGAGGAGCAGACCTGGGTAACTGTAAACAGGACCCTGTCGGGATATCTGTGTACAATACCTTTCACAGGGGAATAGGATTTTTCGTGCAGAGGGTCGGACTGTTCGTTCGCGTGCTGGATCAGCTCCTCAACAACAGGGATCACATTACGTCTGAGCGGATGGCCGTATCCGCTGTCGTAAATCAGTGACGCAAAATAAGGTGTAATTCTAAGAGGAAGTTTTCCTTTAAGATTGTTAATGGCCATGACCTCCTTATCGGAGAGCTTCATAATTTTAGAAAGGCTTTCGATATTGTTTATCGAATTTCGAAGCTGCCATTTCCAATCATTCCATGAGTCGGTAGTTGCGAGGGGGAAGTAACGGCTGATAAATTCCGTGCTTCGGTTGGTAACTAACTGAATTGGGATTTCGTTTTGCGAAAAATACGTGGTTTTCGCGCCAGGCTCTTCATCAGAAGAACAACCCGTGAGGCGGCTTTCACTATGGAAGGCTACAACCTCATTATTGTTAGCGTTCATATCAGATGATAATTTCACCTTTGATTTTGATAATCTCTAACTGTTTTACGTTTATAAATTTTGACGAAAATAAATAATCTATAAATACGATGTACCATATCACTTTCATAAATATTAACATAAAATGCATTTTATTAACAAGCAATATTTTACCAGTCATTTAAAATGTTTGTAAGATACAATAAATGAGATTGATATAAAGTTCTGTTTTTTAATATTTCCTTGTTCATGCATTAAAAATATTTTTTAAAAATTTTCATTTTTTCTAAATGCAAAATTCATGCCCCATTGTTCATCTGAAGAGTTAAAATTGAGTTAAATTCATAAAATGTTGATATACAGTATTATAAAATAAATTCAAAATATAAAGATAAAAAGATGTAAATATCTATAAATATGTTCTCCGAAATGATCCTGGATGATAAAACGGGATAAAATATCTGATCTGAGGGGTGAACAGAAATTATGGGAAAAATCTGTGCACATTCTTTCCTCCGTGTGATATAAGTTTTCTTAATTCATTTTTAATTATTTCATTTGCAGTCAAGATGCTTGTAATTACAGAATAGCAGAAGACTTAACGACATAAAAACAACCTTGTTTCTCATTGGGAGATCAATTTGATACTGAAAGATTATAAAATGAATTTAAGAACGATTAAAAAAGCTGAGCCTGAATATGATTTTGTTATTATAGGTTCAGGATTCGGCGGCATAGGGTTCTTGTAATTGAAAAGGGCAGGCATTATGAGCCTTCCGATTTTCCGGAATCAAACTGGAAGCTAAGGAAATGGCTTTGGATTCCTTCAATAAGATTTTATGGCTTTTTCAAAATGACATTCTTTCGTCATATAGGTGTATTGTCGGGTGTGGGAGTGGGCGGCGGATCTCTTGTTTATGCAAACACATTACCCCGTCCCGCAAAGGAATTTTTCAACTCCGGAAACTGGGCAGGACTTGCCGATTGGGAGAGTGAGCTTTATCCGTATTATGAAATCGCCGAGAAAATGCTTGGATCCGTAACCAATCCAGTGCTATATGACCCTGACCTGACAATGCTTGAGCTTGCCAGGCGCAACAACCGTGAAGCCCTCTTCTCTGCCACGCCAGTTTCAGTTTTTTTCGGGGAGCCCGAGAAGGAGGTGACTGATCCTTTTTTCGGTGGGGTAGGACCGGTAAGGGAAGGCTGTTCATTCTGCGGTGGTTGCATGACCGGTTGCAGGCATAATGCGAAGAACACTCTGGATAAGAACTATCTATACCTGGCTCAGAAGAAAGGAGTTGAAATACTCCCTGAACATCTTGTCACCTCAGTTACGCCGGCTGGTGCAGAAGATGGCTCTGATGGTTATGTAATCGGTTACCGGAGAATTACCTCCTTCCTGTACTCAAAAAGGATGAGAGTAAAGACAAAGGGAATAATACTTGCCGGGGGTGTTCTGGGAACTGTAAGACTCCTCCTTGATATGAAAAGGAGAGCGCTGCCAGCCCTGAGCGATTGTGTAGGAAATTTTATAAGGACCAATAATGAGAGTCTTGTCCTTGTCGATTCACGCGATTATTCAAAGGATTTTTCAAAGGGGGTGGCTATAGGATCAATTTTTGCCCCCGATGAATATTCACATATTGAGCCTGTCAGGTATTCGAGCGGAAGCGGATTCTGGAAGCTGCTGGGCGTACCTCTCACTCACGGCAGGAATGTGTTTGTGAGGATTGGCAAGCTTCTTTATCACCTGATACGGCATCCTTTCACCTGGCTTCACGTTTATTTTACGAAAGACCATGCAAAACAATCGGTAATACTTCTCTATATGCAGCATCTGAACAGTACCCTCAATCTGCGCAGGGGCCTCTTTAATATGAAATCGAAGCTCTCTTCGGGCGGGGCGCCTACAGCCTTCATGCCTGAATCGAAGAAGCTTGCAGAAGAGGTATCTGAAATAATTAAGGGAAAACCATTTGTGCTTGTTACAGAGGCAATTACAGGTATGCCAACGACAGCCCATATTCTCGGAGGCTGCATTATAGGACGATCTGCCAAAGATGGAGTTATAGATATTAATCACAGGGTATTTGGTTATTCAAATATGTACGTGTGCGACGGATCAGCAATCTCTTCAAACCCGGGAGTCAATCCTTCTCTCTCAATTTCAGCCATGACCGAAAGAGCAATGGCCTCAATACCTAATAAATAACCGTGAAAATATTTTGGATATAAAAAAGATTCAATATATTTGAAGTGTTATAAAGTACACTCCGATGAAAACTATTTTCAGTTTCCTTTTTACGGTCCCTGTGATTATCTGATCACAGTAAGGGTGTATCTTTTTCTATTTTAAATCATACAAATCTTATCTGGTCAGGCGTATAAGCGCGACGCATCGCGTTTCAACAATGAAATTGTCAAATAATGTCGTCAAAAAATTTACATATAAACAAATACATAAATTTATCCGGAAGCTGGTTCAGGTCATTCATGAGGGATGTCAGGGAAGCTGTTTCCGGATCGGAGCAGGATTTCACCGAAGGAAAACTCGGAAGGGCTATATTGCTGCTCTCTATCCCGGCAGTCCTCGAGATGATAATGGAATCGATATTTGTTATCGTGGATATATTCTTCGTCTCAAAGCTTGGGTCAGGAGCAGTTGCAACTGTCGGTATCACAGAATCGATGATAACCATTGTTTACGCTGTCTCGCTGGGGCTTGCCACTGCAACGACCTCAATGGTATCGCGCAGGATAGGTGAAAAAAATCCTGATGGGGCTTCACTTACTGCCTTCCAGGCAATAATTACAGGAATGGTTGTTTCCCTGCTGATAGGAATACCCGGGGCTCTCTTTGCGAAGGACCTCCTCAGTGCTATGGGTGCTTCGCATGAGATCGTCGCAAATATGTCGGGTTACACCCGGATAATGCTCGGAGGGAACATTGTAATAATGATGCTTTTTATTATAAATGCCATTTTCCGAAGCGCCGGAGATGCAGCAGTTGCAATGAGGGTACTGTGGCTCGGCAATATAATAAATATGGTTCTCGATCCATGTCTTATTTTCGGACTTGGTCCATTCCCGGAACTCGGGGTTAAGGGAGCCGCGATTGCCACAACAACGGGCCGGGGCATAGCTGTAATGTTTCAGTTTTATCTTCTCTTCTTCGGGAAGAAGAGGATCCGCTTATCTTCTATGAACCTGGGTATTAATGTCAGGATAATTGGCAGGCTTTTAAAGCTGTCATTCGGAAGCATTGGTCAGAACCTAATCGGAACGTCCAGCTGGATAGCGCTGGTTAGAATTATTTCAGTCTTTGGCA
>JBBIIS010000109.1:0-10317 GCA_037446375.1 Bacteroidota bacterium | reverse complement strand
ATCCGTACTCAGGCCCCGCAAGGTCTTCTGAAATTCTGATTCCGGATTTTAAAGCAGCACTGGATTTGTATAACAGGAACGACTTTGCCGCATCGCTTCCATTCTTCAGTAAATATCTGAATTCACACCCTGGAGAAATGCGGATTGAACTTCTGTATGGTGTTGCATTAATGGGAAACAACAATCTCAGGGAGGCAAAATCAGTTTTCAGTTCAATAATTGCCAACTCTGACAACCTCTATATTGACGAGGCACAATGGTATCTGGCACTATGCTACATAAAGACGGAAGAGAGAGAAACAGCAGTCCGCCAGCTCGAATCAATAATAAACTCAAACAGCATATACAGGGAAAAGGCGAAGAAATTAGTTAGAAAACTAGGGTAATACCTTTCTAAAACTATTTCTGAAGTCGCCTTTTGGATCGGGAAAGATTGGGGAAGTTGTACCTGTTCAAAAAACAGGATAAAAGGGGAAAAGATGGATAATAGCATCCTGAATATGATCAAATGTCCGACAGTTTTGTCGGGTATGTCACACGAAATGAGGACACATATGAACTCAATTGTAGCTTTCTCATTTCTTATGAGCAATGATACATGTAACGATGACGACAGGAAGCAGTTTACCAATCATATAATGAGTTCATGTGAAAAGCTGATGGTTCTTTTTGATAATTTTCTCGACTCAGCCATCATTGATACGGGTAATTCAAAGGCTGAACCGGTTTCATGCAATCTGGATAAAATAATTACAAATCTTCTCTCTGAGTTCAGGGTAATAATGAAGCGGGAAGATCTTAACGATCTGGTACTTATAAAGGAAAATCAGGTTTCAGGGAACTCTGATGTTTACATTGATCCTAACACACTTTCAAGGGTTTTGCGCAGCCTCTTTCACAACGCAATTTCGAATACTGCCTCGGGGTATATCAAGATCGGCTACTATTTCAGGGATGGTGATGCCACTTTTTATATCCTCGATTCAGGAAACAGCTACGAAAAATGCAGGGATTTTCTCGTTAGCGAAAATATGAATGAGGCTTTGGGGAGGCATGATGATACATACTCCGCAATAAATCTCACTCTATCAAGGAAGTTGATTATGCTTATGGGCGGAAAGATCTGGATTGAAAAGAATGGAATTGCGGGGACGGCCCTGTATTTTTCCATTCCCGCCAAGGAGGCAGAAACAGAACGTGTTTCAATAAACAAATATTTAAATACAAGAATAGCTATCTGATACTTTTTTATGTTTTAGTCTGCAAATGCGCTTTTTTGAAAATAATAGGACCTCTGGCGGGGTTCTATTATTTTTTTCCTATAATCCTTACCTCCGTGCGCCTGTTAAGTTTCCTTCCTGCATTTGTCACATTGTCGGCAACAGGAGCTGCGGAGCCATAGCCCTTGTATTTAAGCCTGTCAGTCTCAATTCCCTTTGCTTGAAGATAGGTAACAACACTTTTTGCCCTCTTCTCCGACAGCAACTGATTGTATGCCATCGCTCCAATAGAGTCGGTATATCCTGCAACTTCAACAATTATAAGTGGATTATCCTTTAAAAGAGTATATAATCTGTCAAGCTCGGAAACGGACTCCTTTTTTAGCTCCCACGAATCAAACTCATAGAAGACGTTTGAGAGCTGCATTGTCTCTCCTACTCTTATCGGATTTAAAAGAATCGTCTTATTAAATGGCTCCGTGACATTATGGATCCCTTCAAGCATAAAATTATCGGAATAGAAAAGGTACCCGGGCTTGCTCACACTGAGACCATAGTTGAATCCTGAAGGCAGGCAAACAAGAAAAGTACCGTCACTTTTTGTAGATCCTGAGTAGACAATTTCTCCGGACTTAAGATTGACAAGCTCATAGTCAGATTTAAGAAGCTTCATGGTAAGCTTATCATAAACAGTACCCTTAAAGTAGGAGACCGGATCGGGCCTGATCGAATCATATAGGTTAAAATAAAAAATATCCTTTCCGTTTTTCTTGTCGCGTACGGTAGAATAGTAACCTCTCTGTCCCGAGGCGTCAATTACAAGCCCCATCTCATCAGCACTGGTATTTATGGGATATCCCAGATTTCTGGGAGTGCTCCAGGTGCTGTCGTCTTTCATCCTTGAAAAATAGATGTCAAATCCGCCCATGCCTGTTCTCCCGTTTGAGGAAAAATAGAGTGTCTTTCCATCAAAATGGATGAATGGCGACATCTCATCACCATTTGTGTTGATCTCACTTCCCGCATTCTTAGGATTCCCCCAAACTCCATCTTTACCGAGCACAGAATACCAGATATCCATTCCACCTTTTCCCCCGGGCCTGTTACTGGCGAAAAAAAGCATTCTCCCGTTAGCACTAATTGATGGCTCTGCCTCCCAGTAGGGGGTATTCACCGGGGGACCTACATTAACACCCGCGGACCATGATTTTCCGTCAAAATGAGAGTAGTATATATCGCATCTTCCCATCCCATCGCTCCTTTCACAGGCTGTAAAATACATGTATGAGCCATCAGAAGATATTGACTGGGCACCCTCATTCTGATCTGTGTTGAGCGGAGCGCCCGGGTTAATGGCTTTCTCCCAGATATTATTATTTAAATGGCTTATATAAAAATCCTCCTGTCCTTTGCCTGCTCCACCACTATAAACCTGCTGCCTGGTAAACATTAGAGTTTGCTCATCGGCTGTGATGGATGGCCAGTATTCATCATTCGGCGTATTTATTGAATCGCCGACGCTTACAGGATCAAACATTACAGGATGATTCATTGCATTTATGGCAAATTCACAATCTGTTATGTTTTTGTTTGCCAGGTTTCTGTTCTTATCAGATCCTGTCCTGAGTTCAAGGTAGATGTTGTAATGAGCGACCGCATCCTGATATTGCCCCGCCTTCATCTCGGAGTTTGCAAGAGAGAAAAACACCGGTTTAAAAAAAAGTGAGTCTATCTTTACGGCTTCCCGGTAATATGCCGCTGATTCTGCAAACCGGTCCGTTCTGAAATACATTTCACCAAGAAGCATGTAGGCCTCATAAAAACCTTTATCCTCTTTTATTGCCAGCTTAAGCAGCTTTTCTGCGCTATCGAGAAAATAGAAATCATACTTCTCTTTGCCCGATACATAGAAATCGAGGGCCTTTGAAGAGGTCGTATGGTACTTCTGGGGAAATGCATTCCCGGTGAATAAGAACAGCAGCAAAACAGTCAGTATGATCTCAATTTTCTTCACTTTTCAGGGGATATGCATGAATTTATGCGACTGCAGGGAGATCTTCCAGTAAGTCTTTTGCTTAACATATTCTACGATCAGTGGGATGATCTTTTCATACCTGCTCCATTCAGGCTGCAGGTACAGCTGGCACCTCTCTCCCACAAGCTCCTTATATTTCTCAGCCCACTCAAAATCAACAGGATTCTGTATAATTACTTTAAGTTCGTCGGCTTTATGACAAATATCCCCTGTGGGTGGCATGTTCTTCTTTGGCGATAGACAAATCCAGTCCCATGTCCCGCTTAAAGGATACGCACCAGAGGTTTCTATGAATGTTCTTATGTTTTTTTCTTTAAGTTCATTGCAAAGAATGTCAAGGTTCCATATAAGCGGCTCCCCTCCGGTAACCACAACAGAATCCGTGCCAGAATTGATTGCCCTTGAGACAATCACTTCAGTATCTTCAAGGGGATGAAGTTCAGGATTCCATGTAAATCGTGAATCGCACCAGCTGCATCCTACATCACATCCACCCAGCCTTATGAACCACGCTGCTTTCCCGGTGTTAAATCCCTCGCCCTGTATCGTATAGAACTCTTCAACCAGTGGAAGGAATTTACCCTCCGAATCGTAAATCTCGCTCTTATTCAAAATAGAATGGTACTTGTTAAATTCCTGATAGTTATAACTCAATATTCAATAATTTATTTCAATCTCCGGAATGGAGCAGTGAAATTATTTTCTTTTCTCTTGTCAAATTTAATAAAAGGCTGAAATAGGAATGTCCCTGCAGATAAATACAATTATTATCTAAAAAAGTTGAAGGAAACAGCCACTATTTAAGCTGTCTCCCGACATTATTTATTTTTATTGATACGGGCAGCACCAAACATCAGAACATAATCTTTGATTTTTGCCTGGTTTACCCACTCTTCAGGAATTACTTTCCAGTTATTAAGTGGAACAGGAGAAATAATTTTCGACTTTTCAATGTTCAGCATAATGAAATACCTCAGGTCTCTTTTTGTTGAAGACACAAGTCTCGACCTGAGCTCATCGCGACCAATTCCGGCACCTTCAAAAAAATGACCTCCGCCACCGTTTCCCCTGTAGGAATTGACTGCTACCTTGTATTTTTTGTCAGGATCAAATTTTCTTCCATCCGTAAGACCTGTAATTATAATGCGCTGTCCTGCAGGCTTTGACACATCAACAATATAGTCAATTCCGGCAGCCGAATCAAAATTGTAGGCCTGGTTTTTTAATCTTCCCCTCCCTCCGGTCACAACAGGGTTACCTTCCTGATCAGTCCTGAATGCGATCAGGTGATCTGCCGGACCATTCATTGTATTGAACCATCCTGAATACGAAAATTCCAGGTATTTACGGATCTCGATTCCGGACAGGGTCATTGTGTAAAGCATGTTTTCGAATCTGTAGAGCTTAAACATATCGCCTACGGTAATGTTTCCTGCAGGGATCTCGACATCAAATGAAAGCGGAGCAGCAAATGATATGTCTGCACCAGACACGCCAAGCTGTATCTTCTGGATCATATCAGTAAATGCCGATGATCCGAAATATGAATCACGGGATGTAATAGTTTCTGTTGATACACCAATAACCTTATCGACATACCCTCTTATCTTTTTGTCATTACTGTCAAATGCTGACATATAATCACTATCAGGCTTATAGTCTCGTACACTTACAAGTGAACCTGTTTTTCTTACATTAAGCCTCCTTCCCTGTTTTTTCCCGGAAAATATTAAATCAACCCTGCCGATCTTTTCTGCCCTGCTGCCTCCGTCAAGTACGAGGACAGTATCACCTGCGCGGTTCACTATTTTATCGCACGCAAGTGCATGATCATGACCAGTCAGTATTACATCAAAGCCGGGCACATTGTATGCCACTGCTGCCGATCCGTTTTCCTGATGATAATTATTTTTAGCCGGATCATAGCTTTTATCCCATCCTGAGTGAAACAGGCCGACTACGAGATCGGGCTTTTCAGCGAGTATTACCGGCATCCATCTTTTAGCGGTCTCAACCATATCCCTGAACTCAATCCCTGAATAAAGCTGAGGAGGAAGCCAGTCGGGAATTGAAGGAGTCACCATGCCAAAAACAGCGATTCGCAGTCCATTACGTTTTATGATCGTATATGGTTCGAAATAGGGCTTTCCGCTTTTAATATCCACAGCATTTGCACCGAGCAGGGGAAAATTATACTCCTTTCTTACCCTGTCATAGACAGCATGTCCGGTTTCTATATCATGATTGCCAACTGTGCATGCATCATACTTCATAAAATTCATAATGCTGCTGTTCAGGTGCCTGGATGTTGTATCGATAAAATTGTAGTAATACTCAGCCGGCTGTCCCTGGAGATTATCGCCGTTATCGAGAAGAATAAGCTCCTCTTTCTTCAGTCCTTCACTCTTAATGTATCCGCTTACGCTAGCAAGAGATGCATCTGCTGGTTTCTTCTCAATATAATCGTAGGGCATGACCATTCCGTGGACATCTGTTGTCTCAAGCAGTACAAGTCTTTTGGCTTGCTGGCCGCTGCAGGAGAGCAGGATAATAAAGCTGTAAGCCAGAACGGCTGATAAATGTTTCAGGAATCTTGACATGGATCAAATTTTATATTAAACACTTTTTAAAATAATTAACCGCCTACTTTTCATTTATGAGTTCGTAGCCATCCCTTTTCCCCTTTTCTTCCTGGCTTATGCCGTATTTCATCCAGTATGGCATCGGGGCATCCTTGAGATAATGGTCGAAAAACTCCATCTTTCTTATCGATATGTCCTTACGATTTGGCCTTTTTAAAAGGTTATGGGCCTCATCATTATACGAAAGCATCCATGCAGGCTTGCCGAGCCTTCTGAGGGCCGTTATGAACTCTATTCCCTGGTACCAGGGGACTGCTCCGTCAGCATCATTGTTCATTAGAAGCAAAGGTGTATTGATTCTCGGGACCTGGAATATCGGGGAGTTCCCGATGTATTGAAGCGGCTTATCCCAGAGTGTCCCTCCTATCCTGCTCTGATCCATCTCATACTGGAACATCCTCGACATGCCTGATTCCCAACGGATGCCCCCGTACGCGCTTATCATATCCACAACCGCGGCTCCGGCATAGGCACAGGCAAAAAGGTCCGTCTGCGTTACAAGATATGCAATCTGGTATCCTCCCCAGCTCTGGCCGTCAAGACCCAGCTTTTTCCTGTCGATGAAACTGAACCTGTCGAGAAGCGCGTTCGTCCCGCTGACAACTGCATTATAGCAGCTTTGACCTGGATAACCTGTAACATAAGAAATATCGGGAACGAAAACCAGATAACCATTGCTGACAGCATAAGGGATATTGATCCTTGAG
This sequence comes from Bacteroidota bacterium, assembly GCA_037446375.1. Taxonomy (GTDB): domain Bacteria; phylum Bacteroidota; class Bacteroidia; order Bacteroidales; family VadinHA17; genus LD21. Next base: position 3,713 of record JBBIIS010000109.1, on the reverse strand, counting down.
GCGCTTGGCACAGGTGGGGTATATGTATAGAGCTGGTCCGAACTCCTTTCGTAGAAATAGACAATCATCGGGAATTTAAGTGCAGGATCAAAATTCTCGGGCTTGTAGAGTATTCCCTGGAGCTTCTCATTGCTGAAGGAGTTCCACTCCACAAGCTCGGCTGTACCCCAGATGTATTTCGATTGCTGAGGATTTGAAACAGATAATTTTATTGAATGCTCAAAACTCAAATCACCCAGATAAATTTCAGGACTTGAGACATAAGAACTCTTTCTCCAGATTGCACTTGCACTGTTTTTTGCCTTTGTGAGTCCGCTGAATGTACATCTGCCAGATATAAGCAGCGAGGGGTCCGCTTTGTCAAAAGATCTCAGCGAATAATATCCAGCCTCCTTAGTCAGGTTATTGAATCCGGAGAGAAATGCAGGCTCTTTTTTCTTTATAAAAATTGCATCCTTGTCGAACTGCTGATACTGAAATGTAATATTGTTCTTTCTTCCAAAGCCGTTTGTTATATTTACCGGCGCTTCCACACCATCAAGGTCGGCAAGCCAGAGATCATACCTGTCGCGGATGACTACATGTTTTTCATCATCAAGCCATCCGTCAATTCCATAAGGAGCAGGTTCGCCCGGGGTATCATTCAGTTCATTGAAGAGAGGGAATCCTATCCCGGAGGAGATAACTTTCCTGATACCTGTCGGTATCGCATACGACCACCATATTTTCTCTTTAATGTCCCAGTAAACAAGGAATTTTGAAGTTGGTGACATAATAACTCTCGATGGCGACTTTTCCAAAATCAGGATTTTTACCCCTGTCCGGATATTCACTGTGTAATAATCAGTATATGAATTAGCATCCCACGAAGAGAGTATCCTGTATTTAAGGTCTGAACTTCCGAGGGCAATATCATTATTCCCTTTCTGCATTGTTCTGACCAATGGCATGTTCTTATCGGCAAGCTGCACTACCGTGCCCTTATCGATCAAATAAACTGCCTGGTAGCTCCTCTTCTGCTCCTGCTCAAGCTGTTTTTTCTGCATCGGCTGAAGAACAGGGTCATCCCACGACCAGATATCAAGCTTATACTTTTCATCTGCAAGAAGTGTATCCTCAGGCTCTTTTACAGGTTTCTCGGCTGTTCCGAAGAAAAGCTTTGTTCCGTCTTCCGAGAAAGTCAATGCCCCGTTCTCGCTTACCGACCAACCCCTTGGCATTGCTGCATTTGTTGTATCTGCGACCTTTAATGCCTTTTTGCCTCCTTTCCAGAGGAAAAGGTCATATATCTTTACTTTTGATGTATCGGATGTGTATAGGAAAGATATCCTGTTTCCCGATTTGTCAGAACTGAGTTTTTTAGCAGAACCTTTCCCTTCAAAGATCAGGGAGGTCACCTCTTTTTTCGTATCAAAGACGCTGGTCCTGATGTTTTCAATTTTAGCCGTATCAATTATTTCCTGCAGAAAGCTTATTGATGCTCCATTTTGAGCAACGGCATACTCGACAACATCCGGGTACCTGAATTCTTTTCCGGAAACCGGATTAAATATCACAAATTCTGTTCCTTTTGGTTCGGGGGCTTTTTTGCCTCCTTTTGATGAAAGCTTGACTATTTTAAAGGTATCAGGGGTTGATTTTGGCTCTTTTTTCTCTTCAGCTTTTTTTTCAAGCAGATATGCCATCCAGTCGGAGCCGGTTTCCGGTATATCAAAAGATTTGACTCTTTTTACCTGAGTCACCTGTTTCCCTGGAAGCAATCTGATGGCAAGACCATTCTTTGGCATCTGATCATCTTTCAGCTTCTTTTTCTTACCCTGTCTTGTGTCGGAATAGGTGGGTTTTACCTGGTAAGCAAAATATCTGCAGCCAGGAGAGAAAGCTGACCTGAAACCGCAAAAGGCCGAGTCAGTTTCACCAGAAAGCACATTATGCAGGAAGAGCCAGCCGTCGCCCTGCTGCGGATTAAGTTCCCATGATATCCACTTTCCGTCATCGGAAATGGAGGACTGACCAATGGAGCGCCAGCCATCATAAACATTTTGATCGAGAGGCACCTTCTGTGCCGACAGGGCCGCTGTGATCAGGCAGAGAGATAGAAACAGGCAGGACTTCTTCATTGTAAATGAATTTAAAATTTGAAGGTCTAAACATAGAAAAGATATTCCATTTGTAACCCCATATTTGATATGTTATAAATCAAATTAAAGGTCAGTTTGATATATTTGCATAAAATAATTAAAGAATGGTAAAAACAGGGCTGGAAGTGATGCTGGAAAAATTCCCGGCAAAACTTAAAAAGAAGAATGTCGGGGTGTTGTGTCATGCGCCGAGCATCACATCTGATTTCAGGCATATTACCGATCTTCTTCATGAATCGGATTCATGCAGGCTGGCGGCGATATTCGGCCCGCAGCATGGGCTGTTTGGCGAAACCCAGGATAATATGATCGAATGGAACGGCCTTGTTCATCCCCGATGGAAGATACCCGTTTACAGTCTTTACGGAGAACACAGAAAGCCAACCGGTGAAATGCTTAAGGGTTTGGACGCACTGGTTATCGACCTTCAGGATGTTGGAGCCAGATTATACACATATGCATGGACGGTGAAGCTAAGCATGCAGGCCTGCGCTGAAGCAGGAATTCCGGTATGGGTTCTTGACAGGCCCAATCCGGTTGCACCTCTGTTGTACGATGGCCCGGTGCTGAAAAGAGATTTTTTTACATTTGTAGGTGGGGCAGAAATACCAATGTGCCACAGGATGACAATTGGTGAAATAGCGCTATGGATAAAGGAAAAAGATGTGGCAGACTGTGACCTTACAGTTATAAGGATGGAAAACTGGTTCCGGTCGATGTTTTATGATGAAACAGAGTTGCCATGGGTGATCCCGTCACCGAACCTGCCTGATCTGAAGTCAGCTGTTGTTTATCCGGGTATGGTTCTTTTTGAGGCGCTGAATGTTTCAGAGGGCCGTGGAACAACTATCCCCTTTGAGCTCTTCGGAGCGCCGTTTATTGATACGTTTAAACTGGTAAAGAACCTTGAATCCAGAAGAATCAGCGGCTGCAGGTTCCGTGTTCACAATTTCATACCAACATTCAACAAGTTCAGGGGCCAGCTTTGCACTGGAATGCAGATCCATGTTACAGACCGGAGAAATTTCAGGCCTGTTTATGCAACGCTTGAGCTTATCGAAGCTATCATTCAGACCTCGCCTTCAGGGTCAGTGGAATTCAACCTGCCACCATATGAGTATGAGTATAAACTTATGCCTTTTGATATTCTTTCGGGAGATGACGGAATGAGAAAAGTTCTCGAATCGGGCGGATCGCTTTTAAAAGAGAAAGAGCGCTGGGAAGCTGAGACAGATGAGTTCAGAAAACAATTCAGGGATATACAATTGTACAAAGAATAGCTGAACTATCTCAGATATATTGAAAGCTTATCAAAAAGCTGGGAATTTGATATTGGTTTTATAAGGTAGTCATTGAATCCCGAGCTCATCATCCTCTCCTTGTCACCAGTAAGGCCATAAGCCGTCTGTGCAATAATAACAAGCTTCTTCCCGGCATCCCTGAGCATTTTTGTACAGGTGTAGCCATCCAGTACCGGGAGCTGAATATCCATCAAAACAAGTTCGATATCAGAGTCCTTCATCAAAAGGTCGTAGGCCTCCTTTCCATCCACTGCATTATAAAGGACAGCTC
>JBBIIS010000108.1:201-10445 GCA_037446375.1 Bacteroidota bacterium | reverse complement strand
CCCTGGCATCCATGTTATCGGAGTATTTTAATTACTAAAAAACCAGAATTACCTGTATGCCTGTCTGCCCTTAACAGACTATTCCTTCTCTTCAACCATTTTCCAAGGTGGCAGCAGCCATAATAAGAATGTAAGTATCCCGATCGGGAGAATCAGCCAGAATGCTGCCATAAGAGTGCCGTCAAGCCCTATGAGACCCAGCTTGAAACTTGTGAACCCCGAGAAGCTCTTTGAGAATAACTGACCGCCTATAACAACATTCCATCTCATTGAATATACCCCTATAAGAGTCAGGACAGAAACCATGAGGTACAGTGACTTCCTCAATCTGATTTTGCCCTTATAAAACTGAAGGAAGGCAAGTGTGATAAGAGGAATAAGTGTACCGATAAGCCCCTGGCTGATAAAAAGTGTCAGGTATAGCTTTCCTGAAACGAGCAGCTTTATTATCTCGAATGATTCCTCAGCTACATAAATCCTGTGTATCTGATCGAGTGCCTCAAGTGTAAAGTCGAGAAGAAGAATGAAGAAGAGGAATTTCCCGATAGTGTCCAGAACATTTACCTCAATTACTTTTTTCCTGAACCGTGAGATTGCCATGTAAACGAACATCACAAGTGAAACCCCTGAAACCATGGCGGAGAAGAGAAAGATTATAGGCATTAGGGGAGTTGACCACCACGGATTTGCCTTTATGGAACCGAATATGAACCCGACGTAACCGTGAAGAATAAATGCTGAGGGGATCCCCACAACGGTAATTATATAACCAAGCTTCCTGTCCCATGAAACAGTTTTAGGAGATAAGTCGTCAAGTCCGAGAGTAAGTATCTTATAAACCCATTTCATCACCCCTTTTTTCTCTTTTGACCATACTACCATGCTCGGTCTGTAATCAAACCATATCTCCAGAAGGAGAACCACCATCAGATACCAGAGATAAATAAACCCGAAGATCGCCATAGCTGAAGATGAATGAGGCGTCATCATTATCTCGTAGGCTCTCTGGGGCTGAGAAAGGTGACTGATCAGCGGCATTGTGGCTACAAGCAGAAATGACAGGGCTGTCAGAAGCGCTATCTGGTAGGTCGGCTTAAGTACCTTGACATTAAAAACCCTTTCAAGGGAGGCAAGGATAAACGCTCCTGCAACAAGTCCGGTTATAAAAGGATAAACGACTATGAGAATACCCCACTGAAGGTCTAATTCATTTGGGAATATGTAGCCCTGTACGTGTGTGAGGGCGTCATAAAGATATTGGTATTGCGGATCCATATTATCTTACCTCCGATCTAAGTTCATTATAATGTAGTTTTGAGCCGGTATTCAGGTTAGCCCTGAGCACCTGTGTCGTATGTTCTTTAAGGAAAAGGACGATCTTGCTGTTCTTATCCCTCAGGTTGCCATACATCCTTGCTCCGGTCGGACAAACCTCCATGCATGCCGGATCGAGACCCTTTTTCAGCCGGTGGTAGCACAATGTGCATTTGTTTGCGACCTTCTTGACAGGATGAATGAACCGGCATCCATACGGACAAGCCTGTATGCAATACCGGCATCCGAGACAATATTTTTCGTCGATAAGCACAACACCTTCCGGACTCAGATATGTTGCTCCGACCGGACAAACCTGCTCACAAGGCGATTTTGCACAATGGTTACACATTTTTGGAACGAAAAACGCCTTGAAGATATCCTCATCGGGGACAGTCTGCTTAAAGCCGTCGATGCCCCCGTTAGGCGACTTGATCTCAACGCTTCCGTCGTTTCTGACCGTATACATCTCAACCCAGTTACGGAAGAAGAACGGTTCCTTTGGAACATCATTTTCCTGCTTGCATGAGGCCGCGCAACTTCCGCATCCGATGCATTTTTCAATATCTATGACAATTCCATACCAGGGAACGGCCTTATCCTCAGGCTCTGCCCCATGCAACAGAAAAGCCGAGCCTTTCAGCCATGAATAACCAATAGTTGCTCCGGTCAGAATGGCTGCTGATTTCAGGAATTTTCTCCTCGATGATTTTATTTCTTCTCTTTCCATGGCTTATGTGGATTATGACATTCTGTACAATTTTTATCAGCGTTATGCTCTGCCAGGTTTCTCTGAAAAACAACTTTCTGGTTTCTTGCAGCATTTGTCTGGTGACACTTTGCACAAAACTCACGGCCGGCAGGCTTCACAATATCTTTGGCATCACTTGTTTCAATATGCTTTAATCCCGGCCCGTGACAGGTTTCACAATGGATTGAACTGTGCTTGTCAAGCTTTTTCATATCCTCTATATCCTGGTGGCAGTCAAAACAGGCACGTTGTCCCGCATAATGAGCGGGTATAGCGGCGTTTTCCTCAAGGGAGGCGCCGCGGTAATGACCATATTGCCCAAATGTAGCCGGCCTGAGAAAATGACGCGCCACAAGAAACAAGGAGATAAAAATTGCAAAAGCAACAAACAATCTTTTTAGCTGAGGTGGGATGTAAAATTTCATCTAAGTCTTATTTGTAAGATCGTATTTCAGTAGGTTTCTAAATTATCGATTGGAAAATTACATATAGTAAATATATGATATTTATCAAGATAATTGAATCCTAATATATATTGATTCTAAATTACGAGGAAGACTTTAGAAGATGAGCCATTCTGTCCTGATCCGGGATCGGGACACTCCTCATTTGAAAAGGAGCCAGTCTGCCGGAGGGCAGGGAGTACCGCGACAACTGGGAGTGAGAAGGTGGTTAGCTTAATTCCAGAAGAATTTCAAGTATCTGCCTTGCGGCTTTTGATACGGATGTACCCGGGCCAAAGATAGCCACAACTCCGGCATCATAAAGGAACTGGTAATCATTTGGCGGGATCACTCCGCCGGCAATTACAAGGATATCCTCTCTTCCCAGCTTCTTCAGTTCGGAGATAACCTGAGGGATGAGTGTTTTATGGCCCGCGGCAAGGCTCGAGACGCCAAGGATATGAACATCATTTTCAATGGCCTGTTTTGCAGCCTCCGCAGGAGTCTGGAAAAGTGGTCCTATATCAACATCAAAGCCAATATCGGCATATCCGGATGATACTACCTTTGCGCCCCGGTCATGACCATCCTGACCCATCTTTGCGATCATGATCCTTGGCTGTCTGCCCTCTTTCGCGGCAAATTTCTTTACAAGGGCCTTAGCATCTTCAAAATCCTTGTCGGACTTGTATTCTGATGAATAAACTCCTGAAACTGAACGTATCACAGCTTTATACCTCCCTACTATTTTTTCACATGCATAAGATATTTCACCGAGTGTGGCGCGGTTTGCAGCAGCAATCACGGCCAGTTCAAGAAGATTGCCTTCGCCGGTCTGCACGGATCTTGTCAGAGCGTCAAGTGATTCCAGGCACAGCTTCTCGTTTCTTTCGGATCTGAGCTTAACAAGACGCCTAAGCTGTGCTTCCCGCACTGCTGTATTATCAACCTCAAGCGTCTCAAGCGGATCTTCCTTTTCGAGCCTGTATTTATTTGTGCCAACTATTGTCTGCATTCCTGAATCGATTTTGGCCTGAGCCCTAGCTGCAGCTTCCTCGATCCGCATCTTTGGCAGCCCCGATTCAATTGCCTTTGCCATTCCGCCAAGGCTTTCAATCTCGGTTATATGGTCCCAGGCACGTCTGGCTATTTCGTGTGTAAGGCTCTCTACATAATATGATCCTCCCCATGGATCAATCTGGCGGCAAATACCTGTCTCTTCCTGCAGGTAAATCTGTGTGTTACGCGCTATCCTTGCCGAAAAATCGGTAGGCAGCGCAAGGGCCTCATCGAGGGCATTTGTATGCAGGCTTTGTGTATGGCCAAGTACCGCTGCCATTGCCTCTATGCAGGTCCTTCCCACATTATTGAAAGGGTCCTGCTCGGTCAGGCTCCAGCCCGAGGTCTGACAATGGGTGCGAAGAGCAAGTGATTTGCTGTTTTTTGGATTGAAACCGCTCACGATCTTTGCCCAGAGCATCCTTGCGGCCCTCATCTTGGCAATCTCCATAAAATGGTTCATCCCTATTGCCCAGAAGAATGAAAGCCTTGGGGCAAAAGCATCGATGTCAAGTCCTGAATTTACTCCAGTCCTCAGATATTCTATTCCGTCGGCAAGTGTATACCCAAGCTCGATATCGCATGTAGCACCCGCCTCCTGCATATGATATCCCGAGATGCTTATAGAGTTGAATTTAGGCATACGGTCGGAAGTATACCTGAAGATATCGGCAATTATCCTCATTGAGAATTCAGGCGGATAGATGTATGTATTCCTTACCATGAATTCTTTGAGAATGTCGTTCTGAATTGTCCCGGAAAGCTCCTCAAGCTTAGCTCCCTGTTCGAGACCGGCGACAATATAGAATGCCATTATTGGCAGAACAGCCCCGTTCATTGTCATTGAGACTGACATCTTATTGAGCGGAATCTTATCGAAGAGGATATTCATGTCGAGGATCGAATCTACTGCAACGCCTGCTTTTCCTACATCGCCTACAACCCTTTCATGATCCGAATCATAGCCTCTGTGAGTCGCAAGGTCAAAAGCAATTGATAATCCTTTCTGTCCTGCTGCAAGATTTCTCCTGTAAAATGCATTTGAATCCTCAGCCGTTGAAAACCCGGCATACTGTCTAATCGTCCATGGCATCATTGTGTACATTCCTGAATACGGGCCGCGGAGGAAGGGCGGAAGCCCGGCTGCATAGCCCAGATGTTCCATCCCCTTAAGGTCGTCTGCAGTATAAACCTTCTTTACAGGTATCCTTTCAGGGGTCATCCAGACATCAGATGGTCCGGCTTTTCCTTCCGGGACTATATTATTCGCCTCCGGGTTATGGGAGAAGATATCATCATATTTGAATTTTGGTCTCATTTTGCTTTAAGGCAGTTGCTGCAATTTCTGTTCCCTCTCCCCCTGATGGCTTTTAATTTTTTTATGGAGAAACCCGCTCTTTAGTGCGTCTGAAAAGCCGCCCTGATCCTCAACTTCAATGAAAAGCTTCCATGCCTCCCCGGCAATTAATGAGGTGAGCTTTTCGATATACCACGATCCCCCCGCCGGGTCTGTCACCTTATCGAAATATGCCTCCTCCCTTAGAAGAAGAAGCTGGTTGCGGGCGATCCTTTCTGAGAAATCATCCGGCCTTTTCAAAGTCTTATCGAATGGCTCAACAGTTATTGAATCGGCTCCTCCTAGTGCTGCCGACATAGCCTCAGTCTGGGTGCGTAACAGATTTACATGTGGATCTTCAATCTTCTTGTTTTGCGATGAGGTGACGCAATGGATCCTCATTTTAGTATTTTCAGGCCTCACCGGCTTATAAGCGCCTGATACCATTGACCAAAGAAATCTGGCAGCTCTCAGCCGAGCAATTTCAAAGAAATAATTTGAGCCCACTGAGAATGAAAATCTCATCTTTGATACGGCATCATCGGGTGCAATATTCCTGTCGTTAAGCACAGACATATATTCGTTGCCCATCGAGAGTGCGAAGGCAAGCTCCTCTATCATGCCTGCTCCAGCCTCTGAAAGCCATGGCCCGTTAATATGTATCGTCCTGAATGAAGGCAGGGAGATTGATTCCCTCGTCAGATCGGCAAGGTAATCGAGTCCTGCTTCAATAGATATGCATAGCTTACCATTAAGGAAAAGCCTTCCAAGAGGGTCCGCTTCGAAAGCACCCTTTATATTTTCTTTTTCAACGCCCCTTTGTTCCGCTTCTGAAATGAAAAGGCGAAGAATTTCCTTTGCCTTTCCTTCACAGATAAAATTTGTCTCTGTACTTTCGGGATGTATCCCATTAAGAAGAGTCGAAATTGCGCCCCTGTTTACGGATTCCGGTTCCCTTATAATAAATCCTACGACATCAACACCCTTCATTAATATCTCAAGGGCCTTTCTGTTTGCTTCACTGTAATCATCAACAACTATATTCTGCCTGATAAGCCACCTGCTTCCGCCAGATGCAGTTCCTCTCAGAAAAGGGGGGCTTCCCGGAAGCGAATCTATTGCCGGAAGATCCCTGATATCCTCCTCCCGGTAGAATGGCAGAAGACTGAAGCCTTCATCCGTCTTCCAGACCAACTTTTTATTAAAATCCTCCCCCCTGAGATCCGCAGTGATCCTGTCCATCCACTGACTGGTACTAACCGGGGGAAAATTATTAAACAGCTGTATGTGATCTGACATTCTGAAATTTTATTTCGCAATGCAAATTAACTGCTGCTTATAATATAAATATATGAATTTTATCAGTTTGCCTGCCTGATTTGAAGTTATTTACCGGCAAACTCCATCAGGAATGACTTGATGAACGCATTGAGGTCGCCATCCAGAACGGCCTGGACATTAGATGTTTCGTGACCGGAACGGAGATCTTTTACCATCTTATAGGGATGAAGAACATACGATCTTATCTGCGACCCCCACTCTATCTTAAGCTTAGCTCCCTCGATCTTTGCCTGTTCTTCCCTTCTCTTTCTCAGCTCGAGTTCATAGAGCTGCGATTTGAGAATCCTCAGGGCATTCTCCTTATTATTAAGCTGAGATCTTGTCTCCTGGTTTTCAATAACTATTCCGGTGGGTGCATGCCTCAGCCTGACGGCAGTTTCAACCTTGTTCACATTCTGTCCGCCCGCTCCGCTCGACCTGTATGTTTCCCATGTTATATCGCCGGGGTTGATCTCTATCTTGATGTTCTCGTCAACAAGCGGGGAAATAAAAACTGAAGCGAAAGTTGTCTGGCGCTTGCCCTGTGCATTGAATGGTGATATCCTTACAAGCCGGTGCACTCCGTTTTCGCTCCTCAGGTATCCATAAGCGCTCTCACCATCAATCTCAATTGTCACTGATTTTACCCCAACCTCATCACCTGCCTGGAAATCGAGCTCCTTCACCTTATAATTGTTTCGTTCGGCCCATCTCAGGTACATTCTCATGAGCATTGCGGCCCAGTCGTTACTTTCTGTTCCGCCCGCCCCGGCATTTATCTTAAGGATCGCGCCAAGCCGGTCCTCCTCTTTCCTGAGCATATTCCTAACTTCAAGCGCCTCTATCAGCTCAAGGCATTTGTCGTGCTGGGAATCTACATCTTTTTCAGTTGCCTCCCCCTCTTTGAAAAAGTCGGAGAGCACTGAGAGATCGTCCAGTGCGCTATTAATGTTATTGAATTCTGTGGTCCAGCTTTTTAATGATGAGATATATTTCAGAAGCTCTTCGGCAGTTTTCGGATCATTCCAGAAATCAGGCCGGCGAGTAATATCTTCCTTATCCTTTATCTCGCTTATCTTTCCATCGATGTCAAAGATACCTCCTCAACGCATCACGTCGTTCAGAAAGTGCTTTGATCTGGTCAGTTGTGATCATTGTGTGTTATATAAAATTAGGTCACAAAGATAGCTTAATTAACTGTAATTTCTGAAACCATTTTTGACCTTCACTGTTTATCATGTGAACCAGAGTGATGCTTATTCAATCCGCTCCGGGGTTGATTATTCAATTTCCGAATTTACCAATTACTTTCCCGTGGCTATTGGAATTAAATGACTCCGTCATTTATCAATATTTGTAATTCCCATAATTTTTATTTTATTTCTGTATATTAATAAATGGTAGTTTTAAAGGTTTTTGTCTGGTACGAAAAGAGTGACGACTATTCTCAATTTGCTTATTTTAGAATATCAAACCATCCTATGAAAAGAATACCGGAGTCGTTTTTAGCTGTAGCAGTTTTTACTGCCATTATGAGCATTATTGCTTCATGCATCCGGAAGGGGGAGCTTAGAAAGGACTGGCTGCTTGACGGGTCGGCATATAAAGCTTCAGTAACATCTGATAAGAAGACTGTTGTTATCTCCAACGGACTTATCGCCAGACGGTTCATGACCACCCCCGATGGAGCTACAATTGGTTTTGAGAACCTTATGAGCGGCAAAGAGCTTCTTAGGGCAGTTAAGCCCGAAACGGTAGTAGCCCTGAACGGAAGGCCATACAAGATAGGCGGACTTACAGGTCAGCCGGTAAAAAACTATTTGTCGGAAGAGTTTATATCAAAGCTTTCGGCCGATTCATCCTCCTCTTTTATACTGAAAGGTTTTACTTCGGGTGAAACAGCGGCGAGATTCGCATGGAAGAAGAGGGCTGAGTGGATGCCAGCAGATCTTCCCTGGCCGCCGAAGGGCAGGAAGATAGATTTCATGTATGTGCCAAAAGACAGCTTATCGGCAATCGCAGGCATCGAGATTATTATAAGCTATGAGATTTATGATGGTATACCCCTGATATGCAAGTGGTTCACACTTAAAAACAATTCCGGGAAAGATATAATTGTTGACAGTTTCAGCTCTGAGATAATGGCCTTTGCAGAGGAGGAGAGTGCTGTCGGGGATAAGAGGAACTGGATACTGCCTGGCGTTTATGTTGAAACAGACTACGCGTTTGGAGGGAGCATGTCTTCAGAGTCGTGCATGGACAAATCGGTATGGTGGGAGGCTGATCCGGAGTACAAGACAATTGTCAACTATAACAGGGTCCAGCCATCTATGCTTGAATGCCGCCCGGGAATAGGCCCTGCAGAAAGGATAGGCGCCGGAGGTTCTTTCAGCAGCTTCCGGAGCTGGGAACTTGTTACCGACGGCAACGACAGGGAGAGGAATGGACTGGCTCAGAGAAAGATGTACCGGACAATTGCACCATGGGTGACGGAGAATCCCATATTTTTTCATCTGAGGTATGCTGATGATGAGTCTGTAAAAAGTGCTGTTGATCAGTGTGCCGCAACAGGCTTTGAGAAGATAATCCTGTCTTTTGGCAGTGGCTTTGATATCGAGGATACATCCAGGGCTAATCTTGACAGATTCAGAATGCTTGCAGCTTATGCACATTCGAAGGGTATTACTTTAGGCGGGTACAGCCTGCTGGCGAGCCGCCATATAGGCGGCGGGCATGATGTTGTCATGCCTGCGGGACAGCAGCCGGTATTTGGCAGCTCCCCATGCCTGGGGTCGGTGTGGGGCGGTGAGTATTTTAAAAAACTGTACAGGTTCATAGAGTACACGGGGTTCGATAATCTGGAGCATGATGGCTCCTATCCGGGCGATGTGTGTGCGGCAACCACACACCCGGGGCATGAGGGGCTTTCCGATTCTCAGTGGAAGCAGTTCAGGATAATAACCGATTTCTATAAGTGGTGCCGTTGCCGGGGGGTTTACCTCACTGTCCCCGATTGGTACTTCCTGAATGGCAGCAGCAAGACAGGCATGGGGTACCGGGAGAGCAACTGGTCGCTGCCCCGCCGCCAGCAGGAGATAATAGAGCGGCAGAATATATTTGACGGTACATGGGAGAAGACCCCGTCGATGGGCTGGATGCATGTTCCTCTTGTCGAGTATCAGGGTGGAGGATCTGAAGCTACTATAGAGCCTCTGAAAGAGCATCTGCCGCATTACGGGCAGCGGCTCGCAGATCTCTTTGGGGCAGGCGTGCAGGCAGCCTGGAGAGGTACAAGGCTCTATGACGCACCGGAAACTATGGAGCTTGTAAAGAAATGGGTCACATTCTATAAGCAGCACAGGGCTATCCTTGATGCTGATATTATCCATGTCCGCCGGCCCGACGGAAGGGATATTGATGCCATCCTGCATGTTAATCCACAGTTTGAGGAGAAGGGATTGCTGATGGTATATAATCCGCTTGACCATCCTGTTGAGAAGGAGCTGCAGGTAAATATCTATTATACAGGGCTTAAGCATAAAGCTTCGGTGAGTATGAATGGCGGATCATCCAGGGTCTTCGATGTTGACCGCGGGTACAATATACTAATACCGGTTAAGGTTGATGCCAACAGCCAGTCGTGGTACATTATTAAGCAGGCTGGATTATGATGTTCCCGATTGGCATGAGTATCATTGCTTCGCCACGCAATGCGTGGCTCGCAATGACGTTAGCCGCTTAGAGGCACTGGTTACCCTTCATACGAATGTTTAATGGATATTCGGTCATTGCGATCCCGACAAAGCCGGGAGAAGCAACCTTACAAAATGTTGCAAGAGAAACCCGGCGACTTCCTGTCATGCGCAGAGGGGCGCATCAAAAAGTGCACAACTTATATTAGTTCCCAACCGGCATTTAAGAGATTGCTTCGCCACGCAAAGCGTGGCTCGCAATGACGTTAGCCACTTAGAGGCACTGGTTACTTTTCATCCAAATGATTAATGGATATCCGATCGTGGCT
>JBBIIS010000108.1:0-102 GCA_037446375.1 Bacteroidota bacterium | reverse complement strand
ATCTATATCGGGTCGTGGCTCGCAATGACGCTAGCCGATTAGAGGCGCTGGTTACTTTTCACACAAATGATTAATAAATATTCGGTCATTGCGATCCCGACA
>JBBIIS010000107.1:8092-10576 GCA_037446375.1 Bacteroidota bacterium | reverse complement strand
CTCCTTAACTCCTGTTATATTCTCACACTCATGTGCGAGCTGAAGAGTTGTATCTGCTGTAATATTGCTTCCGGTCCTGCCGGGAACGTTGTAAATTATTAAAGGTACAGGGCTTGACGTAGCGATCTGCTTGAAATGCTGAAAGATACCGCGCTGATTAGGCTTATTGTAATATGGAGATACCGATAGTATGGCATCCACTCCTTTGAGATCGAGCCCTCTTACCTGATTTATAATCTCCTGGGTATTATTTCCTCCAATGCCAACTACAAGCGGGACCCTGTCGTCGATGGCCTCAAGTATATAGCAAATAATCGCTTTCTTTTCATCTTTAGTGAGAGTAACCGATTCGCCAGTGGTTCCCATTACCACAATGTAATTAACCCCTCCGTTTATTACATGATTCACAACTCTTGTGAAGGCTGCAAAATCAATGCTCATATCATTTTTGAAGGGTGTAACTATAGCTACGCCGGTGCCTTTTAGTTTTTTCATTTTGGGATAATTATTCGCTGATTTTAGAAGATGCTGTATTGATCATTTCAAGATAAAGAACAACCTGATCGAGAAAATTGTTCAGGCTGGTGCTCTTTTTGACATCAATCATGAGATCGAACGGAGGGTTTTCATATCCGCTTTCAAAAATGCCAACTTTAAGCCCTGCAGTCGAGAGTGTGGAGATATATTCAAGGGGAAAAAGATTTTTGAAATTGGCATCAATGAGAATATCAAATGATGTATTTATAAAACTGTTCGCTTCGTTTGATATCGGGCGATAGGTATAGTTGATGTCCGCCTGCTTGAGACAGACCAGGTATCTTATAGCGGTTATCTTGTCAGGTATCTCCTTGCCCGGATAATAAGCAAGTATTCTGAGATCGATATTCCGCTCTATCAGTCTCTGGTTAAACTGCGAGAGGACAGGAAACTCATCAATATTTGAGGCGTCCCAGACCATCCCGATCTTTCTTGCGGTAAGCATATTGCCTTTGAAGCGTTTACGCTTTATACGGGATATTTTACTCCTCAGAATTGATCTGCCTCTTGATAAGCGAATATTCTTAAACATTTCCATAATACAAACCTAAAAGTTTTTTGTTAATACAGGCTAAACATTTATGATCATTCTTCACCTATCAGTTTAAGAAAGTCTTTTTCATTCAAGAGAGGGACTCCCAGTTCATCAGCTTTCTCCTTTTTTGACGGGCCCATATTCTCACCTGCAAGGATAAATGAAGTATTCCCCGATATTGAAGAGGAGTTCTTTCCGCCCAACATTTCAATCATAACCTTGTATTCATCCCTTGTGTGCTTTTCAAATACGCCTGATATAACTATAATTTTACTTTCAAGAAGGCCTCCTGAATCTATCTTTTCACTATCGCCCGAGAATTTAATGCCGAACGACCTGAGTCTTGTGATTATCTGTCTGTTCTCTTCATCTTCAAAGTAATTAGTTATGCTCGAAGCTATCCTGGGGCCAATATCCCTGACAAGGGTCAGGGTCTCCATATCCGCTTCCATAAGCTTATCGATAGAGCTGAACCGGCGGGCCAGCGTTTTTGCAACAGTCTCACCCACATGCCTGATCCCCAGCGCGAAGAGAACACGATGGTAGGGGACATTAACGGAGTCGTTTATACTCTTCAGAATATTTGAAACAGATTTCTCGCCCATTCTCTCTAATGGCAGCAATTGTTCTTTTCTCAGATAGTACAGGTCTGCAATATTATTAATTAATTTTTTGCTGAAGAGAAGATCCACAGTCTCTTCACCCAGGCTATCAATATCCATAGCCTTCCTTGAGATGAAATGTTCGATCCTTCCCTTGATCTGGGGAGGGCAGTGCAGATAATTGGGGCAGAAATGATTAGCTTCACCTTCATTTTTAATAAGGAGAGTGCCGCATTCAGGGCAATTTGTAATGAATCCGGCCCGTTTCATATTATCATTTCTCTTCGTAAAATCAACTCCCACTATTTTTGGTATTATTTCTCCGCCCTTTTCAACAAAAACCATATCACCCAGATGCAGGTCGAGGAGTACCATCTGATCCTCATTATGCAGCGTGGCACGTTTCACCGTTGTTCCGGCCAGCTGTACAGGTTCAAGGTTTGCCACGGGAGTAATATTGCCGGTCCTTCCAACCTGGAATGCGACCGACACAAGCTTTGTGGATACCTGTTCGGCCTTGAACTTATAAGCAATCGCCCATCTTGGTGTCTTTGCTGTGAAACCAAGCTCTTCCTGCTGACGAAGCGAGTTAACCTTGATGACAACCCCGTCGATGTCGAAAGGCAAATCCCTTCTGCCGGTATCCCATTTATGTATAAAAGCTATGACATCTTCTATATCCGGACATAGTTTTATGCTGTCGGGAACTTTAAATCCCCATTTTACGGCCTCCTTCATATTTTTGTAATGAGTACTGTACGTAAGTCCATCTCCAAGCATCAGATAAAGAAAGCAATCAAGCGACCGTGA
>JBBIIS010000107.1:5016-8082 GCA_037446375.1 Bacteroidota bacterium | reverse complement strand
TAAGCCTGCGGCGTGCAACCTGCTTGGGGTCGAGAAGCTTCAATGTTCCGGCAGCTGCGTTCCTGGGATTGGCAAATAGCTGTGTTCCGGCAGCAGCTCTCTCTTCATTGAGCTTATTGAATACCGCGTGTGTCATAAGAACTTCCCCCCGGATTATAAAGTCTGCCGGAACATTGCTTCCAGTGAGTGTAAGGGGAATGCTCCTTATAGTTCTTATATTCTGTGTAACATCATCGCCTGCCGTGCCATCACCTCTTGTAAGAGCTCTTTCCAGCTTTCCATTCAGATATTTAAGGCTTATTGAAGCCCCGTCAAACTTTAGCTCACAAACATATTCGACGGGGGAGGTGAGAGCCCTTTTTACTCTTGAATCAAAATCCCGGAGGTCCTCTTCACTGTAAGTGTTCCCCAGGGAGAGCATCGGGTATCTGTGATCGTACTGTTTGAACTCCTTAATTATATCACTTCCCACTCTCTGTGTCGGGGAATCGCCGGAAACAAGTTCAGGAAATTTCCTTTCAAGCGTTTCGAGCTCATTCAGGAGCAGATCGAATTCAAAATCAGAGATAACAGGGTTATTCAGCACATAATAGCTGTTATTATGTTCATTGATCTGTTTCCTCAGTTTTGCGATCCTCTCCTTTGCTTCAACTTTCTTCATATCTTCATTTCTGATTTTCCTTCCATGCAGCCTGGCTCCCCGCTGAAAATGTCATTCAGACTTTTTTTTTACAATCAGCCATGAATCCGGGAATAAGGATTTCGCCTTCTGAAAGGTACATTTATTCCCAGACCCCATCGACTTTCTTTCCGCATGCAGGGCAATTTCCATTTTTAATTGTGTTTGATACGATCCTGAATCCCTGCCTTTTAACAACATCAACTCCGCATGATGGACATTTTGTATCCGAGAGCTCATTCCCGGGAACATTCCCGGTATATACATACTTCAGTCCCTCTTCGTGTGCGATCTGGGCCGCTTTATTAAGAAGATCAACCGGAGTGGGCGGCAATTGTTCAAGCTTGTACATCGGATAAAACCGGCTGAAGTGCAGGGGAACTGAATTGAATCCGTTTGAAGAGAGCCATTTGCACATCTGGCGGATCTCCTCTGTTTTATCGGTCCATGATGGAATTATGAGATTCGTTATCTCAAGCCAGACTCCCATATCCCTGTAGATTTTCAGACTGTCAAGTACAGGTTGCAGCTTTCCTCCGGTAAGCTTAAGATAGGTACTTTCAGTTATTGCCTTCAGGTCGATATTGGCAGCATCTATAACACTACATATCTTCCTGAGGGGTTCAGGGTTTATATATCCGTTGGATTTGAATATGTTTTTTATCCCCCGTCTCCTGGCAATTGTGGCAGTATCAAGTGCATATTCATAAAATGTGTTTGGTTCCGAATAGGTATATGCAATTGAACGGCACCCCGACTTTTCGCACTCATCAACCACCTGATCGGGCATCATATCTGCATTTCTTGTCTTATCGGGACTGATCTGAGATATGGTCCAGTTCTGACAATTAAGGCAGACCAGATTGCATCCTGCAGTTGCAATCGAGAAGGCGCGTGTGCCCGGGTAGAAATGATATAAAGGTTTCTTCTCTACCGGATCTATTGCAGATGAACATGGGTTCCCGTATGCCATAGTATACAGGACCGATCTGTACACTTTCCTGTTATTGCATTTGCTTACCTCTCCCTCTTTAAGCACACATTCATTCGGACATATTCTGCACATTATCCCGCGTGCAGTCTCCTCCTGGTACAGGGCGACCTTCCTGTAAATGCTCTTGTCAATTGTCTGCCATGAAGGAAATAACCCTCCCGATGGAAAGCAAACGACACCCGCTGATAAGGCTGCACATCTTTTAATAAACTCGCGCTTGCTTAAATTATTCATCCTTTTAAAATAGATGCTAAATCAGTTGAGCTGAAAAATAAAGCTACTACTTGTTAACTGTTGTTCCAAAAAGAAAACCTGCAAAAACAAGACCGGTTAGTAAAAAAATCGAATGGCTAATTCCGATAATCGGAACTGCAACTCCAGATATCACAATGAATGCCATGGCGGACCCGGCAAGATCAGCACTGTAAACAGATTGCGCTGACACTGTTTCCTGTACACGTGAATAAGATCTGAATATCTGCCCTGTAAAAAACGCAGGAATAACAGATAACAGAATTATAATTATTACTCCTGCTGCGCTTGAATCCGCATTGAGGAGTTTTTTTATGATGAAAACCATGGCAAGGTAAAAAAGGACAAGAATGGAGGTATTAATAAGGCCAGCGTGTTTATTACTGCTGGTGAGGTCATATGCCGTACCAAGGGCAAGACCGGTCATAAGGCCCGCAATTAAAAGCCCTGTAATATTATACATATTGCCTGCTGACGACTGTATGGTAAGCAGTGCGATTATTTCGAACCCAGCCATGGCTCCGGCAGAACTGTACATTAGCAGGTTTGTCCTTTTTACAGTGAAAACGGGCAGAATAAAAATGGCAAGTATAAGGAAGAGAGAAGGAAACAAGCCCGGATCAGTTTTGCTGAGACTGTACGACTGGTAATGAAAGCATGCGGAAGGCTTCTCCAGGCTGTTTTCAGCCACCTCCTTTCTGATAGTGGCCATGAATTCATCCGATTTTCTCCTGATCAGATCATCGGAAAGGAAATCGGAATTCACATATATATTTTTTATGCCCCGTTTTTCATCAAGGTAACAGATGCGTTCCGTGAGACTGTCGTTGGAAGCGATATAATACAGCTTGTTCCCGACGATAGGGACCACATTCCTGAAAACGGCCTTAAGGCTATTGAAAACCGAAGAGTAGAGAACAGTTGATTCCTTATTGAAGTAGTTTTCGCCAATTCCCGGCGAGCACATTAGGACACCTTTGCCGTTCAGCTTTTTCTCCAGCGACCGATAGAAATCGGTCGTATAAAACCTGTTTATCAGAAGTGTTGACGGAGGGGGGACTATCAGCAGGACAACGTCGAATTTTTCATCTGTTTCTTCAATATTTTTATAAACTTGACTTTGTACTTGTTCATTATTAGA
>JBBIIS010000107.1:0-5006 GCA_037446375.1 Bacteroidota bacterium | reverse complement strand
ACAAACCTGTATGCGTCGGTGTTAATCACTTTAAGCAGTTCATGATCGGATAACTTATCGCTTCTGTTCACCTTTAAAAGTTCGGGATCCCGTTCTACATAAAAGACTCTTTTGACTGGATATTTCATTACCTCGGGGAGAACTGAGCTTATATCTCCTGAAACAATAAGCACTTTTTCAGGATTATCGTGCTGTAGCATTGCATAATGAACATTTTCCTCCCTCTCAGTTTCATCATTGTGCCACCGAATAAGCCGTTGATTATAATAAAGACTTTGCTCACCTCCGTACTCTCCCTTTGTCACATTACCGTAAGGCGTGTCTGTTGATGAGACTACTTTTATTCCCGGAAGAAGGATCTTCCTGAAAATTATATCGGGCTTAGAGGCCATAAAAAGCACAAGAATGCAAAGAGCAGTCATTAAGGAAATAAACCGAGCTTTACCTGAGATAAAAACAAATGAAACAACAACATAGGAAGAAAACAAAATGAAGATCAGTATCAGGAACTGGTAGGTGTTGAAGAGCCGGTAGCTTAACATGGAAATAATAAGGCCTGATACTATTCCACCGGCAGTTTCCACCGAGAAAGAGCTGCCGCTGCTTACTCTCTGCAGGTTCCCCGAAACAGAAAGAATCTTCATGAAGATGAAGCCTGAAACAAATGTGAAGGGAAAAAGAACTATCAGCGTATAATTAATACTAAGAAAAAAAGAGGGTGTTTCACCAGGATTGAGATATAGCCTTCCGAGAAGGAGCATTAGTATCACTGACAGAATTAGGTTCAGGCCGAATATTGTATTCAGTTTTCTGAGGTCAGACATTTCCGAGTGACCTGAGGCATAAGAACCTGCTGCCGATCCGATAAGCCAAGATGCCAGAAATGTACCTGTAACAAGTTCGTATCCTCCCGAGATATTCATTATCTCACGCATCATAAGCAACTGGACGGATGTGCTTACAAATCCGATAACAAAAAGGTTTAATGCATTCTGTTTAGATGTCCGCTGAACGGCGGATACCTCTGGAAAACACTTCTCTGTGTTCTTTTCCTTTCTTAAAAAATAGGAGAAATGCCAGATGAAATGGAAAAGACCCGTAAATGCCAGGGCTATACCAAAGTCAACATGCCATTTAAGGATTGTTTTTACAAACGGAATGTTCCATTTATAGTTGATCTGCAGGGCAAGAAAAAGTCCAGCAACGGCAGCAAGTAAGAACGAACCGGCGAGAATTACATTCCATATCCTCATGTGAAAATTCCTGCCATAAAAGCCATTTAGGTAAAAGAAATAGCTAAGAAAATATAATATAACAGCTGTTAATCCGATGCCTGTTACATTATACATATCTACTTCCTGTTTTCTTCAAGAACCAGAGCCTCATAAATATAGAGGTCAGCCGTTTTCCATCCATCCCAGCCCAGGCCGGCTTTGTCCCGCGACGTATAGCCAAGGAACTGTTCAACGGTCCAGTGGTTTTCCGTCAGAACCTGTGGCAGCATTGTGCCCGATCTGAAATCCTTTTTGATGTAGATGCCATGCTTACCCGGAACGATCTGAGCGATATCAGTGATTTTTTTAAGGGGCCCCAGTACTGAAATTTCTATTTCAATCTCAGGGTATTCTTCCTTTGAGAGAGGGTCAAACCTGTTATCGCTGAATGCGGAGGCGACAGCCATCTCATTAACAACTTCGTATAATGGTTTTTCGGATATGAACATTCCTATGCATCCCCTGAGCTTTCCTCCGATCTTCAGAGTGACAAAAGCTCCCATCTTTTTTTTGAGATTTGCAGGAATTGCAGATGGGTCAATTACAGCCTGTTTGTTTTCATCAAGCGTCTTCTTAATGCTGGTTCTGGCAATTTTAAAAAGCTGGTTCTTTTCCTCTTCCGTAAATGAAACTGAATATTCATCCCTGAGATCTTCATCTTTGCTGACCCTGGCCTCAATCATTCTATCTGTGAGCACAATTGCATTATATCCGACAACTTCCTCTTTGCCACCGTACCTTGAATCTCCCGAATTGCAGTACGAAACCTTTTTGAATTCAAGGTCGGGAGACTCAGCAACAAGGTAAAGAAGTGTCAGTCCGGATGTCCATCCGCACATGCTTGTTACAAGTCCGTTAATATTTCTTGATTCATTTGTTTTGAGTGTCGCAAGGAATTTATCGGGATCTTTTGAAATAATGCTTTCGGCTGTAAGGCTGTCAATAAGTCTGGCATCCTCATATGGCGGGTAATGAGAAAAGTCACTGCTTATAACAAAAAGGTTCTCATGCGTAAAGTAGGGTCGGAGCGCCTCAGCTATCTGCTTTATTGTTCTTAGATTATTTGTTCCGATTATAATGGGTATCAATTCTGGCTGAACTTTGAAATAGGCCTGAATAAATGGCACCTGGACCTCCAGGCTATGCTCTGACCCGTGTGCCGTTTCAGGAAAATCAAAAACCTTGAAGTTTTTTTTCAGGCTTGAAGCAATTTCCCTGTTTACCCTTATTTTTCCAAGCGGAGTCACAAAATCGCCTGAGCCGAAAACTGAAGCACCGTCGAACGCCATTACATGACTGGATCCGATAAGGAAAATATTTTTAAAAACTGTGCCTTCAGGTATAGTGGCAAATGCTGAAGCAGAAGTCTTGCCCGAAAAGATATACCCTGCATGCGGACTTATAATTGCCCGGACGTTATTGATGCCAGTTCTTCTAATGCACGATGCAAACATCGATGAGAGATCATTCTTAAGGGTTTCTGCATCGGCCGGATAATACTTACCTGCGGCAAATGGCACCCTGTCAGTTGATCCGCCTTGTGCAAACATGTTCATTGTAGTAGATATTGTAAGGATAAACACAAAAATCTTACGCATGGCAAGTGCATTTTTAATAGGAATAAAGTTAGGCCAAAAAAACAGATGATGATCCTTTAAAGAGTTAAAAAGGGCAGATTTTTCAGATGAGTACCATGGATTCCTTTATCACCTCGCCTTTCTCGTCTGTTCCATAGATCTTAACACCAATGCTGATCGCAGTACTGGTTATTATATCTATAACATGACTGAGGGCATCCCTGATATCATCTGTTTCCATATTGTCGAACTCTTCAACGTTGAAGTAAAGGTGTACCAAAAGAAGATTCTCAGAATCGTTCATTTTGCTGAGGGCTTTTACCATCCTGGCCAGCCAGATTGAAGAGGCGGTATTGAAATACTCGAGATTGATCCTGAAGTTTGTTGTCTGCCGGGGTGACTGTATATATTCATTTATCCATTTGAGTGCAGGCTCATACAATTCAGTAGCATTCTCAGGAATCGACCTGCCCGATAGTATCAGATCTCCTGTTATGCAATTGAAATCGACCTGAGGTGTTTTATTTGTGGCTTCAATAAATATATTCTTCAGCTCCTTCATTAGGGTCTTGCTGCAAAATTGATCTATTTCAGATAATTACTTAATTAACCAAAAATAAAATTTCTTTTCAGAATTGCCCTATCTCTTTATCAAAAAGTACCAGCCGATAGTCAAATAAATACTACTGTTCACAGAAAGAAAATTTAAAGATTCCTTTTTATTAGCTCTTTGATGTTGGCTAATTGGTTATCAAAGTATTAAAATATTATATTTGCGGCTGAATTTTTGAGAGTATTATGGAAGAAATAATCAGGGAAAAGATAAAAGAAGCCGTCACGTTTCTTTATAACTGCGAAGTTGATGATAGTCTGATTCAGGTCCAGGAGACAAGAAAGGAATTTACAGGAGATTTTACTTTTGTTGTTTTTCCAATATTAAGGTATTCAAAGAATACTCCGGAAAAAACGGGAGAGATGGTCGGCGAGTGGCTATCAGAGAATTTTCCCAGGATATCGGGCTACAATGTCATTAAGGGTTTCCTCAATCTGATTGTATCTGAGAAATGGTGGCTGTCAGAGTTTGAAAAATTTGCAGGACAGGATGATATCCTTAATGAATGCAAATCAGATAAGCCAGAAACAATTCTTGTTGAATATTCATCCCCTAACACTAATAAGCCGCTTCATCTAGGACATGTGAGAAACAATCTTCTTGGTTTCTCTTTGTACAGGATCCTTTCGGCCTGCGGACATTCCGTAATTAAGACAAATATTGTCAACGACCGCGGGATTCATATCTGCAAATCGATGTTGGCCTGGCAGAAATATGGAAATGGAGAGACCCCGGTAACCACGGGAATTAAGGGCGATCATCTTGTTGGCAAATATTATGTTTTGTTTGAGAAAGAACTGAAGGCTCAGGCAGAATCACAAATAGAGGCAGGGTTAAGCGGGGAGGATGCAAGAAATTCAACTCCCCTGATGGGAGAAGCCAGAGAGATGCTCCTCAAATGGGAGGCAGGCGACAGAATAGTAATGGATCTGTGGAGAATGATGAATGAGTGGGTTTATGAAGGCTTTGACCTGACCTATAAGAATCTTGGCGTCGATTTTGATAAGATCTATTATGAATCGGAAACATATAAGGATGGCAGGGAAATTGTCCTGAAAGCACTTAATAACAAAATTCTTTACAGGAACAGCGACGGTTCGGTTTGGGCCGATATGACCTCTGAGGGACTTGACCAGAAGCTTTTGCTGAGATCAGACGGAACTGCAGTTTATATGACTCAGGACCTTGGGACAGCTGCGCTGCGGCACAATGATTACAACTTTGACAAGTGCCTTTATGTTGTGGGAAACGAACAAAATTACCACTTTCAGGTGCTGAAGGCTGTTCTCAGGAAAATGGGCTATGCCTGGTCTGATGGCCTGATACATTTTTCTTACGGCATGGTTGAACTTCCTGAAGGGAAGATGAAGTCGCGTGAAGGAACAGTCGTTGATGCGGATGATCTGCTGATAGAAATGACTGAAACGGCAAGGGAGGTATCCCTTGAACTTGGCAAACTCGAAAGCTATTCCGATTCGGAGAAGGAAGAAATATTCAGAAAGATCGGTCTTGGTGCACTAAAGTATTATATTCTCAAAGTTG
>JBBIIS010000106.1:0-10594 GCA_037446375.1 Bacteroidota bacterium | reverse complement strand
CTACCTGTGGCTGGTTAATTATGGGAGTGCCGGCCAGATTATTGTATGATCCGAAATTTGTTATTGTGAAGGTGCCACCTGTAATCTCGTCGGGCTTAAGTTTGTTACTCCTTGCTCTCCCGGCAAGGTCATTAACCGAACGGGCAAGCCCTGTAAGGCTTTTCTCATTTGCATTCCGGATGACAGGAACAATGAGGTTCCCGTCGGGGAGGGCGGTGGCCATTCCGATGTTGATATTTTTTTTCTTAATGATCCTGGTTCCGTCAACAGAAATATTCAGCATAGGGAAATCACTTAAGGCTCTTGCTGCAGCATCAATGAATATCGGAGTAAGCGTGAGTTTCTGACCCTCTTTTGCAAAAAACTTATCCTTTACACTGTTTCTCCAGAGAACGAGTCTGGTAACGTCAGCGTCTATAAAGGATGTGACATGAGGGGCGGTTCTTTTTGACATCACCATATGTTCGGCTATAAGCTTACGGACCCTGTCCATCTCAATTATTTCATCGCCCTGGGCGATTATCAATTTCTGCGGAACAGCTTCTTTTCCGGGTTCCTGGTCCTTCCTTTTCCCGGCTTCTGCGTCTGATCTTCTCTTGTCAAGAAGCTTAAGTATATCATCCCGTGTAATTCTTCCATCCATTCCCGATCCGGTAATCAAATCAAGCTCCTGATAGCTAATACCTTCTGCTGATGCAATGCTTCTTACAAGCGGAGAGATGAATTTTCCGGAAGGAGTTCTGCTTTTCATCTCCCTCGATACCTCTTCTATTTTCCTGGTTTCCTTTTTAAGTTCCGCTATTGTTTCCTTTACTTTAATAATCTCTTTCTCAACCTTTTCGGGTTCAGGTGATTTATAAGCTTTGTTGTTTTCGAGGATTGCAATAACATCTCCGACCTTTGGAACTGATCCTTCGGCCGCAAGTACCTCTATTATTGTTCCCGCAGCAGGAGATGGTACCTCCGAATCAACCTTGTCTGTGGCAACTTCAACTATCGGATCCTCCTCCTTTACAGCTGTTCCGACAGATACCAGCCATTTATTTATTGTGGCTTCAATCACCCCTTCACCCATTGCAGGTAATACAATGTTAATTCTTGACATGGGAAGTTTCTATTTAAGTTTCAACTTGTTTTCTACCTCTTTAACAATTTTTTAGCCGGAATGTTTTATCGCAGCAAAACAGAATGATTTTTTTCTGAATTGATGCCAGTCTGTTTGTAAAATTACCTTTTCAGAACGCCTCAAAAATGTTCAGGTGAACTTATCTTCCTGCTTCCGATCAGCATCGTCTCACCAATAGGAGATATCCTGATTTCAAT
This sequence comes from Bacteroidota bacterium, assembly GCA_037446375.1. Taxonomy (GTDB): domain Bacteria; phylum Bacteroidota; class Bacteroidia; order Bacteroidales; family VadinHA17; genus LD21. The sequence continues at coordinate 9,271 of JBBIIS010000106.1, read as the reverse complement.
ATTACATTCTGCAACAAGCTGCATAGATTCAATTATCTGTGATGCAGATAATTCCTTTGTCGAGAAGACTATCTCTGTTATATGGTTTATTTTAATAATATCCTTAATCTGACCGATGCTGCCAAGGACATCGCGGCCAAGATCTCCGGGACCTGTCCCAATCCTGCCGGCAATGACCTGTTTCCCTGGTCTGCCTGAAACAAGTGAGGTTATTCTGCCATAGCACTCTTCGTCGCTCACAATCGCTGTTCTGCCAGCCCGGGCAAATGGATTAATTATAAATTTCACACCTGCAAATGCAAGAAGGATCCTGAGAAGAGGGATAATTATTATTGATGCAGAGCTTCCAAATACAATTACAGCCCTTGAAAATCTGTAATCAGAAGGCAGAAGGGCGTAAATTACGAGTACCATAACAGAGCCTGAAAGGAGTCCCTTGAATACTTTCAAAGGCTTCGATGGAAGGTTGTAGCCGCCGGTTATAAGAACGGACAGGAGCATAATGGCGATGTATCCCGGAATTATCAGGTGGCTGAAAACACCTGGATAAATATAGCCGCTTCCAAATTTGAATTTTCCCCACGATGGAACTATTAAGGCAAATACAAGGTAAATAACAACTGAATCGGCAAGCGGCAATACATATTTTAAAAGAAGATTCTTCAGAACTGTCATTATTCCAAGAAAATAGATGGCAAATCTTATTAAAAGAAGATAAGGCTTGTATTCACGGTTGTCGAAATGCTTTTTTATGAAAATGAGCATTGACCTGTAGAAATGGAGGGTATTGTTCAATTCACCTTTTTTTGTGCTCTCTCCCTTATAGTGAATGATCTTTGTCCGTGGGAAGTAATAGTTCCTGTAGCCGGATTTTAAAAGCCTGTAGCTGAGATCAATATCTTCACCATACATAAAAAAAGTCTCATCGAGCAGCCCTGCCTTGTCGAGGGCTTCCTTTCTGATGAACATGAATGCACCTGAGAGTATCTCGGCCTCGGTTGTCTCTGAACTGTCGAGGTGCCCAAGGTAGTACCTGTTGAAGAAGTGCGACCTGGGAAAGAGTCCGGATAATCCCGAAATTTTAAAGAAAGCGGTTGAGGGAGAAGGAATTGATCGCTTTGATTCGGGAAGCAGCTTCCCGTTTCCATTCAGCATCTTGACGCCCAGGGCCCCGGCATCGGGATGTTCCATCATAAATCCGATACACCGGGCAAATGTATCTTCCTCAACGACAGTGTCGGGGTTAAGAAGAAGTATATATTCTCCTGCCGATCTCTTTATAGCCTGGTTACAAGCTGCGGAAAAGCCGGCATTATTATGATTCATTATAAGGTGAACCTCAGGAAAAGACATGCTGACCATTGAGCATGAACCATCGGCCGAGTTGTTATCGACAACAAAGATCTCACATGAAATATTCTCTGAAGCTTTCCTGACAGATTCAAGGCACTGTTCGAGAAAATACCTGACATTGTAGTTAACAATAACAACTGACAGGTCCATCTGAGAAAGTTATTTACTGTTAATTTCACCTGCAATAACCCTGGCGAGTCGCTCCACACCAGTCTCAATCTCGCTGAGAGCGGAGTATGAGAAGTTTATACGCATGGTATTATGCCCTGAATCGTTGCAAAAAAATGTTGCACCGTCAACAAAAGCCACATTATTTTCAATGGCTTTCCTCAGAATATTTCCTGCATCAAGTCCGGGAGGCAAAGTGACAAAAAGGAACAGTCCTCCCTGCGGTTCGGTCCATCTGACACTATCGGGCATATATTTTTTGAAGCACGCTATCATATAGTCGCGTCTTTCACGGTAAAGAGCAATCGTAAGGGGCAGGTTTTTATCAAGAAGGCCTTTCTTCAGATATTTTGCAAGGATCATCTGAACAAAGCCTGATGTGCAGAGATCGGCAGTCTGCTTTGCCATTACTAACTTATCGAGGATAACCGGCTGTCCGATAACCCATCCGACCCTGAAACCCGGGGCAAATATCTTTGAGAACGTGCAGAGTGTAATTACCCGTCCGTCCTTATCGAGGCTGTACATCATTTTCTGAGTCTCGCCTTCAAATCTGATCTCGCGATAGGGACTGTCTTCAACTATCAGAAGGTCATATTTTTCTGCTATCTCAATTATCTCCAGCCTTCTTTTCTCAGGTACCGTTATACCAGCAGGGTTCTGGAAATCAGGTATTATATAGATGAATTTAATTTTTCTTCCAAGGTCCCTGAGCGTAATAATTGATTTTTCAAGCTCTTCCGGGATCATTCCCTGGTCGTCAAGCGGAATTCCCTTCATTCTTGCTCCATATACCTGGAATGCATTTATTCCGCCAAGATAGGATGGAAGGCCGCAGAGTACATGATCATCCTGATCGATGAAGATCCGGGCAATAAGATCAAGTGCCTGCTGGGATCCTGTTGTTATCAGTATATTCTCAACTTCCACATTCAGTCCCTGGCTCCTATGACGCTCCGAGAGCATCTTCCTCAGGTCCGGATCACCCTCAGTTGTGCCGTACTGAAGAGCGATCTGACCATTTTCATGCAGTACCTCCACGGCTATTTTCTCAATATCCTTTACCGGGAATGTTTCCGGAGAGGGCAGTCCTCCGGCAAAAGAGATCATCCCGGGTTTCTGAAGCAACTTGAGTATTTCCCTTATGGCGGAGCGCTTCATACCTTTTGCAGATCTTGACAGGAACTTATCTATGGAGTATATCATTGATTTTTGGCCTTTTGTTAAAATTAAACATTCTTTTTCAGACCGGCGTTGTAAATGGGGTCCTGTTCATTATTGAACGACCAAGGGTAATCTCGTCAGTATATTCAAGTTCATCGCCAATCGCAACGCCTCTGGCAAGAATTGAAAGTCGTATGTTGAATTTGCTGAGTCTCTTGTACAGATAGAAATTTGTTGTATCTCCCTCCATTGTAGTGCTAAGCGCAAATATCACCTCTTCAACCCCGCCCTTCGATATCTTCAGTTCAAGGCTGTCGATCCTCAGGTCTGCCGGGCCTATCCCGTCGACGGGTGAGATTATTCCTCCCAAAACATGATAGTATCCCCTGTATTGCCTGGTATTTTCAATCGCCATCACGTCCTGGATATTTTCAACCACACAGATAAGTGAACTGTCCCTCGACCTGTCGTTACAGATGCTGCATATCTCAGTATCTGAGATGTTATGGCAGATGCTGCAATAATGGATCTCTCCATGAAGCCTTGTTATTGATTCGCCGAATCTTTTAACCTCGTCGGCATTTCTTCTTAAAAGGTTCATAACAAGCCTGAAAGCAGTCTTTCTTCCTATGCCCGGAAGGGATGCAAATTCATTTACTGCCTCTTCAAGCAGCTTTGATGGAAATTCGGTAAACGCCATTTATAATATTTTCGACAAAATTAATCCAATTATTGCCGATAAATAAAACCGGCCGGGAATTTTTTGACATGATTTCTTTTTGTTATCCTTGCATAAACAACAGCAGTAATGTCTTCACTCCTGATCCTTACAATATTTATTTCCTATACAATACTGTTATTTGTCGTAACATGGTTCACCTCACGAAAGGCAGACAGCCACTCCTTCTTCCTTGGCAACAGGATTTCGCCGTGGTTCGTTGTGGCTTACGGCATGATAGGGGCATCATTGTCAGGTGTTACGTTCATGTCTGTTCCCGGAGGAGTCAGGGATGCGCAGTTCAGCTATATGGTTCTTGTATTCGGTTACCTTTTCGGATATTTCGTCATAGCCCTTGTTTTGCTGCCACTCTATTACAGGCTGAAACTTACTTCAATCTATTCCTACCTTGAGCAGAGATTCGGATTCTGGTCGTACAAAACCGGCGCCGGGTTTTTCATCCTTTCACGCACTCTGGGTGCATCTTTGCGTATGTTTCTTGTAATCAATGTTCTGCAGATCTTCGTGTTTGATACATGGCATATTCCTTTCTGGGTTACAGTACTTGCTTTTATTACACTCATAATTCTATATACATATAAAGGAGGCATACGGACAATTGTCTGGACAGATACTCTTCAGACGACATTTATGATTCTGGCGGTTGTCTTATCTATTGTCTATATAAGCAGGGAACTGGGTAAGCCGGTTTCAGAACTTATCCCCTATATAAGGAAAGAAGGTATCTCAAGGATGTTCATCACCGACTGGCACCACGAAAAATTCTTTATCAAGCAGTTTCTCAGCGGAATGTTCATTACAATTGTGATGACAGGCCTTGACCAGGAGATGATGCAGAAGAACCTGAGCTGCAAGAACCTGAAGGAAGCTCAGAAAAATATGTTCACCTTCAGCGGCACGCTCGTTTTTGTCAATTTGCTGTTCCTTTTTCTCGGTGCGATACTCATAATCTACGCGAAAAGCAAGGGAGTCATAACACAGTCATCAGACGAACTCTTCCCGGCGATAGCTATAAGATACCTTAGTCCTCTGGCCGGAATAGTGTTCATTATAGGGCTGATCTCCGCTGCGTTTCCAAGCGCTGACGGAGCCCTTACATCACTTACAACATCATTCAGTATCGACTTCCTTTCGCTTGACCGCAGGCCGGGAATTACTGAAGCTTCCAGGAGAAGGATCAGGTATATCGTGCATATATCAATTGCAATTGTGTTCTTTATATGCATACTTGTATTCAGGGCCCTTAACGACAGGGCTGTGATCGACAAGCTGTTCACAATTGCCGGATATACCTACGGCCCGCTTCTGGGTCTTTATTCCTTTGGACTCTTTACCAAAAGGCTGGTTAATGACAGGTTCACACCTTTAATAGCTATTTTATCCCCAGCAGTGTGCTGGCTGCTGAGCAGGTACTCGGTCCAGCTTTTCAACGGATACAAATTTGGATTTGAGCTCCTGCTTCTGAATGGAATACTCACATATACGGGGCTGTGGATCTTCAGCAGGAAAAAAGATATGATTTGAAATAACCGCCGGTGACGCGGAGATTTTTCTCCAGGCTAAGAATAACGCAATGAGCGCAGAGGGATTAGTCATAGAAAAGAAGTTACATATAGCCACACGGAGACGACACAGATTTCCGTATAGGGAACAGCGTAACTCCGTATTCAACTCAGTGGTAAAATTATTTGATTTTAATTCCCCGGACCCCTGACCTTACTTCTTATACGGAATGCTCCACATCAGAAAGTAGTTTATTCCGGGACTAAAGATTTTTGCTCCGTTGCCAAAGCCGGGAATGTAAACAGCCTTGAGGTTCTTTCCAGTATTTGAATAGATCAGAAATCTGAGTCTGACGGTCCATCCCATTTCAAAATGCTTGAAAAACTCACATCTTATCCCGGGAGAAGCTTCAATGAAATGAGCCATGTTTGTTGAGGTTGCAACCGAACCGGTAGTTGTTCCCCAGTAATTATCCTGCTTCAGGAAAGGTGTCTGTGAATTGAAAATGCTTAACCCGTATTTCAGCCCGACGCCTGCATAATACTTTCCAAGAGCTGTTTCAGGCTTCAGCATGTTTAAGTCCATCCCGGCACGGAAGAACATACCATGGTTAAGATAGTCGTAATTATACTGGGAAAATTCATAATTTGTATATCCTGCTTCGAACACTACTGCCTTGTTCGTATCCACATCTACGGAAATGAAGCCCTCAATGGTAAGAGTCTTGTTGTTGTAGACGTGAAAAAGAGGTCCATAGATGTCTGCGCCTATTTTAATATTCCTTGGAACAGGTATTGAATCCTGTCCTGACACAACAGAAAATGTTGCGAGAAGCAAAAGGCTAGAAAAATATACGTATGTTCTCTGCATTAATTGTAGTTATATCACGGTTCATGATATTGTAATCATGAACTGTCCGTGTGTGTTTGATACTATCAAGGGTGTGATAAAACGTATATCCGCATTCTTTCGATACCAGGTGGGTATAGTTTGTATAATAAAATGTTATGGTATCTGTAAGCGTGTTCAGCTTTATATAAAAGCTGCATGAGTCTGAACCCGAGTTAAGCGGGAAAGAGATGGATCTCAGAGATTTGGCCTTGTTATAGATAATACTCGTATCTCTCCCTATCCCAAAGAGTGTGACACTGTCGGCTGCCACTGCGGTACCTGTTCCCGTACTGAAGAAGCTCGCCTTCAGCGTTGCATCTGTTTCAAGAGTGCAGGGAAGAGGGGCACATTGAGACAGGGTCAATATGAGGATAGTAATAATTGCAGGATAAAGCGAACCTTTGTATTTCATTTTTATATGAAAGTCTCAAAAGTACAAAAAAAGTGAATCGTGACCAACCCGGGCCCATGACTAAAACTTTGGAAGACCTTTCAGAACACTGCTTATTCCGTTCCTGATCCTTGCGATAACATTAAGGTCCTTATCTCCCCTCAGGTAAATGTCCGCAATAGTACTTTTATAATGATCAGCAACAAGGTTTCTTCTCAGCTTAAGGGTGGGGGAGAGCTCTCCCGACTGCGGGGTCCACTCTTCCGTAACAAGCCTGAATCTTTTTATCTGTTCATGTTCCCCAAGTGTTTTGTTAACTTCCCTGACCTCTTTATTGAATCTGTCAACGACCTCAGCCATTTCTATGAGTTCGGCATTATCTCTGAACTGGATCCTGTTCACATAGCACCAGTCGTGAAGGAATGCAAAATTTGGAGATATAAGGGCGCTTGCGAATTTTTCGTTTTCTCCTATTACCATTGCCTGTTCAATGAACATCGATTCCTTGAGCTTGTTCTCAATGACCTGTGGAGCAATGTATTTTCCGGCCGAGGTCTTGAACATCTCCTTTTTCCTGTCCGTAATCCTCAGGAATCTACCGTCCTCAATGATGCCAATATCTCCGGTATGAAAAAATCCATCACTGTCAATTGCCTCAGCAGTAAGTTCAGGTGCTTTGAAATAGCCTAACATTACATTCGGCCCCTTGCAAAGTATTTCTCCGTCCTCAGCAATCTTAACTTCGACATGCTCTATTAGAGGACCCACAGTTCCAAATTTAATATCATTTATTCTGAATGGGTTTACAGCTATAACAGGGGAAGTCTCCGTAAGGCCGTAGCCTTGTATTATCGGAACGCCCGCCGCCCAGAATATTTTTTCGAGGCGACTCTGCAGGGCAGCCCCTCCGGAAACGACTACGACTACCTTATTTCCAAGCGCTTCTCTCCATTTGCTGAAGACAAGCCTGCTCGCAATTCTCAGCTTGAATTTATAGAAGAGAGTATTCCCTTTAAGCTTATACCGGAGTCCAAGACGTACCGCCCAGAAGAATATTTGTTTTTTGGGGAAGGAGAGGCCGTCACCCTTGTTGATAATATTATTGAATATCTTCTCAAGCAGCCGTGGTACAGTATTGAATATGTGAGGCTTTATTTCCCTGAGAGTCTCAGCAACAGTTCCCATATTCTCGACATAGTAAACGCTGATTCCCTTGTACTGGAGATGATAATTCATCATCCTCTCGTAGACATGACACAACGGGAGAAAGCTTACTGCCCTGTGGCCGTAGCCAAGATCGTGGGCCCCTATTGTTGCAAGAACGTTTGATACCAGGTTTTTGTGAGACAGCATTACCCCCTTTGAGTTTCCCGTGGTGCCTGATGTGTAAATTATAGTTACCATATCATCAGGCAGGATGCTGTCTTTTAAAGCGTTAAGCTCCTCACTGTACTTATCTTCGCTATACCTGCCCGCTTCGATAATGTCACTTAACGGCCGGACACCATCCACGGGGTCGAATGAAAAGATCTCCTTCAGGTTTGAAAGCGTGGAGACAAAGGGACTCACCTTTGCAAGTATTGACTTGTTTCCCAGAATTATTGCCTTCACCTCCGAATGCTCAAGGATAAATGAGTACTCCTCGGTGCTTATTGTCGGATATATCGGAACATGTATCATTCCCGCCTGGGCAAGACCCATGTCAACAAAGTTCCATTCGGGTTTGTTGGAGGAAATTGTCGCTATCCTGTCGCCCTTTTTATAACCCATTGATAGCAGTCCAAAGCTTATATAGTCTACATTTTTCTTTACATCGTCAGTTGAATAAGTGTACCACTCCCCGTCAGACTTCCCGCCATACATGTCCCTCCTCGGATATTTCTCAACATTTACATCGATTATGTCAAAAGTTCTCGTGATGTCCATATTTTTGTAAGACTTTGGTTCCACAATTCTAATGAATTTTCCCGGACAAAGAAACTGCAAGTTCCTTACAAGGATTTTTGATCTTACAGGAAGCTTGCAAACTGCAAGTTATGAGAAATATCTTTAACAATATTTTCGACCGTACGGGACAAAAGGGCTATAGCTTTTTCAGGAATCTTTCTGCCTCCTCAAGCGCCTCTGATAGTCCGGATGGGTTTTTACCTCCTGCAGTTGCCAGAAAAGGCTGGCCTCCTCCTCCTCCGTCAATCTTTAAAGAGATCTCCTTCATGAGTGTGACAGCGTTTAGTTTCTTGTCAGATACAAGCTTATCACAAACCATCACAAGAAGGTTTGCTTTCCCTTCGATTGCAGCCCCAAGGACAAGGACCGCATCATCGGATGAGTTCCTTAACTGGTTTGCTATCGTCTTTAGCATCTCCTGAGATTCTGTATCAATAATACCTTTAATAAGCCTGAATCCCCGGAGTTCAGTCGCTCTTTGCTCAAGCTCCTTTCTGATAAAGAAGGCTGCCTGGGAACGTGATTTATCCATTGATTTCCTGAGCGCTGTATTTTCATTTACAAGCTTGCTGACATTTTCGACGATATTGCCGGTACTCTTAAGATTAAGAAGCGAAGCAACCTCTTCAGCAGAGGAAATAATTCCGTTAAGATACTCTTCGGCTTTAGCCGATGTAACAGCTTCAATCCTTCTTATGCCGGAAGCAACCGCACTTTCGGAGATGATCTTAAACATGCCAATTGTTCCCGTCCGGAGAACATGAGTTCCGCCACAGAGTTCCACTGAGCTTCCGAATCCTACTACTCTTACTTTATCTCCGTATTTCTCACCGAAAAGAGCTATTGCACCCATTTCCTTTGCATCAGCGAAAGGAATATCTTCCGCGATGTTTCTTGGTATATTCTGTCTGATAAGTGAATTAACAAAGGCTTCGATCTTCAGGATCTCCTCCTTTGTAAGTTTTGTGAAGTGGCTGAAATCGAAGCGGAGCCTGTCGGGGGTTACAAGAGAACCTTTCTGCTCAACGTCCTTCCCGATAACCGATCTTAAAGCATAATGGAGAAGGTGGGTAGCGGTGTGGTTATTCGCAGTCATCTGCCTTTTTTCCGGATCT
>JBBIIS010000105.1:8225-10634 GCA_037446375.1 Bacteroidota bacterium | reverse complement strand
GTGTTTTCGGAGTCAGCATGAGAAAGGCAGCAGCAGAAGCAAAAGCTGTTCTCATTGGGATGGGGTCCGAAAAGCTCGGGATACCTGTATCCCGGCTTGAAGTTAAAGATGGATTTGTAACCGATATAAAGAACCCGAAAAACCTTGTAAGCTACGCCGAACTTACAAAGGGTCTGAAGATTGAAAAATTTCTTGATGTCAAGCCTTCAGTTGAGGAAGCAAAAAAGTTCAGCATTATCGGAAAGTCCTATAACAGATCTGACTCACATCTCAAAGTGACAGGTAAAGCACAATATACCGGAGATCTGAGAATAGAGGGGATGGTGTTTGCACGAATATTAAGGCCTCCCTCACATGGAGCAGCAATCGTATCAGCAGATACAAGTGAGGCAGAGAAAATCGGGGGCATACAAGTTATCAGGGACGGTGATTTCATAGCTGCTTTAAGTGAGAGCTTTGAAAAAGCAGGTGAAGCTGTAAGTAGAATCAAGGCAGTTTACAAATTTGATGAGAAAAAGGTAACTGAAAAGACACTTCCTGAATACTTGCTGAAAGCAGAGCCATTATCGCTTGAAAAAGAAAAGACAGGCGATATTGAGACAGGAGCAAAGGAATCGGATTTTGTTTTTGAATCACAGTTTTCTGATGGATATCTCGCTCATGCACCGATGGAGACACATACTGCCCTTGCGAAATTTGAGGGAGGAAAAGTAACTGTCTGGGCCTCTACCCAATCACCTTTCGGACTCAAGAACAGCATTGTAGAGCAGCTTAAGCTTTTGCCGGGAAATGTCAGGGTTATTACCCCTTTTGTCGGGGGTGGCTTTGGAGGTAAAGCACCATCTCAGCAGGGAGTCGAGGCCGCCCGTCTTGCAATTCTTACAGGCAAACCCATTATGGTTGTCTGGACAAGGGACGAGGAGTTCTTTTACGACACTTTTCATCCGGCCGGTGTTATTAAACTGAAATCCGGGATGGATAAAAGCGGGATGATAAAGCTGTGGGATTACCAGGTGTGGTTTTCCGGAACACGCGGCACAGAAAAAACTTATGAGATGTCCAACGCCATCATTACAAGCTATGATGAGAAAAGGGGAGGACCAGCAGTACACCCGTTCGGCACCGGTGCCTGGCGTGCACCGAATAACAACACAAATACCTTTGCACGAGAGTCGCAGATAGATATTATGGCATCAAAGGCAGGCATTGACCCTGTCGAATTCAGGCTTAAAAACCTTAAGGATGTCCACCTTGTTGATTGCCTTAAAGCTGTTGCAGTGAAGTTCGGATATAAGCCTGCCAAGGGACCGAGCGGAAGAGGAATTGGAGTAGCCATAGGAAGCGATGCCGGAGCCTGGGTTGCCCATATGGCCGAGGTAAAAGTTGACAGGACAACGGGAAAAGTTGAGGTAATCAGGGTTGCAGTGGTACAGGATATGGGAATGTGCGTGAATCCGGAAGGTGCTCTGATACAGATGGAGGGATGCATAACTATGGGTCTCGGATATACATTCACGGAGGAGCTGAAGTTTGAGGGAGGGAACATCAAGGATCGCGGATTTGATACCTACGAAATTCCAAGGTTTTCTTGGCTTCCGAAGATTGATTGTGTAATACTCGACAGGATGGAACAGCCTCCTCAGGGGGGAGGAGAACCGGCGATTATCGGTATAGGGGCAGTTGTGGCGAATGCTATATTCGATGCAACAGGAGCAAGGCTTTACTCTATGCCATTCACTCCTGAAAGGGTGCTGGAGGCGCTTAAAAAAGTGTGATTGACTGATTTCGGTTATCGGATTTTCCTGACCGACTCGCGATACCATCGGTTAAGCGGTGGAAGATGGATTGCGGAATTAATTAAATTAAATCCGAATCTCAAATCCGGAATTATAGAGAGATGTATGTTTTAGGCGGGTTTGGCTTTTTGCCAATTAAACCTTCAAATCAGCATCTTTATAAACTAATCATTGAAATCTTTGTTATGCACTATGAAATTATCAGAGATAACGGGAATAATTAATTGTATTTGAATGTCTATTGAACAATGAACCAATAAATCACAAATTATGAAAAGTAAGTTCTTCAGATTTTTAGCTTTTGCCAGTGTTGTGGCATTCCTTATGCCTGCACTGACAAACGCACAGGCCGGCAAAACCAACTTTGCAGGTAACTGGGCTTTTAATCAGTCTAAAAGCGAAATGGGTCAGCCGCCTCAGGGTGGAGGACAAGGAGGTGGAATGAGAATGGGAGGTAATTTTTCCGTTAAGCAGGAAGCAAATCTTCTAACTGTTGAAAGGACAAGAACCGGCCAGGATGGAACCACCACCACAACAACAGAAAAATATACCCTTGATGGTAAGGAATGTGTAAATACAAACCCAAGGGGCGAAAGCAAATCAACAGTTACCT
>JBBIIS010000105.1:7220-8215 GCA_037446375.1 Bacteroidota bacterium | reverse complement strand
TCTGATGGTAAATCACTTACAATTGTAACAACCCGTACAATGAACATGAACGGTGAATCGATGCAGATGAAATCAACCGCTGTATGGACCCTTACAGATGCCAATTCCCTTACAGTTAATACAAAATCAACTACTCCCAACGGGGAGAGGGTCACTAAGATGGTTTATGACAAGAAATAATTTCTGATCCTTTTATACTTTTTTCAGAAACCCTGCTTCGGCAGGGTTTTTTTGTCCCTTTCGGTTATCATTTAAAGAGAAGATTGTATTAACTTCGAAATGGGAAGAGAGATAATTCAGAATCAGAAGCGATGTATAAAATATTATATATTTTAACAGTAATAATAATTTTTACCATGCAAAACAAAACCATTCCACAGGCAGATATCTCAAACGGGATAATAAGAGCCAATATTTACCTGCCCGATGTAAAAGAAGGATATTACAGGGGAACAAGGTTCGACTGGGCAGGAAACATGTCAAGCCTGGAATATGCCGGGCACAATTATTTTGATCAGTGGTACGACGAATACCGGCCCGACATACACGACGTGGTAATGGGGCCCGTTGATGCATTCCAGCCCATAGGGTTTGCCGATGCCAGACCAGGAGAGAAATTTCTTATGATCGGCATTGGTACTGTAACCAGGCCAGATGACAAGCCATGGACATTCGCACATACCTATGATGTAATTGATCATGGGAAATGGCATATCACCAGAAAATCGGACCAGGTACTCTTTACACAGACGTTAAATGAAAAGGATTATTCGTATGAATATGAGAAGGTTGTCAGGCTTGAAAAGAACAAGCCTGTACTGGTACTGAACCATAAGATTAAGAACAGGGGGAAGAAGACACTTGAAACACTCTGCTATAACCATAACTTCTTCATGATCGATAAACTGCCGGTAGATCAGGGGTACAGCGCTGAATTTTCCTTCCCGTTAAAAGGAAAGTTCACTGACGGCGGGGATATAGCATCAATGAAGGGG
>JBBIIS010000105.1:4834-7210 GCA_037446375.1 Bacteroidota bacterium | reverse complement strand
AAAATGGTGCTTGGACGTAAGCTCATAAAGCCTGAGACAGTTTTTGCAGGAGGAATACAGGGTGAAGGCATGACAGGCATGCCTTATGAAATAAGGGTTGAGAACAGCGTTGCAAAAACGGGCATAAAAATAACCTGTGACAGGCCGCTGGAATTTGTCAATTTCTGGTGTTGTCATTCAACTTTCTGCCCCGAACCTTACATCAGGGTAAAAGCGGAGCCAGGCAAAACATTCGAATGGACGATCACCTACGAATTTTATTCCCTGGGTAACTAGCTTATATTTCGGATTTCGGGATATGGATTTCAGATTCAGTAACTTATAAAAATCCGAGATCCATAATCCGAATTCCGATATCATTATATTTCCCATCCCTGTCTGTACTCACGGACAAGGAAATTATTTGCTTCTTCGTTATTTGTGATCTTCATTGCCGCAGAGTCATATTCAACTCTCTTTCTGGCTCTGAGTGCAACGGCACCAAGAAGGATAGTTTCTGTCACAGGCCCGGCATAGAGGAAACTTCCGGGAGCCTGCCTGCCCGTTTTGAAAGCATTGATCCAGACATCATTGCCCCTTTCGGTTTTATCATCTGCAACATCTATCTTCTCAGCCTTCCCATCGGCATAGAGGTATGGATTCTCTCCCCTGAAATCGCCAACTATCATTCCCTTGTCACCGACAAACATCATCCCTTCCCCGGAAAATGATTTTCCAAGCCTGTACATCACTTCAGGTACAGGCGGTTTCAATCCACCATCGTACCAGACAAGCTCAAAAGGAGGAAGTTCATCCTGTGCATCAAACCTGAACTTTATTATGCAAGACAATGGGAAAGCAACATCGTTCCTGACGCCAACCGCGACCTGGTCAATCAGGGTACAGGTTGTAGTTCCATAGGCTTCGGCACTAGTTGCAGGTTTATTGATCCCAAGGGTAAGGAATAACGGGAACAGGCTGTAATGGCCCATATCGGCAATGCTGCCTGCACCGAAATCGTACCAGCCGCGGAAAACAGCATTTGTGTAGTTTGGATGATAAGGCCTGTCGGGCACCGGGCCAAGCCAAAGCGACCAGTCAAGTCCTGCAGGAACGGGAGGCCTGTCGGTCGGGTTTGCCTGCCATTGCGGCCACATTGGCCTGTTCGACCAGTTGTGGATCTCCTTAAGAGTTCCGATCCTCCCTTCTTTTATCATTTTCTTAATGACATCATAAGCAGGGCGCTTGCTCCATGCGAGAAGATGTGAATTCAGACCCGTCTTTTTTGCAGTATCGATAAGGACCTTTGCTTCATGCATCCTGTTTGCGATCGGCTTATGAGTCACAACATGCCTGCCTTTCCTGAAAGCAGCAAGTGCCACCGTTGCATGCAGATGGTCGGGTGTCATTATCTTTACAGCGTTTATATCCTTCTCCTTTTCAAGAAGCTCGCGGAAATCCGCGAAAGATGAGCATCCCTTGAAATTCAGGTTTTTATCCAATGAATAGTACTTGTTTACCATCTCCTGTCCGATATCCCTTCCGCCAGGAATACCTTTGAGGCCTGATCCCCAGACGGGTTCCCCGATTGTTTTCCTCATAAGGTCGCGGATCTCATTCTTTGACCAGTCGACATAGTTTTCAGACATCTTATTAGGGTCGCAAACTGAAACAATCTGTATTGTGGGGTCAGTAAGGAGGGCAGACATCTCTCTCAGTCCCTGGGTGCCGCAACCAATATAAGCAATTGTTAGCTTATCCGACGGTGCAACATAGCCCGGTCCTCCCAGTACATAACGGGGGACAACAGTAAATGCAACAGAAGCCGCGGCAGCTGATCCGATAAACTGGCGGCGGTTAAGTTTCGTGGTAGTTTTCATATTTCAGAGTTTTTGTTTGGTATCGGGTTAAGGGGAATTAAATGCCCATCAACCAAATTTACACAATCACTCTGAAAAAAGAGGCAGTCTCAGGATAATTTGAGAACATATCCCGATTCTGTATTAAAAGCTTGCATTTTCTAATTATAGCCCTCTTTATGAACTGCTTTTACAGCCCTTCCTGAAGGATCATTCATATTCCTGAACGAGGAATCCCATGCTAATGCTTCCGGAGTACTGCAGGCTACTGACGGCACTGAAGGCACTGTTGAAGCAGCTGTATCTGAAGGGAAATGTTCACTGAATATAGAACGGTAGTAGTACTCTTCCTTTGATAGCGGGGGATTCACCTGAAATCTGAATTTTGCTGTTTCCATCTGGGCATCAGTTACTTTTTCTGACACAAGCTTTTTAAGTGTATCGATCCAGTTATAGCCGACACCGTCGGAAAACTGCTCTTTCTGTCTCCATGCAACGCTTGCCGGAAGGATATCCTCAAAAGCTTTCCGGAGGATCC
>JBBIIS010000105.1:0-4824 GCA_037446375.1 Bacteroidota bacterium | reverse complement strand
GTCTTTTGCCATCTTATCTTCAGGGTTGAGCTGCATGGCAACATCGAGAAATTCCTTATCGAGAAACGGAACACGACCCTCTATGCCCCATGCAGCAAGAGATTTATTTGCCCTTAAACAATCGTAAAGATATAGCTTACCCAGTTTCCTGACAGTCTCCTCATGGAATGACTTTGCATCGGGAGCTTTATGGAAATAGAGATAGCCGCCGAAAATTTCATCAGCACCCTCACCCGAAAGAACCATCTTGACACCCATCGACTTAATTACTCTCGCAAGAAGATACATGGGAGTTGAGGCTCTGACAGTAGTTACATCATATGTTTCGAGGTGGTAAATAACATCAGAAAGGGCATCGAGTCCCTCCTGTATTGAAAAAACAACCTCATGATGAACAGTTCCTATATGTTCGGCAACCTTTCTTGCAGCTGCAAGATCCGGAGAATCTTTCAGCCCGACAGCAAAAGAGTGCAGTCGGGGCCACCAGGCTTCCTTCAGGTCCTGGCTCTCTATCCTCATTGCCGCATATTTCCTGGCAACTGCCGATACTATAGAAGAATCGAGACCGCCTGAAAGTAGCACTCCGTAAGGAACATCCGACATAAGCTGCCTGTGAACCGAATCTTCAAGGGCTTTTCTCAAAGCGGGTATGCTGCTGGTGTTATTTCTTACAGAATCATAAGTTTTCCATTTTGGATCGTACCATTTTGTTTCAGTTTTGTCGGTGCTGCTCAGGAAACAGCCGGGTGTAAATGGTTCTATCAGCTTGCAGGTACTCTCAAGAGCCTTAAGCTCTGAAGCAACATAAAAGTTTCCATTCTTGTCCCATCCCCTGTAAAGTGGAACAATCCCCATATGGTCCCTGGCGATAAGATAAGTATCCTTATCGCTGTCGTAAAGTGCGAATGCAAATATTCCGTTCAGATCATTTAAAAATCCGGTACCTTTTTCACGATAAAGAGCCAGTATTATCTCACAATCGGAATTCGTAAGGAACTTATAATCTTTTTTAAGCGTTTTGCGAAGTTCGAGGTGGTTATATATTTCACCGTTTACAGTAAGTATAAGTTTCCCATCGTCGCTGAGAAGAGGCTGGGCTCCTGAAACAGGGTCGACAATTGCAAGCCTCTCATGGGCAAGAATAGCCTTCTCACAACAATAGATTCCCGACCAGTCAGGTCCTCGGTGACGCACCTTTTTAGACATTGCAAGCACTAAGGGCCTAAGCTCTTCTGCTTTTTGTTTCAGCTCGAAAACTCCAATAATACCACACATCTCACTATCTTCATTTTAATAAAAATATCCCGGGAACGCCGGGAATATATTTGAGTTTGTAAATAATAAATAATAAGCAAAAATAGATATATAATTTATAATTGCAACTAAAATAGCCCAATAAATATTAAACAGGTAATATATTGGTCAAAAACAGATAGGATACAAAATACTATTTATATTTGAATTCAGCTTTTAAATTCAGCCGGGATCTCTTCTGTTTAAACCTTGTGAATTAAAGCAGGAGGATGTATTTAAACATTTTTACCTTCCGGTTGTTGATTTTCTGAAAGATAATATATGCCATGATCAATTAAAATTGAATAATTTAACACACTTAAATTTATAAATATGAATAAAATCGGAACATTGGTTATTACAGCAGTCCTCTTTCTCGGTCTTGCAGGATGTGCAGGCAAAGGCGGACAGAAAAATTCAGACTCAAATGTTGAGTATTACAGGGGCCTTCTCTATACTGAAACTCCATTTGATATTGAAAAGGGCATACATAAACTCACACCCGGAGAGGCAAAGAACATAAATTCCTACAAGTTCACAAGGGATAACACCGGCAGGTTATTGTCTGTAGAGTACCTCAGGGGAGACTCACTTCTGGATTATTCATCACTCGGCGGGGCAGCTAAGATCGCATATGAATACAAAGATGGCAAACAGATCAAGACATGGTACAACAAAAAGAATGAGAGGATCGAATCAGCAGGAGTCTATTCAGGAGAATATACGCTTAATGACAAAGGGGTAAGAACAACGCTTAAATTCTTCGGCAAAGATGGTTCTCCTGTCGAGAACAGGAACAAGATTAACAATTATGTATGGACCGTCCTTCCTGACAGCCTTGTTAAGGAACTACGGTACAATCTTAAAGGAGAGGAAACCGTTATGAACCCATTCTGTCCATTCTATGAACTGAGGTTCACCTACGACAAACGGGGTTATATTACAAGAATGGCAAATTATAAAGCCGACACGCTTTATAACTGTACTGCAGAAAACTGCGGTGATATCGGAGTCTCATATTTTACGTTCACTGCAAACAATGCCGGGGATCTTGAAAATCAGTCAGTCTACAATGTAAAAGGTCAAATGTCAAATCTCTATTGGGGATGGTCGAAACGCATAAGTAAATACGATCAGAACGGATATCCTGCCGAGGTTTCATATATCGACCAGGACAATGAATACATTGGAGGGAAAAATGTTCCTGTTTATCAGTCAGATTATGACGCTCACGGGGCAGTTATAGAAGTCAGAAACATGAACAAGGACAGACAGCTTATTAATAATCCGGCTGACAGTGTTGCAATAACTCAGTTTAAATATGATGCAACAGGCAATCGTATTGAAACGCTCAAGTATGATAAAGATAAAGTTCTCAAGAAAAGTAAATAATATCTGAAAACAAATCAAGATGAAACTTTTTAATAAAGTACCTCTGTTCATACTGGTATGTGCATTACCCATTTATAGTTGCACGGGGGGGAAAAGTGAGAAAAACCTGGCCATTCCATCAGGAAAAGCTTTAGTATCAATGCCTTCACCTGTTGTCGGGAATGAGACCGCCCTTCTTCTTAAAGAGCTGAAGGAGGGTGGAGATTATGTCAACACCAAACAATAACCATCAATTATAAAGGCCTCGCTCGTGAACGATGCCCCGGGAGGCAGGAACCTGATAATCGATCTCAGAAGCAAAGCTGAATATTCAGCCGGCCACATAAAAGGAGCAGTTAATAAGAAATTCGAGGAACTTCCGTCATGGTTTGAATCAGGAATAAAGCCATTTGAGTTTGGAAAAATTATTCTGGTTTGTGATGATGGTCAGCTTTCATGCTACACTACCTCCCTTTTGCGCCTGAAGGGCTACGGAAACGTATATGCCATGAGATGGGGCATGAGTGGCTGGAACAGGAAACTTGCCGAAAAAGGTTGGCTCAGCGGGCTTTCCGGAAAATTCGAATCTCAACTTGATACGGTGACTCATTATAAGCCCGACCCAAAATCTATGCCTGAACTTAAAACCGGGTTTTCAACAGGAAAAGAGGTAAGTGATGCAAGGTTTGCCAAGCTTTTTGCCGATGGAACAACAGGTGTTTTTATAACTGCTGATGAGGTATTCCGTAATCCTTCAAATTATTTTATTATTAATCTCGAACGGAAGGATAAGTACAGCGACGGACATATTCCTGGATCGATAAGATATAAGCCGGATGAGACACTTGGAGTAATAGATGAATTAGCTACAATCCCTTCTGATAAGACTGTGGTGATCTATTGCTCTACCGGACATACCTCAGCTTTCGCGACAGCCTATCTGCGCCTTTTCGGATATGATGCAAGGACCCTGAGATACGGCAATAACAGCTTCATGCACAACAGGATGATAGCGAAGCGCGAAGCGCTTTCCTGGCTGCCTTTTGCTGATGATGATATAAATAATTTTCCGCTGGTCAAATAATAAGGGCTCCTTTGTTATCGTTGCATAGAATGCCATGACTTAATGCACGGCGCTTCACCTTAGGGGAGACGGGAAAGGGAATGCTTAGATTCAAAGAATAACGCAGTAATATTATTCCGGTCTGGTCAGTGAATCAGACCGGAATTCTTTTTTCAGAACCTCATTATCCGTATCAGCTGTATAAATATAGATGTTCCTGAATCCTGCCTGGCTTAGTATCATCCATACTTTTGAGGAAAGTGAATAATCATTTGAAAATAGTATTACGGAAGCCCTGCTTCCCCGCATAATAGAGACATATTTTTTGGAAAGTATGGAATCGGGGGAAACGATTATTGTTCTGAAGCCAATATTCACCGGTGCTTGCTGACCGTCTCCGAGCACAATTATCAGCTTATCACCTTTCAATTTTAAAATATTAGGCTTTGTAATAATATTTGAACCTGAAAATGAAGGCTCTGCCCATTTTTTTGCATCATACCTGAAATGACCTGTACCGGAGCTTCGAAGGATGACAAGTAATGTTATCGCCACAATTATGAAGATTATATAGCCGTATTTTCGTATGAGTTCCATATGGGTTTTATTTGATAATTAATCACTCGCAGCCACCATCGAGCTTTTTGGCATTGAATTTCTTCGAGTTGAGATACTTTATTCTCAGGCTGTCGGGAAGTGAATTCAGCTCTGTAAACAGCCTTCCGGCTTTTGTTCTTGCTTCAAAGATCGCATTTTCCCTTGCTGTGATCTTTTCCCCGGTGAATCTGCTGTTCATTACTACCCTGAACCAATCATTGATGCCGCCTTTCATTGAATAGCAGTTTTTATATCCAAGCCCCTTTGCAAGTACGACTGCGTACCCCGCTATCAGGTCGCCATTTGAATAAAAAACATTTATAAACATGCCGGAGCCAAGGTAAGTTGAAGGGTCCCTGTCCAGAAGTTCCGGATAGGGGACATTTACAGACCCGGGCAATGCTGACTTGCTATACTCCCCGGAAGACCGGAGATCAATAAGCCTGAGCAAAGGATCTTCATCTGCAATCAATCTTGCAACCCGGTCAACTGAGAAGCCG
>JBBIIS010000104.1:0-10727 GCA_037446375.1 Bacteroidota bacterium | reverse complement strand
TGGCGTTTTCGGCGCCCTTTCTTTGGTTCTTTCTTTGGACGAACAAAGAAAGAACAAGTAAAAAAAAGAACAAATCCGCCAGCTGGCGAAGAGTTCGGCGCAGCCAAAGGACAAGAGAATTAAAAAAAAGGGTTTCATTATTAGAAACCCTCTCATTATGTTAGTCCCTCTCCACTGGGAAAGATGGTGAGGTCACACCGTCTTTAAAATATCCCACACAAATGCCCTGATGCCCACTTCTTCGTTGATGGCGTCTATCCTTTTCACCTTATCCAGAACAGTATCGACAAGGCTATCCTCCACTATTGCAAGGACGCTCTTGTTGATCTCAGGCCAGGCATGAGTACCAAGATGCGGAACTCCTGTTCTTGATCCTCTTCCCTGTACATTTTCCCACAGCGAATAGCCCTTGATTCCAAGTTTGTCCATAAGGTACTCTATCTTCTCAGTATGAGCCTGATTATATATTATCATTACTGCTTTCATATCCGTAAATTATTAATTCTGGTTGGAAATTGCCTTGCCATTGTCATTCATGAAGTCAAACTCGGAATAGACTGCAAGATTCTTATTACGTTCCCCATGTCTTGAGAAGATTGCATAAACAACTGGCACGAGTATAAGTGTTACCATTGTTGAAAAGACAAGTCCTCCTATAACCGCGACACCCATCGGGCTCCACATCTCCGAACCGGTGCCGGCACTCATCGCGAGTGGCAACATGCCAAGAATAGTTGCAGCAGAGGTCATAATAACTGGTCTCAGCCTCGATCTTCCCGAGATTGCAATAGCCTCATAGAGTTCATGACCGCGTTCGCGCATCAGGTTTATAAAGTCAACAAGCACGATCGCGTTCTTAACAACAATACCTATAAGCATCACTGCACCTATACCTGAAATTACACTAAGAGATGTATTCGTAAGATAGAGTGCAATTGCAACACCCGAGAAGGCAAATGGTATGGAGAACATTATAATGAATGGCATCTTCAATGATTCAAACTGGGAAGCCATGATAAGATAGACAAGGATAAGACTTATCAGCATAAGCATTGCTATGTCCATAAACGATTCCATCTGGTCTTTGATGGCACCTGAGATCAGGACCATCACTCCTGCCGGCAAAACAGTCTCATCAATTGCTTTCTGAGTCTCGATCTGAAGATCCGTAAGCGACCTTTTGTAAGGGGTGTAGGAAATTGTGACTATTCTTTCCTTGCGCTTATGCTCGATCGTCGGAGGAGCCCAGTATTCCTTAATCTGTGCAATCTCTCCAAGTTTTATTGTCTGTCCTGTCATGTTTGGAATACCTATATTCTCGATATCAGTAAGTGTGCTTGTGGCACTTCTTTTGAACCTGACAACAATGTCGTACTCATCTCCGAACTGTCGCAGCTTTGTGGCTGTTAGTCCATCGACCCTGTCCTTTATCGCCATCGAGACAATCGAAGTATTAAGCCCGTTTGCGATCATCTTGTTCTGGTCCAAAATAATCTGAAGCTCTGGCTTGGATTTATCACGGCTGATTGCAACGTCTTTGGCACCCTGTATCTTTTTTATCTTATCCGCAAGCTGCTCGGCAACTATATTTGTTTCGGAAATGTTATAGCCGTAAACTTCAACGTTTACCGTACTCCCGCCGAAACTCCCCATATTATCTGAGGTGCTCACTTTAAAGTCGATTATTTCAGGCACTTTCGCAAGATCCTTTCTCATCTCTTCGGCAATTTCGAACACACTCCTCTTCCTCTCTTTAATTGCTTTAAGGTGAAGACTGAAAGTGATAGTATGTGAACCCTGAGATGTGAATATCGATGCAAATCCGCCCTGGTCGTCAGAACCGCTTGTTGTTGAAATTATATCAACCTCCGGATATTTTGCCTTGATCTGTGCATTCATTTTGTCTGCAACTCTCACTGTCTCATCAACCCTTGTCCCTGTCTGAAGCTTTACTGTTGCCGTTATCCTGCTCTGGTCAGCTTCGGGGAAGAACTCTGTCTTAACGACAAGGAAGAGGCTCATTGAAGCTGCAAACACTAATATAGCTAATATTGAGATAGTTAACTTATGATGAAGCGCCCATTTGAGTGTTTTCTCATAAAATTTGTCAAGCCAGTCAAGCCCTTTCCTTATGCTACCGTCATAGGTCCAGAACGGAGCATTCTTTTTGATCGGATACCATTTCAGCATGAGAGCGCTGAGTGTTGGGGTAAGCGTTATTGCAGCAAATACTGATGTAACAATTGTGATCGTAACACTCATACCAAGTTGCTTGAAGAGAACGCCTGTAAGCCCTTTTACAAATGTCAGGGGGAAGAATACGGCGACAACCGTCAGCGTGGTAACAATAACTGCCAGCCAGACTTCGTTTGTAGCATAAATTGATGCTTCCCTTGGCCTGCTTCCCCGCTCAATATGCTTTGTGATATTCTCAAGAACAACGATGGCATCGTCGACGACCATCCCTATAGCTATTGAGAGAGATGTCAGCGATATAATATTTATAGAAGCTCCCGATACAAACAGGTAAATGAAAGCCACTATAAGAGAGATAGGTATTGTCAGAATTATAATAAATGTCGCACGCCACCTTCCGAGGAAGAAGAGAACAACAAGAACGACAAATATAGCTGCATACATAAGCGTATCGGTAAGGTTGCTTATGGAGCCTGTGATGAATGAAGCGCTGTCGAAAAGCTTGTTTATCTTAACATCGGGAGGGAGCTCCTTCATAAGTTCGGTAAGCGCCTTATCGACCTGCCTGGTAACCTTCACGGTATTGCCACCCGACTGTTTCTGGATAAAAAGTCCCATTCCCTTGGCTCCGTTTATTTTAGTATCAAGCTTTGTTTCACGGATTGTGTCACGAACCTCTGCAATATCCTTCAGGTAGATGTTGCTGCCATTATAGCTTGTAACAACTAGATTCTTAACTACATCACTTTCAGGAAATTCACCCTGGATACGAAGCGGATAGTCTGTTTTGCCCATTTCCAGATATCCTGCCGGAAGGTTCATATTCTCTGCCTTGAGGATATTACCTATCTGTTCAATTGTCAGGTTATAAGCCTCCATTTTCCTGGGGTCGATATCGATATATACCTTTCGTCCGGGAACTCCGGTAAGGGAAACGGATCCGACACCTTCAATCCTGTTGAGCGGGTTTACAACCTTCTGATCAAGAATCTTCTCGAGGCCGGCGTAGCTCTCATTTGCGGTTACCGCATAATAGATAATCGGCATCATGTTCGTATTGAACTTGATGATCGTAGGTTTTTCTGAACCGTCAGGAAGGACTCTTTCAACCATACTGAGAGCGCTTCGTATATCATTTGATGCCTCATCGAGGTTTGTCCCGTACTCAAAGTTCATGAAGATAATGGAGACGGCATCGCTCGATCTGGATGTTATCTCTTTCAGCTTACTGACCGAGTTCAGGGCGTTTTCAAGTGGCTTTGTCACGTTTGATTCAATATCTGTTGCACTGGCGCCGGAATATGTTGTGTAGACAACCACATAAGGAAGTTCCATCTCGGGGTAGAGGTCTACGGGCAACTGCGTCAGCGAATACAGACCCACAACTATAAGCCCGACAAATATCAGGATAGTTGTTACGGGCCTTTTTACGGATGCACTATATATGCTCATGCTATTTTATTTGAGGATCTTTAATTACTAACTTCAACTTTGTCGCCGTTAAGCAAACGGGCCTGTCCGTCTGAAATAAGCTTATCGCCTGGCTTGATCTTATCGGAAATAATCTCTATCTGATCGTCGAATCTTTTCCCAATGCCAACCTCAATTCTCTCAGCAACTGAATTGTTATCGATAAACACATACCTTACATTTGTCCCTTCCTGTACCATAATGGTATTAGCAGGAACAACAAATGTTTCAACCTCTCCAAGGTCGAGGGAAACCCGAACATACATTCCGGGTTTAAGCATATCATTCCTGTTCGGAAGTTCCATTTCTGTAATGAATGACCTGGTTCCTGCATTAACTGTCGGAGCAATACGGAAGATTGTGGCGGTAAAGGTCTGATCCTTATAAACATCAGCCACGACAGTAGCTTTCATGCCTTTTCTGATAAGTGGATAATACTGTTCAGTAACGTTTACATTTATCTTAAGGGGATTGATTTGCTGAACTGTGACAACAGCGGCTTTTCCGCCAGCCATTGCTGAGGGAACTCCTGAATACATCTCGCCGTCCTCAAAATATTTTCCTGTTACAATTCCTGTAAATGGCGATCTCATCAAGGTATTCTGCTCCATGAAATCTACATTTGTCTTTGCAACGTCGTATTGTGTCTTCATCTGGTCATACTGCTGCTGCCTTGTACTTCCGGTTTTAAGAAGTGTATCGAGCCTGTTCAGATCCTTTTCAAGATTACTTAACTGAAGCTTAAGCTGGTACAGTTGTGTACGGTCCATAAGGAATAGCTTATCACCCTTGTTTACCTTTTGGCCAACTTCGACATAGATCTTTTCAATTCTTCCGGGAGCTGAATGGGCCACGTTTACCTCTTCATAGGGAAGTATAGTAGCTGTATAATCTATTGTTCTTGAGATTTTGGTCTTGTTGAGTGTCAACTCTCTTACCGGATTTGGCTTATTGGTATTTGCTGCTGCCGGTGGATCAGCAACCACACTGGCTTTGTTTGATTTTGACGAACACCCGGTAATAACCAGTATGCTGATCGCTATTGCGGAAAATGTTCTTAAATAGTTCATTATTTTAATTTTTAAAGGTTTCTGATTAAGTTATTTCAAATTATTATGAAGCTTATCCAGAGCCAGCTTGGTCTGAAGAAGGTTCATCAGGGCCGATATGTAGTTGTTTTCAGCCTGAAGATAAAGTGAATTTGACTGTGTGAGTTCAAGACTTGAAGCCATACCCTGCTTAAATTTGTTTTCCATACTTGCATAGACTCTTTTTGAGACATCGACATTTGCCTTCTGGCTGTTATACTGAAGATTGGCTATTTCCAGATTATATCTTAATTGCTCATTCTGCATCAAAAGCTGATCAGATACCATCTCCTTTGCATTTCTGGCCTTCTCAAGATTAATCTTAGCCGTTTGAATACTTGTGTACCTGTGCCCGCTAGCGAATATCGGTACAGATAAATTTAATCCAAGATAGGAGCTCGGATACCATTTTAATTCTGACATTTTCATTGCCATACCGGTTGATGAGGTAGAATATATACCTGACAAAGAAGGTAATGACATAGCCTTTTGAGTTTTAAGTGCGAGTGCGGACATCATCTCCTGCTTGTCAAGCAGATCGTATTGAATGTTTTTTGTGGGATCGAAATTCATCGCGAGAAGCTCTTTAACATTTATATCATTAACCAGATCATCAATTGTCTCAGTAAGAATAATCTTAGTGTCAAATTTAACGCCAAGCTGAAATCGCAAAAGGTTGTAATTAATTTCAATTGAGTTCTGAAGATTGGAGAATGAATTTTCCATCATTGTCACGTTTGATGCCATCTGATCAACGTCTGTTGATTCAGCAAGACCAGAGTTATACATAGCTCTTGTTGACTTTAAGGTCTCACGCAAATTTGACAGATTATCTTTAAGGATCCTCAATGATTCCTCAGAAATCAATACAAGATAGTATGCAGAGGCAACAGACTGACGTGTATCAATTTCTGTACTTTGCAGGTTCGATTCTGCCATTTTCTGTGCGAGCTTTGATGTCTCAATCCCTATGTAATATGGTGCACTAAACAAAGGCAAGGTTGCCTGTACTGCGACAGGGAGAGTATATGTTGTACCCATAGTTATAATAGTAGGCACGCCGTTCATAGACAGAACAAATACTCCAAGCTTAAGATTATCTGTCAGATTGGCACCTGCAGAAACCTGTGGCAGACCTGAAGAAACTGTTGACCATAAATCTTTTTTAGAAGCCAATACTGTGAATTGTGCTGATTTAACTATTTTATTATTAAGCAATGCATAATCCTGTGCCTGCTTAAGGGTAAGGCTTAACTCACCAGTTTGTGTCTGTCCTAATGCTGCTCCCCCAATGATTAGGAAAAGCAGAAGAATTTGTAATTTTTTGTTTTTCATGATTATAATTTGTTTCCTATTATATTCTACGGCTATTAAAATTTCTTTTCAAGTTTATTTATCATTTCTATCCCTTCCGGTGTAGAGATCCCTCGCAGATAGTGAAATACAACATTGCTTATAACCTCACGCCTAGAGAATAGCTCAAAGGGGAAAAGTTCATTATTCATCACAGAAAGTATCATATAATGAAGGCATCTGTTGACAAGATCAACATTAATGTCCTTCCTGAATAACTTCTGTTTTATGCCACTGGTTATTACCTCGATGTTATTCCTGTAATCAGGCATTTCACATCTATCAGCCCTGTTCATTAATACATCCTGATGAAATTTTTTCATGTCAGCCTGAAAAGCCGGGCTCATATTCTGAACATGATCCATATTTATCTCGAGCAGCCTGAAAATTGCAACAATAGCGTTATCCGATTCAGCCACAACTTTCTTGACAAGCTCTTTCTGCTTGATTGTCATGGCATTGAGAACGCCTATCAAAAGCTCATCCTTATCCGCAAAAATCTCGTAGATCGTCCTCTTCGACATTCCAAGATGACCCGCGAGAGAATCCATTGTAACGGATTTTATGCCGTATGTCCTGAAAAGCTGCGCTGCTCCTTCAATTATCCTCTCCCTGTTATCCATTATTTTTTTAAATACGTCGCAAAAATGAGAAAACTTTTTTAGTTTACAAAGTTTTATTTGCTAATCTCAGTAAATATTCTGTGAATTGAAGAATCCGACCGGTGAATGGAGAAAGCCCGCTTCCTCTTTCCCCCTTTCACGGGAGAAATGGGCATAGGCATAAAGGTGTTTCCTGTTTTTTTTATATCTTGCCCTTGTGCCGTTGCACCCATGTGCTATTGCGCCATCTTTATTAATATTATTATCATGCAAAAAATAATCTACCAGGTCGATGCCTTCACTAAAATCCCGTTCAAAGGCAATCCTGCCGGAGTATGCATCCTTGCTGAAGAACCTGACAACGGATGGATGCAGAATATAGCAATGGAAATGAATCTATCTGAAACAGCTTTTGTTTTCCACGCCAATGGCAAAAGGAATATCAGGTTTTTCACCCCCGAAGCTGAAATAAATTTATGCGGCCATGCCACACTGTCGGCATCACATATATTATATGAATCCGGAATTATCCATCCTAAAGAGAAAATTGAACTGTTCTCCAAAGCCGGAATGCTGATTATAAGGAAGAACGGGGACTGGATCACAATGAACTTTCCCTCATACCCGCTTGAGAAGCGTGAAATACCAGGACATTTTATTAAGCTGACCGGGATCAGGCCTGCAGAACTTTATAACGCCGGATCGGGATGGACCCTTGCTTTGCTAAATAATGAAGAGGACGTCAGAAACCTGAATCCTGACTTTGCTGCAATGAGGAGTTCAGAATTCGGTGATCTGATTGTCACGGCAAAATCTTCTGACCCTGCCTTTGACTTTTGTGTAAGGTGCTTTGCCCCTGCGGTCGGTATAAACGAGGACCCTGTAACAGGGTCGGCCCATTGTGCCCTTGTGCCATTCTGGAACGCAAGAACAGGAAAGACAACTTTCAGCTCCCACCAGGTCTCAAAGAGGGAAGGTATTCTTAAGGTGGCACTGAAAGCGGACAGGGTGGAGATATCGGGGCAGGCTGTTACAGTTTTAAGTGCTGATCTTAAAGTCTAACTCCTGAAACTATGTCGCTCCTTCTTGTCTCATCTGCAATATTGTTGCTCCTCCTGTTAATAATTCTTTTCAAGGTAAATGCCTTTATATCATTTATAATTGTTTCCGTTCTCCTCGGAATTGCGGCAGGAATGGTCCCGGTTTCTGTGGTTACTTCTATTCAGAAGGGAATCGGTGAAACTCTGGGGTCGCTCGTAATGATACTCGGTTTCGGGGCGATGCTTGGAAAACTGGTAGCCGACAGCGGGGCTGCTCAAAGGATAACATCTATCCTTACAAAGCTCTTCGGACTGAAAAACATCCAGTGGGCAATGGTACTCACCGGATTTATTATAGGGATCCCCATGTTCTACAATGTGGGATTTGTTGTA
The DNA here is from genome assembly GCA_037446375.1 of Bacteroidota bacterium. Lineage (GTDB taxonomy): Bacteria > Bacteroidota > Bacteroidia > Bacteroidales > VadinHA17 > LD21. The sequence continues at coordinate 2,585 of JBBIIS010000104.1, read as the reverse complement.
CTTATTCCTATTGTATTCACAGTTGCGGCATCCACCGGCCTGCCTCTTCTATATGTCGGCATCCCGATGCTGGCCTCGCTTTCGGTCACCCATGGCTTTCTTCCTCCTCATCCCTCCCCTACGGCAATTGCAGGAATGTTTGGCGCTGATACCGGCAAAACTCTTATATATGGCATAATCATAGCCATTCCTACCATTATTATTGCCGGGCCGCTTTTCGCCAGGACAATAAAGAAAATAAATGCCTCCCCCATTAAGGAATTCGTTAGTCCGAAAGTTCTTTCAGAGGAAGAGATGCCTTCAGCTTTCGTAAGCCTGATCTCGACACTGATGCCGGTTGTGCTGATAGGGTTTTCTTCACTGTTATCTCTGGCTATAACAAGTCAGGGGCCGGTAAGAACGATTCTTAAATTTATCGGTGATCCGGTGATAGCAATGCTCCTATCTCTTCTTTCAGCAATATTCCTGCTTGGCCTGGCCAGGGGCAAAAAGGCCGTGGAAATGATGGATTCCATTGGCCACTCGGTAAGCAGTATTACAATGGTATTACTCATCATTGCAGGTGCCGGAGGATTCAAGCAGGTTCTGGTCGACAGCGGGATAAGCGATAAAATTGCTGCAATCTTAGGCAGTTCAGGGCTGTCACCTCTTTTCCTGGCATGGACTATTGCTGCACTTCTGAGAGTATGTATAGGATCTGCAACTGTAGCCGGGCTGACAACCGCGGGGATAATACTCCCTTTGGCCGCCGGCGGGACAGTAAACAAAGAATTGCTGGTGCTCGCAATTGGAGCAGGCAGCCTCACCCTTTCACATGTAAACGATGGCGGTTTCTGGATGTTCAAGGAATACTTCAACCTTACAGTTAAAGAGACCTTCCTCACCTGGACCGTTATGGAGAGCCTCGTAAGCGTTATCGGTCTGGCAGGTGTCCTTGTCCTGAACCTTGTTGTCTGATTGACAATGACACGATCAAAATATAAAATAGTATTAATATGACAATCAATCCGGATCTCAGAATTTCCGAGCTTGGTCTTGAACTGCCTCCCGCCCCGAAAGCCGGAGGCGTATATAAGCCGGTTCTTGTAATTGATAAATTTCTTTATGTCTCGGGCCAGGGTCCGATAAAAAACGATGGAACTCAAATCAAGGGTAAAGCCGGTGCAGATCTGTCAATGGAGGAGGCAAAGCTTGCAGCGCGCCAGGCAGGCCTCACTATGCTCTCAACCATAATGACCCACTTTGGTGAACTTAAAAAAATAAAAAGGCTTGTAAAAACTCTGGGAATGGTGAACAGCACACAGGATTTTGACCAGCAGCCTGCGGTCATAAACGGATTCAGTGAACTGATGGCCGAGGTTTTCGGACAGGACAACGGTATCGGAGTGCGAAGCGCTGTAGGAATGATTCTTCCGAATAATATAGCAGTAGAAATAGAGGCAATGTTTGAACTTTATGAATAAAAAACTTCTGATTGTCGACGGTCATCTCGATCTTGCGATGAATGCCATGGAGTGGAACCGCGATCTGAGATGGGATATATCTGAGCTAAGGCTTAGTGAGAAAGACATGACTGATAAGCCCGACAGAGGCAGGGGAACAGTCAGCCTTGGAGCCATGAGAAAGGGGAATGTTTTCCTGTGCATGGCCACCCAGATCGGAAGATATGTGAAGAAGGGAAACAATCTTCCGGGATGGAACTCACCCGAGCAGGCCTGGGCGCAGACACAGGGACAGCTTGCATGGTACAATACGATGCACGAACTTGGAGAGATGGTTCAGATAAAGAGCAGTTCAGACCTTGAAAAGCATATCAATATCTGGCAGACATCTGACGATAAACTTCCGGTCGGCTTTGTACTCACTCTGGAGGGAGCCGATTCGATACTCTCTGCTAAGCATCTTGAGATGGCATACAGCTATGGTCTCAGGGCTATCGGACCTGCACACTTTGGCCCTGGTACATATGCTCACGGTACAGGATACACAGGCGGATTGGGAATTAAAGGCCGCGAGTTACTTAAAGAGATGGAACGGATCGGCTTTATTCTTGATGCAACTCACCTAAGCGATGAAAGCTTCAGGGAGGCGCTAGACATTTTTCACGGACCTGTTTGGGCAAGCCATAATAACTGCAGGATATTTGTTGATCATCCTCGCCAGTTCACGGAAGAACAGGTGAAAGAACTTATATCACGAGGTGCAGTTATCGGTGCTGCCCTTGATGCATGGATGCTTGTAACTGACTGGGACAGAGGGGAACATGACCCTGTAAAGAGGAAGGTCTCGTGTGAACAGGTAGTTAACAATATTGACCATGTATGCCAGCTTGCAGGCAATTCCCTGCATGCGGCAATCGGATCTGATCTTGACGGAGCTTTCGGAACAGAACAGGGACCGGTCGAAATAGAAACAATTGCAGATCTACAGAAGATCCCTGCTTTACTCCACGAAAGAGGATACAAGGAATCTGATATTGAAAACATTATGTCATGTAACTGGATAAACTTCCTGAAGAAGAATCTTGGGAAATAATTAACTTCTAACCGCAGAGAGCACCTGTCTAGCTGGTAGCTCATGGCTCG
>JBBIIS010000103.1:6730-10765 GCA_037446375.1 Bacteroidota bacterium | reverse complement strand
CCTGAATGCATCTTCTGCATTATCTGTCTGGACAAATGTTGGCGGATACCTCAGGTTAAGCGAGCTATATTCATTAAAGATCTGCTCATCAATCCTCCCATCCTCTTCAAGCATGTAATTGTCGTAATTACTGCAGATTATCAATACCTGATGTATTCTTTTCTGCATGAGCAGGTCGAAAGAAGTATCGTTGAAATCATACTTCTGAAGATCCACTATTCCATCAATAATAGCCATCTCTTGATCTTTAATGATTCATTGTCACAACAGCCATCCTGTTCCTTCCGTCCATTCTGATCGTCAGGGGCTTATCGAATCTTACATGCCTGAAATATTTTCCTTCTTCAACAGCCGGCATCTGATTCAGCTTCTCCCAGAATACTGATCCGTCACCAGTACCCTGGTTAATTGAAAAATAGCCGACATTCATTGAAGTAACGTTATGGAAAAAATGTGAACCCAGTGAAGCGTCGAGTGGAAAGTCAGGCAGGCTCACCTCTACAATAATCTTCGCATTTGATATCTGAGGCCATACAACAGGAATTCCGATAAATTTATCTCGCGTACCCCATCTGCCGGGACCGATAAGAACGTATTTTCTATTTTCGTGAAGCATCCTGTCGTTAATGCTGTCGATCTCTTCAGCCATCTTGTCGGTAACCAGATTGCTGAATAAAGAGGGTTCAATATATACAATATCAGTAATATCGCTTATTACACCATTGCCCATGCTCTTTTTAGTCATGAGTACAACATCTTCGGTAACAATACTCTCAGGGTCAATAGTATACCCTGCGCCACTGCCGACAAGAGGCTTGATCTGAAGCAGATAGAATGTGGCGTTGCCCGATTTGTCCTTATTGAGATCGACGGCAAATTCTATCTCAACAGGTGTTCCGAATGCCTCCTTTACCACGTCAAGGATCACCTTAAGTGTGTTTGACAGAGGTATGTAATTATATTTCAGGATATTGGCAAAATTAACGACTCTTGGGCCCGGAAAATCGAGCCCGGGAATTATAGAATCGTTATCAGGATTATAGACTGATGCCGAATGCTTAAGGGTTCCGTGTCTCTCCGCTTCACCTATATTAAGTGTTATAAGGCCGGCATACTCTCCTTCAAGAAGGTTTACCTCCTTCTTTAACATATCTACAGCGTAGAAGAATACCTGCGAGTTTTTATAAAGATCCTGCTGTGAAACAATATCGAGAGAAGGATAAGTAGGTGAGAACCTGAAAGCCTTCTCCCCCTCAACAACGTACTGTCCCAGTCCGGCTGCCATCACTGCAAACCCATCCTGCGGAGTCATATGCGCTACGGGGTAGAAGTTGAACGATTGTGCTGTCCCGCTGATATGCGGATAAAATGCATCTTCGAACCTGTTACCGGCAACTTCCTGAATTACTATTGCCATTTTCTCCTGTTCGACCTTATAGTTGATTGCTTCGAAATATGTTCTGGCGCTTTTTGAATAGATCGAGGCAAATACGAGTTTTATTGCATCCTCAAGTTGACGAAGCCTTGTGTCAAAATCAGGATGGTTATTTGGAAGCAGGTATGTTCCGAATATTCCCGAGAAAGGCTGGCTCATTGAATCTTCAAAAAGACTTGATGATCTGACTGCCAGTGGCTTTTCAATAAGCTTGATGAAAATCCGAAGCTCTTTCTCCAGGCTGTAGCTCAGACTGCCCTCAATGAAAGCTCTTTGAAGAACATTGTAGTTTTTCTCCTCCTTTACCTTATCCCATAAATGGTTGCGCTCCATGAACATATCGAACTCATCGGTCCCGATAATGGCTGTAACAGGAGTCTTAATATTAATTCCGGGGATAAGCCTCCCAAGTTCAAAGCTGTATATAAGGGTATTAATAAATGCCAGTCCTCTCCCCTTTCCCCCAAGTGAACCTCCCGCAAGGCTCACAACATTCGTTTCGTCGATAACTGCCGATTCCTCGAAGTTCACAACCTTGCCCTTATTCATCTCTTTGCGTCTCTTCCTTATTACGTCGATAAGGAATTTCCTGAGCTCCCTGAGGCTTTGAAAATCAGAGACCTTCATCGGGTTTATCATCTTCGCGATCTGCACCTCTCCTCTTGCCATCAGCCAGAGAGAGAAATGGTTTTTCATAGCATGGTAGACGAGCGAATCTTCAGGCACTGTCTCAAGATAGGATTCAAACTCCTTCATTGATTTTGCGACAGCTATCTGCCGGCCCTTGTTATCCCTGTAAACAAAATGTCCGAATCCCAGGTAATAGTTTATAAATGATTTTAGATCCTGAAGCAGGCTATCTGAATTCTTATTTATGAAGCTTGATTTAAGTGTAAATGCGAAACTGGCATTGGAAGGATCGGACGATTGCAGAACTGTCGGGAGATTCGGAAGCTCTTTCTTGACATACTGGATCAATTCAAAACCCGCAAGATCGTTCAGGACTCCTGCCTTCGGAAATCTCATGTCGGAGATCACGCACAGGAGGTTCTCTTTATATTCGTTGTAAATCAGAACCGCATCCTCATAGGTCGTTGCCAGCAGAATTTTAGGCCGTGCCCTTAGTTTGAGCACTTTATACAGTTCATCTGTCGAAACATCCTCAATAAGGTTTTTTGTCTGCTCAAGCACTAGAGTATACAGCATTGGGAGATAGGACGAATAATATTCAACAGAATCCTCCACAATCAGTATGACTCTTGTCAATCCTATTTTGGTATCGTTCTCAACATTTACCTGGTCTTCAAGCAGTTTAACCATGGCGAAAAAGACCTTTGATTCCCCTGTCCAGACAAAATAGTTGTCGAAGGGTATCCCGCCTGCTTTCTGCTTCTTTACATAGGCAACATCTGACGGACTGTTCAGGAGAATGAATGTTGGTATATACGGGTATTTCTCCTTAATCTTTCTGCAGAGCTGCATAGGGCTCTCCTTGTCGACACCTATCATTATGATTATCATATCATAATGGCGCGACTTAAGACGGCTGAAAGCCTCATCTTCACCAGAGACACCTGTAACTCTCGGTATCGATGTAAGGCTGAGCTGATAATATTCTCCAAGTATATGGTCGGAGAACCTTCCTTCACCTTCTATGGAGTAAGCATCATAAAGGTTGGCAACAAGCAGTATCTCCTTAACCTTGAATGGCTGAAGATCGTGAAATATATCCCTTTCAGCATTGTGCCTGTCGAGGAATTTCTGAAGAAGCTTTCTGCTCGAAACATCCTTAAGATCCTCTTCTTCAATATCCTGAAGCTGGGTCATTCTGTAAAGATCCCTTGCCTTAAAGCTGTTTATATAACCTGAGATCAGGCTGCTCAGGTTCTGTATCAGATCCCTTTCCTCCTTAAGGAAAGGGCCTTCATCTTCGCCTCTGAATTCCTGTGTGTAAAAAACCTCTATGGACCCTTTCTCTCCGTCAATTGTTGAGAACTCCTGGTACATTCTCCAGCCGGTTTCTATGAATGTTGAGGTTTCAAAGACTTTGTTTCTGTACTTTATCCTGGCGACCGTATAATCGGGATATTGCCATGCCGCGGGCAGAATCAGAACGATCTGCTGAAGTGTTTCTTCAACAGGCTTTCCCTCCTTAAGGACAGATGTGGTCTTGTTGATGCATGCAAGTTCCTTGAGCCTCTCCTGCTGTTCATATAGGAGCTTTCTGTATTCAGGATCGGTACTTGTGAATTTGTCCATCGCGAAGTATCACTTTATTAATTGTTAAAATTAATAAAATAGTTGATTGAAATCATTAATGTAGCGGAACCGTATGGTTTGTTTAAATCAGAAGAAGAAATAACCACCGTTCACGATAGTATGGCTGATGGCTTGCAGCTCGCAGGAAGAAAATTGGATTTACTATCTGCGGCCAGCCATGAGCTATGGGCTAATGTCCTATGAGATCTCTGCTGTTAAAACGGATCTGAATTATTTAATCAGATGTGTGAATCTATATATTAATCAACAGTCCAGACTGACCCTGAATTGAGCAGGTCGTCCATGCATTTTATCTTTGCTGTTTTTTTGACCTCTTTTAT
>JBBIIS010000103.1:0-6720 GCA_037446375.1 Bacteroidota bacterium | reverse complement strand
GGCCGCGTCATAGGTCGGCCACTCGACATCCCTTATTACGCCAAGTGCAACAGGGTATTCAGGATATCTCATGTTTGCGAGCATATATTGTATGCCAGGATTGTTCTCGTGGGCATCGTGTACAAGAAGATTTTTTTCAGTTATGCCATTTTCGCCGATCTTGACAACTTTCAGCTTAAGTCCGTCGAGAATAAGTCCGCTCTTTCCATCCTTACCAAATATCATAGGCTCTCCGTGATGCAGCGTAATTGTCCTGTCATCCCTGACCTCTTTACCGGTAACGTTCTCATGAATTCCGTCGTTAAAAATGACACAGTTCTGAAGTACCTCCACAACAGAGGTCCCATTGTGTTTTGCTGCCTCAACATAGATCTGCGTTGAAAGTGCGAGGTTGGCATCAAATGTCCTGGCAAAAAATTTCCCCTTTGCTCCGATAACGAGTTCCCCTACCGAGAAAGGCTCTTCGACAGTGCCAAAAGGTGATGTCTTGGTCACAAGACCTTTGCCTGAAGTGGGAGAATACTGCCCTTTTGTAAGGCCATATATCTCATTATTGAACAGTATTATATTTATGTCGATATTCCTTCTTACAACATGTATGAAATGGTTACCTCCTATGGCGAGGGCATCGCCATCGCCCGTTATCTGCCACACTGATAGATCAGGATTTGCAGTTTTTACTCCTGAGGCTATTGCTGATGCTCTTCCATGAATGCTATGAAAACCGTAAGTATTCATATAGTATGGAAATCTTGAGGAGCATCCTATGCCTGAAATGAAGGCAATTTTTTCCTTTGGAATACCAATTTCAGCGAGAGCTTTCTGTACTGCGCTCAGAACAAAATGGTCGCCGCATCCGGGGCACCATCTGACCTCCTGGTCGCTCTTGAAATCCTTAGCGGTATATTGGATAACTTGTGTTTCTGACATATTATTTTTCCTCCAGTAATTTAATGCAATGTTCTTTAATTTCATTTACGGTAAAAGGAATACCCTGCACCTTGTTGAATTGATTATAAGTAAATTCCTGGAAGATCATTCTGAGATAATTTGCAAACTGACCAAGATTTAACTCGCAGACAAGGATTTTTTTGAATTTACTGAAAACCTCTCTCACATTTTTAGGGAATGGTTTTATATAGTTAAATTGAGCAAGGCTTACCCTGTGTCCTTCACTCTGAAGTTCACGCACTGCAGTAAGAAGATGTCCGTATGAACCTCCCCATCCAACAACAAGGAGATCATTTGATTCCCCGCCGAAGATCTTCAGATCAGGAATTTTTTCAACTACACTGTTCACTTTATCTTCCCTGATGTTTATCATATACTCGTGATTTTCAGGCACATATGAGACTGTTCCTTTGTCTGTTTTTTCAAGACCGCCTATCCTGTGCTCCAGTCCTGGCGTTCCCGGGATGGCCCAGTATCTGGCAAAGCGCTTTGCATCGCGCTTATATGGATAATACGGACCTTCCTCTTTAACGGCGATTGGAGGTTTGATTTCAGGCAGGTCAGCAACTACAGGAATCTTCCAGGGCTCAGAACCGTTTCCCAGATAGCCGTCTGTAAGCAATACGACAGGGGTCATATGTTCAAGAGCAATCCGTGCAGCTTCAAAGGCAAAGTGGAAGCAGTCGGATGGTGTGCTGGAAGCTATTACGACCACCGGGCTTTCCCCGTTCCTGCCATACAAAACCTGCATCAGGTCAGCCTGTTCTGTCTTTGTAGGCAGACCTGTTGAGGGTCCGCCTCGCTGAACATTGACAATTACAATCGGCAGTTCGGCCATCACAGCCAGCCCGATTGCTTCTGATTTCAGTGCAAGACCCGGCCCTGATGTTGATGTTACGGCAAGATATCCTGCGAATGAAGCTCCCAGTGCTGTGCATATACCGGCTATCTCATCCTCGGCCTGGAAGCTTTTGACACCAAGATCCTTCCTCGCGGAAAGGGCCTCCAGAATTCCTGTTGCCGGAGTAATAGGGTACGAGCCGATAAACAATTTCAGATGCGCGCGTTCAGCAGCCGAGATCAATCCCCATGCAGTGGCTTCGTTGCCGTTTATATTCCTGTACTTACCTTTTGCAATAGGTGCAGGATTTATCCTGACAGGCTCAAGCGCTTCTATAGTCTCAGCGTAATAATAGCCTGCCCTTAGCGCGATCTTGTTTCCTTTTGCCACTTCAGGCTTATTCTTGAATTTCTTGTCACAGAACTCCTCTGTGTAATCGAGACTTCTGTCGAACATCCAGTAAACCATTCCCAGCGCGAACATGTTTTTTGTTCTGAGAATCGACTTCTGGTCGAGATCAAGGTTTTTGAGAGCCTCTTTTACCATTGTGGAGATCGGTGCGGCAATTATGTTAAATGATTCCAGCTTTTCTTCAGCTATTGGATCCTTCAGATATCCTGCCTTCTCAATATTTTTTTCCGTGAAGCTGTCCTTATCATAAATAATGGTGCTTCTGTCCTTAATCCAACGGACATTTGCTTTTATGGCGGCAGGGTTCATCGCGACAAGAACATCTGCATAATCACCCGGAGTATTGATCTCCGAATGACCCATATGAACTGTAAATCCAGAGACACCTCCTACAGTGCCCTGCGGGGCCCTGATCTCTGCCGGATAGTCCGGAAATGTAGAAAGGTCATTACCATATAAAGCAGCGGTATCGGAAAACAGAGTTCCGGTAAGCTGCATACCGTCTCCCGAGTCTCCGGAGAAACGAATCACAACCTCATCTTTTTCAACAACCTTTGGTTTTGTACCCATGTTAATCATATTAAAAAATCCTTATATATCAAACTGAAAAATGCATACGAAAAACCAGATGATCATCATATGCATCCTTAGAACAGTTAAATGCTTCTTTTGTTGATTGATCAATAACGTTGGCACCTTTGATAAAACACAAAATTACATATTTTAAAAATCGAAAATGCATTTTTTCAAACATAATGAGATGATCTTGGTCATATTTGGATGTAGAAAGGGATAATAATCATTTTAACTAACTTTACCGCCTAAATCGCATGATAATGGCATTGATTAAGAGTGTAAGGGGCAAGGAGCCAAGAATTGGAAAAAATTGTTATCTGGCTGATAATTCGACTATTATAGGCGATACTGTTATCGGGAATGATTGCAGTATATGGTTCAATACGGTCATCCGTGGTGATGTAAATTCAATCCGGATCGGCAATAAGGTCAACATCCAGGATGGTACGGTCCTGCATTGCCTGTATGAGAAATCGGTAATAGAGATCGGGGACAATGTTTCGATAGGGCATAATGTAGTCATACATGGGGCATGGATCTCAGAAAATGTACTTATAGGAATGGGTTCCATAATCCTCGACAATGTTGTTATAGGTAAAAATTCAATTATAGCAGCAGGCGCAGTAGTACTTGCAGGTACTGTTATTGATCCGGGTTGTATCTGGGGTGGTGTTCCTGCCAGATTCATGAAAAAGATTGATCCGGGGCAGACCAGGGAGATGATTGAAAGGATAGCAAATAATTATCTTATGTATGCCGGCTGGTACAGGGCGGATTAATACATCAGTTCCAGATATCGGCTTTCTGAAGGTTTATATTCTCTTCAAAGAACATCCTTGCAATTTTCTCAAAATACCCTGTATAGTCTGAAACAAAAAAGCTGTCTGATACTTTATTTGAATCGCTAAGCAGGCCATTCTTATCAAGTGTATCCCTGAGGGTAGCCGAGACGATCCGTGCCGAATCGACCACCTCCACATTAAAATTGAAGAACTTGCTTATCTGGTTTTTAATAATAGGATAATGTGTACATCCGAGTATAAGTGATTCAATTCCTGATAGTGATTCATCGGAGAGGTAGGTTCTGATAATTGCGTTGCTTATATCGTCAAAGATAAAGCCCTCCTCTATCATCGGTACCAGCAGCGGAGTCGCAAGTGATACCACGGTTGTTCCGGGATTGGTCCTCAGAATTTTCTCCTTGTAAGTGCCTGAACTTACCGTCCTTTTTGTTCCGATCACTCCTATCTTGCCGAATTGCCTGGTACTTATATAATTGACAACAGGATCAATAACATCAAGCATTATGGTCTTTTCTCTGTATTTCTCCTTCAGGTACTCGTATGCTGATGCTGATGCTGAGTTACATGCGATAAGAATTGCCTTTGCATCATGATCAAGAAGGAAATCCGTGATCTTTTCAGAGTAGTAGCGGATGGCTTCTTCAGATTTATCACCGTAAGGCAGGTGGGCCGTATCGCCGAAGTATACAAGGCTTTCACCTGGAAGTATCTGCTTTATTGCATGTGCTACAGTCAATCCGCCGACTCCCGAGTCGAAAATGCCAATGGGTTTTTCCTTAACTTTCATATTAAAATAAAATGGGACCCTTAGAGTCCCTGTTTTATTGATAGCCCCTAAATTCCCCGGAGTGGACTTAAATTTAAACCCCTTCAGGGGGAAGGGGGCAAATTTTAACTTTCAAAGAAGTCCTCTGACCTATGAAATCCGGGGATTATTTTAATCCCAGCTTTGTTTTAACGGCAGCAAGAATGTTAGTACTCTTTGTGTCATCAAAATAGAGGACCTGTCCTTTTGAGATATCAAAAACATAAATATAACCGCCTTCTTTGCCAACATCCTTGATAGCTTTGTCAACCTTTGCAAAGATTGGCTGTGTAAGTGTGCTCTGTTGCTCCTGCAACTGTGTTTGGGCCTGTGTCTGGAAATCCTGTATCCTTTTGTTCATATCAGTCATCTCCTGTTCCTTTGTCTGCTTTACGAGGTCAGTGAGATTTTTGCTTTCCTTATTGTAGGCGTCGAGTTTATTATTGAGTTCAACCTGCATCAGCTCAAGTGCATTTACCAGGTCTTTCTGGGTTCTCTGCAACTTTGCCATGGCAGAATCATATTCAGGCATTGACTTTATAAGGTCATCGCTGTTTATATGCGCAAATTTAAAGGTCTGTCCTTCAGCCTTCTGTCCCATTAAAACTACAAAAATAGCAAGCGATATAATTCCTAGAAATCTTTTCATTATAAATCTGTTTTCGTTATACAATTGATGCAAAAATAATTAATTAATTCTTATATCCCAATTTTTGTAATACCTGGTCACTCAGGTCATATTTAGGATTGGCGAAGAGAATATTTCCTCCTGTTGATGTATCGAAGATAACCGCGTAGCTGCCATCAACTGCAATCTCTTTTATAGCTTTCAGAATCTCATCCTGAATAGGTTTTACAAGCTCTTCGCGTTTTTTGAAAAGATCGCCCTCCATACCGAAATATTTATTCTGGAGGTCTTTTATCTCCTTTTCCTTTGTAACAATTGCCTCTTCCCTTTTTGATTTCATCTCCTGCGAAAGAAGAACTGATTCGCTCTGATATGATTTGTACATCTGTTCTACAACGGCATAACCATCGGAGACCTCTTTTTCCCACTGCTTGGAAAGTTTGTCCAGCTGTTCCTGGGCTGCATTAAATGCCGGAATGTTTTTCCTGATGTATTCGGAATCAACGAAAGCATATTTCTGAGCAACAGCGACAACTGAGGTCAGAATAACTAGAACTGATAATAATGCTATCTTTTTCATTTTAATATAATTATATTCTACAAAATTAGAACTGTTGGCCAATTACGAAGTGAAATTGCGATTTATTTGCACTGGGATTACCCGGAACAGCATCAAATCCATAGCCCCAGTCAACACCAAGCAATCCGAACATAGGAAGGTTTGCCCTTATCCCAACCCCTGCAGCACGATACAGCTGGAACGGGTTGAATTCTTTAAGGGAATACCATGCCCTTGCTCCTTCGAGGAATGAAAGAACATAGATAGTTGCCTGAGGATTAAGTGTTATCGGATATCTCAGTTCAAGTGTGAGCTTTGAATAAACGTTTCCCGACAAAACAGTGGGTTTGTTGGGATCGACAGGTGTAAGTGATCCGTTAGTGTACCCTCTTGCACCAATAACGTCACGGCCATAAAGGCTGTATCCTGTCATGCCATCACCTCCGACATAAAAGTTCTCGAATGGTGAAGGTCCGATCTGGGGATTATAGTACCCAAGATAGCCGAATGCATATTTTGCATTAAGAATAAGCTTATTGTTTAAAGCAAGCGGGAAGTAATAGTCGGCTTTGAAAAGCCACTTGTAAAACTCAATCCATTTGTATTTTTCAGGATCTGTGAGGTTAGTATAATTCTTACCTGATAGAAGCGAATAAGGTGGAGTCAGCTGCAGAGAAAGAGAGAATGATGATCCGCTTCTCGGAAAAATAAGGTTGGGACTTGTTGAAAACCTCATAATCCTGCCCGTAAAGCTTAACAGGTTTGATATTCCGTTATCGAAAAGGAATGTATAAACAGTATAGTTATAAAGATTGTATCTCTGGTAATTGACCTCACCATAGATTGAGAAATAATCGTCAGGCCATTCGAGTCTCTTTCCTATCCCTACAGAAATTCCGTCGATTGTCATCGACTGACGTCCGTCCTCTCCCTTCTTCTGACCGTTAGTCATCAATGAATGATATGCGGAAATATTGAGTGTATTTGGCTTTGTTCCGCCAAGCCAGGGTTCAACGAATGAAACGTTGTAAGACTGATATATCCGTCCGTTCGACTGGGCCCTTATACTTATAGACTGTCCGTCACCTGATGGGTAGGGCTTCCAATCCTTCAGTTTGAAGAAGTTACGCATAGCAAAATTATTGA
>JBBIIS010000102.1:4618-10922 GCA_037446375.1 Bacteroidota bacterium | reverse complement strand
CTGCCCGCCCCTTCCTCCTTTTGCAAGGATCTTCTCTTCACCTTGGTTTGTTATCTCAAAGATTATCTCACCGGTATCCTCTGTTTTGGCAATAGTCCCAAGGGGAACCTCTACAATAACATCCTTCCCGGAGGCCCCGGTACTCTGCTGAGCTCCACCGCCTACTCCGTTTTCAGCAAATATATGCCGGCGGTACTTAAGGTGCAGGAGTGTCCACATCTGTGAGTTTCCCCTTAAAATAATATGGCCTCCTCTTCCGCCGTCACCGCCATCAGGTCCCCCTTTAGGTTCGAACTTCTCGCGCCTGAAATGGGCCGACCCTGCTCCTCCGTGTCCGGACCGGCAATAGATCTTTACATAATCGACAAAATTGGAATCCGGCATCTTTTTTATTTCTTCTCTGTGTCTGCACTGTGTTTCTCTGTGTAAGTAGGGAAAACCTGCACAGAGGGCCACTGAGGGCTATTTAATAACTTTCTTGATCTGCTCTGAAAGCCTGATAAAAATATCATCAATGCTTCCGACACCGTTTACAGGGCTGTAAAGACCTTTTCCCCTGCAATAGTTTATTATTGGCTCAGTCTTTGATCTGTAAACATCGATCCTGTTCTCAATAACAGCAGGATCCTTATCGTCGGGTCGGCCCGACTGTTCAGCCCTTAATATAAGCCTCTTCACAAGTTCATCATGATCAACATCAAGAACAAGCATTGAATCGATCTTCATCTTTCTTTCGTTGAGCATTTTTTCAAGAGCGATCGTCTGTGCTACTGTCCTCGGAAAGCCATCGAAGAGGAAGCCTCTGAAACCTTTTGTTGCGTCTATCTTGGCAGCTATCATCTCAATAACAACTTCATCAGGTACAAGTTCACCCTTCGACATGATTGTACTCATTTTTTTACCAAGCTCTGTGCCAGCAGCTATCTCTGCGCGAAGCATATCACCGGTCGACAGGTGCACTAGGTGGAATTTTTCAGCAAGCTTGATTGACTGGGTTCCTTTGCCCGATCCCGGAGGGCCAAAAATCAAAAAATTTAACATAATAGAATATTTATTTAGACAATATATATAATGATGGAAAGTTCCTTCCATACCCTGAATAATCAAGACCATAACCTACCACAAAATCATTCGGGATTCTGAAGCCGACATAATCGACAGGAATATTCTTTGTGTAGGCATCGGGTTTCAGAAGAAGAGTGGCAACTTTTATTCCGGCCACTTTGCGCATAAAAAGCTCCTGGAAGATCCTTTCAAGGGTATTGCCTGTATCAACTATGTCCTCAATAATAACGATTTCCTTACCACTGATATCTTCATTCCATCCGATAAGCTCCTTTACCGTTCCGGATGAACCTGTCCCTTCATATGATGCTAGTTTTACAAATGATATGCGTGCCTTTATATTTATCCTTTTAAAGAGTTCCGCTGCAAAGAGGAAAGCGCCGTTCAGTATTCCCAGGAAAACAACTTCACGTCCTTCATAATCGCTGTTGATCTTTTTTGCAAGGATATCAATCCTCTTATTAATTTCCTCTTCTGTAATAAATTCCCTGAATTTCTTATCAAGAACCTGTACTTCTTTCATTCAGCCCGTTTTGTAAATTTTGCCACTGCGAAAATATGAAATTAAAGCTTATTTTTGTCCTTAACTTAGTGTTATTTAAAAATAGAAGTTATGGAACCCAGAGTCAGTATAATAATGGGAAGCACTTCCGATCTGCCGGTAATGGAGGCTGCAGCCAAAATCCTGAATGATTTCAGGATACCATTTGAGATCAACGCACTCTCAGCCCACAGAACGCCTGAAGAGGTTGAAAGATTTTCAAAGAATGCAGCCGGAAGAGGAATAAAGGTAATTATTGCAGCAGCCGGAATGGCTGCCCATCTCCCCGGGGTTATTGCATCAATGACGCCTGTCCCGGTAATTGGAGTACCGATAAAAGCATCTCTCGAAGGACTTGATTCGATCTTTTCAATTTTGCAGATGCCTCCGGGAATACCTGTTGCCACAGTTGGAGTAAATGCAGCTCAGAATGCCGGAATTCTGGCAGCACAGATACTTGCTCTGAGTGATGAGTCCGTTATGAAAGAGATAATTAAGTTCAAGGAGGGTCTCAAGAAGAAGATAGTTCAGGCTAATGAAGAGCTTAAGAACGTCAGATACGACTATAAGACCAACTAGTCATTCCCCTCTGTTTCTGCTCTTTGTCACTCTGTGAAATCTAAGAACTTACTCAGAGATCACTGAGGTTCACAGAGAAACACAGAGAAAAAAAGATCAATTCTACCCCGGGATTGATCTTTTTTTTGTATATTGAAGGTGTATTTGGAAACAGTTGTTCCCGCTGCAAAAAATATCTGTTCCAGTATGTTTTGCCATTTTATCTGCAACCGCCTTTGCGGGTGATCCGCATTTTATGCCGGCCGGAGCCGGACAGGCAGGAATGGCGTACGTATGCGTTATGAAGGCCGACTTCTGGTCAGCGTTTCATAATCAGGCATTGCTTGCCCATCGCAGGGGAGTGGTTTTCGGGGCGAACTATGAAAACAGGTTCGGAATACCCGAACTTGGTACCTGTACCTCTGCAATCAGCCTCCCGGCGGGAAGAACATCCATAGGCGTAATATACTCACATTTCGGATACAGGGATTATAACAGGCAGATGGCCGGCCTGGGTTGCGGATTACCCGTATCGGAAAACCTCTCTGCCGGCATTCAGCTCGATTACTTCACTGAAAGAACCTATGGCGAGTATGCCGGCCATCAGGCTGTAACCTTTGAAGCCGGGCTGATTCTATCTGTAAATAAAAATTTAAAAATCGGCGTCCATCTCTTTAACCCTGTCCCGGGCTCGATAAGGAAGAGGGATATGGTTTCCTCTCTCAGAACTGGTGCCGGCGCTGTTCTCGGGAAGGGCCTCTTTGCAGGAACGGAGCTTGAGATAACATCAGGAGGCTCTGTAGATCTCAGATCGGGTTTCGAGTATGAATTATCCAAATCTTTCTGGCTTCGTGGAGGATTAGGACACAGCATTCTTCGTTCACCTTCGGACTCGGCTACAAAATCAAACCCGCCATAATCGACATCTCCTTCTCCACTCACGACAAGCTTGGAATAACATCTTCAGTTTCATTAACATTTATAATTCTATAACCCCAAAGGACGCAGACGTACTGTAAAAATGCAAAAAACATTACACAGAGAGACACTGAGTACCACCGAGGGGCAAAATGACACAGAAGAAAGAAATATGAATACAAATGAAATTACCAGAAGATTTACAGGATGTGCCAATGAGGTGCATAAAAATCCAGGACCCGGGCCGCTTGAATCAGCCTACGAGGAATGCCTTGCCTCTGAACTTGAAAAGCAAGGTCTTCACGCTAGAAGGCGGCAACCGACTCCTATTACCTATAAGGATATAAAACTTGATTGCGGGTACAGAATTGGCATTTTGGTCGAATACAACGTCATTATTGAGCTCTGTGGAACTCTGTGTAACTCAAACTGAAGATCCGTGATGCTGAAGTATTTCTTAATATTTTTACTAATTACGACTACATCCTTCCTGTTTTCCCAGGAGAGACAGCAGTCGGGAGTCATTACTTCAATTGCGGAAGAGCTTGCAGCGGATGAGAATGATCAGCAGGGTGCCGAGAACTTTGCCGATATGCTCCGGTCCCTTCTTGAAGATCCCGTTGCCTTAAACTCTGCCGACGAAAAGGAGGTGAGCCGCCTCTTCTTCCTTACCGGGTTCCAGGTAAAGATCCTCTGCGAATATGTCAGAAAGAATGGCAGGATCTTAACAATTTATGAGATAGCAAATATCCCCGGATTCGACCAGGAAATTACCAGGATGATCATGCCCTTTATTACCCTTTCAGGCGACATCCGGGAGTCAGGTGATACAGTAAGGCTGCACCACACACTTCTCACAAACATAGGATTTAAGCCAGGCAATTCCGACATATCATCAATAGGTTCGCCTCTTAAAATGTTAATGAGGTACAGCCTTTCTGCAGGAAAATTATCAGGTGGCATAACAATTGAGAAAGACCAGGGAGAGAAGTTTCTATCAGGTCACCCTCCAATGCCTGACTACCTTTCAGTAAACATTGCCTGGAAGGGCAAAGGATTTTTCAAAAGAATAATTATAGGTGATTATTCCGCCAGGTTTGGCCAGGGTGTGGCACTTAACACATCAGCCCTGTATGGCAGTTCCGTATCTTCCACGTTCAACATGTCGGGCCGGGATGAGATAAAGCCGCACACATCAGCGGAGGAAAATAATTTCTTCAGGGGGATCGCAGTTGTTACAGGGGCGGCCCGCACTGACATATCATTCTTCCTTTCCTCGCTAAGGATAGATGCAACACTTTCAGATTCATCAGGGATTGAAAACCCTCAGATAGTAAGTCTTTATAAAACAGGTATTCACAATACCTCCTCATCGCTCATGAAGAAAGATGACCTTAGGGAATCGGCTTTCGGCTTTAATATCTCCCACTCATTCAGGAACCTCAATACAGGAATAATACTTACCGGAAACAGGTTCTCAACCCCTTTTGCAAAAGGTGGAGGTGGACCGGCCGATCTTTATGATTTTACAGGAAGGACTAATCTGATTCTTTCAGGATATTACAGCCTGCTTGTCAGAGACTTTATCTTTTCAGGCGAATTTGCAATGGAAGGCAGAAAAAAATACGGCATCGTTCAGAACCTGGCATTCAGGCCTTGCGACAGGCTGACAATTAATTTTATCTATAGAAACTACTCACCCGGGTTCATCTCATTTCATGGAGGTGGACCGGGAACGAATTCTTCTTCAGGGAGTGAGACGGAATTAACGGGAAGCTTTGCCTTTGAAGCCGCCAGGTTCCTTTTCCTGAATGGCGGATCAGATCTGAGGATATATCCGTGGCTTCGCTACAGAAACAGCGCCCCCTCTACTTCAATCCGCCATGAGGTAAGGTTAAAATATCTCCCATCCGACAAGCTGAATTTCGAGATCCTGTATGGATACAGGTCATCCGCAATTGATGAAAGCAGGGAGACCGGCATGGCACTGCCAGCTGAGTCAGCAACACATACTGTCAGATTCCAGATGAGGTATATCACTCAGGAGGCACTGACACTGACAACAAGGGCAGACCTGAAAAAACTATATCCTTCGGGAGAAAGCGGTCTGTCACTGACACAGGATATATCCCTGAAATTCAATAAGATCCCGCTTTCAATCTGGTTCAGGTACGGGATATTTTCAACAGGATCATACTATACAGGGATTTATGCCTGGGAGAATGATATTCTTTATGGATTCAGTGTACCTGCTCTCTTTGGAAAGGGCAGCCGGACATATATTGTTGTCCGATGGGATCCTTGGAAAAAGGCCGAACTAAGATTCAAGTATGGCATAACCTCTTCCGGAACTGATGGAATCAATTATAAATATTCTGATGAATTTAAATTTCAGTTGTTGCTCAGGCTATAAAAGGTCTGAGGCCGTTTGCTTCGTGTCATGAAGCGCTTCGCGCTGTCATTCAGTAGCCATTGGCTCGGTAAGCTTGCGTTATCCGGTTGTTTTTTTCTTACTCCGCGTCCTCTGCGGTTATTACTTCGACTTCGTTCTTTTGCCTTTTATCTTTTATCTTCCAGATCAGAAGGTCTGATATCTTTTACATTGAGCTGCAGGTTTTTGAGCCCCCTGAATTCATTAATCTCTATTGAATAGCAGACATCGAAGGGCTTGCCTGATTTAATATATTCAAAATGATTTGCCTGTCCGAATGCGATAGCCGGGAAAGTCTTAGTACCTGTTGACTCCTGGCAGAGGTCAAGCTTCAGGTGCTCACCGCTCGAACCTACCATTCTTCCTGCTCCGCTGTCGAATACGTGGGTTGAAACGAAAACCGGCGACATGTTCTCAGGTCCGAAAGGCTGGAAATGGTTCATCCCCGTATAGAAATCCTCGTTTATCTCTGAAAAGGAGAGCTCCTCATCGATCATGATCTGAGGAACGAGCTGTTCCTCTGTGATCGTATTGTTAACATAACTCTCGAACTTATCCTTAAAGGGCTGAATATTCTCTTTTTTAAGGGTCAGTCCTGCCGCAAACATATGTCCGCCGAAACTCTCCAGAAGGTTGCTGCATGCTTCAATAGCCTGGTAAAGGTCATAACCCAGAACCGACCTGGCCGAGCCTGTGGCAAATCCGTTTGATTCAGTAAGGATAACGGTCGGCCGGTAGTAGGTTTCGATTAGGCGCGATGCCACAATTCCGATAACGCCTTTCCTCCACAG
>JBBIIS010000102.1:0-4608 GCA_037446375.1 Bacteroidota bacterium | reverse complement strand
GATTATACAGGACCGTTGTTCTCGCATTGACACTCCTCGGGTCCTCAGATATCATCCTCATCGCCTCTGATGTAATTGTTCTGTCGACGCTTCTTCTCTCAGTATTGAAGCTGCTTATCTCGCGGCTGATCTCTGCAGCGAGCTTCGGATCGTTTGAAACGAGAAGGTCAACGGCTTTGCTGCCTGTTTCCATTCTGCCAGCGGCATTTATCCTGGGGCCTATTTTAAATACTATATCCTCAACTGCAAGTTCCTTGTGTACTTCAGATTCCTTTATAATCTCACGCAACCCGGTCCGTGGTGACTCATTGAGCTGCTTAAGCCCGTAATAGGCCAAAACACGGTTTTCTCCCGTAATCGGAACAATATCCGATGCTATACTTACTGCAACAAGGTCGAGATATTGGGTAATATTGTCAAAAGGGATACCGTGCACCCTTGCAAAAGCCTGGATAAGCTTGAATCCGACGCCGCATCCCGAAAGCTCCTTGTATGGGTAGCTGCAGAAGGGTTGTTTCGGATCAAGTACTGCTATGGCTTTTGGTATCTCCTCGCCCGGATAGTGATGATCACATATAATAACATCAAGCCCCTTTGATCTTGCGTATTTAACCTTTTCAACTGCCTTTATGCCGCAATCCAGAGTAATTACAAGCTTGCAATTATTGTCGTGGGCATAATCGAGCCCAATATGTGAAACTCCGTATCCCTCCTTATACCTGTCGGGGATATAATAGAGTACATTTGAATACTGCTGCTTAAGGAATGAATACATCAGTGCGACAGCTGTTGTACCGTCAACATCATAGTCGCCATAAACGAGAATCTTCTCATTTTTACTGATAGCTGAGGAGATCCTGTCTACTGCCACATTCATGTCCTTCATCATGAAAGGATCGTGCAGATAGCCCATCGAGGGCTTGAAAAAAGAATTGGCCTCGCCCGGGGACGTGATATTTCTCTGGACCATCAGGTTTGCAAGTGAAACCGATACTCCGAGAGAATCTGCAAGTTGCTTCACAACTACTGAATCACCCTTTTCCTTTATAACCCATCTTCTTTCCATTAAGTTTCTTAATTTATCCATTGAAGATTAAATATCTCCAGGAGGCATTCTTTCAATGTCGATTTTACACCTGCCATATCCTGCTTAACACCCAGCTCCTTTTCCATTGAAGTAACGCCTTTATCAGTGAAACCGCACGGATTTATATAATTAAAATATTCAAGATTCGTATTAGCGTTAAAAGCAAATCCGTGCATAGTTACAAATTTGCTTGCCCTTACACCGATTGCGCATATTTTTCTTGTACTGCCTTGTTTCTCAGCATCAAGCCATACCCCGGTCGCTCCTTCAAGCCGTGACGCGGCAATTCCATAGGCATGAAGAGTCTTAATAACTGATTCTTCGAGCAGCCAGATATACCTCTTAAGGCTTATCCCGAGCTTTTCGAGGTCAAAGATCGGATATCCGACTATCTGTCCGGGACCATGATAAGTTATATCACCTCCCCTGTCTGTTTTGTAGAATGAAGCTTCCTTAGCCTGAAGCTGAAGATGGTTCAGCAGGAGATTGCTTTCGGATCCGCTTCTGCCCAGCGTATATACATGCGGATGTTCAACAAAAATCAAAGTGCCGTAACCCGGTTCATCAGAACCAGGTTCACTGACGGCATTTCCCTTCTTTTTATTGACAATATTCTGAAAGATCCTCTCCTGATAATCCCACGTCTCCTTATAATCTTTCAGTCCAAAATCCTCAAATTTAACACTATATATCAAGTAAAAAATATTATTTTCAATTAGCCAAGATAATCAATTTTCTCCTCGTTCTACATGTCTTTCAGCATGAAAAGATGACCTCACAAGTGGACTGCTCTCAACAAATTCAAATCCCTTGTCAAGTGCTGATCTCCTGTATTTCTCAAAAAGTTCCGGCTCTATATATTCCGCCGGTTCCATATGATCAAATGCCGGTTGAAGATATTGTCCGATCGTAAGTATCCGGCAACCTGTGGCCCTGATATCCGCAATTGTTTCATAAACTTCGGCTTCAGTCTCTCCCAGTCCAACCATGAACCCCGATTTTGATCTGCCCCCATTCTCCTCAATATACCGGAGAACTCCAAGGCTTATATCATATCTGGCCTTTGTCCGTATAAGCGGAGTAAGCCTGCGTACAGTTTCTATATTATGAGAAATAACATCCGGCCCGGCATCAATTACCATCTGGATATTTTGCGGTTTTCCGTCAAAGTCGGGAATCAATGTCTCGATCGTCGTACCACGATTCACCTCTTTTACCTTTCTCACGGTCACTGACCAGAAGGCAGCGCCACCGTCGTGAAGATCATCCCTGTCGACCGATGTTATAACACAGTGCTTCAATCCAAGGTCTCTGATTGAATTTGCCAGTCGTGAGGGTTCCCCGGCATCTGGAGGCAGTGGCTTCCCTGTTTTTGTTGCGCAAAATTTGCATGCCCTCGTGCAGATATCGCCCAGTATCATGAAAGTTGCTGTTCCTGCGTTCCAGCACTCTCCTATGTTAGGGCAGTTTCCGCTGGTGCAGATCGTATGAAGATTGTTCCTTGTAACAAGCTGCTTCACCCGTGAATAATTCTCTCCGCTTGCCCTCTGCATCTTAAGCCACACCGGTAATCTCCTCCTCTTTCCCATCGCTGAATTTTGTGAGTTCAAAGGTACTAAAATTAGTTTTATTTACCTTCCTTTCTCCTGCCCTTCAGGTTAAGGGAAGGGCCATAACAAGATTGGTTGGATTGTTGCAGCTAGTTAGGGCATATCTGCCCGTAGGGCATCTGAGATTTACCAGGCTATATTGAGGGTGACTCAAAAAGGCACCGTTCTTTTTTTCAGATTATTGTTCATTTGGCTTCGTTATGAAACCACTTATTATGAATAATGCACTAAAAGAGCGTGTATAAAGACTAGCTTAAATTTAAGGTATGGGAATGGGTGAGGTTCAAAATATTCACATAGAAAAACAGAGGAATTTAAATGGTTTTACAACAGGGATTAATGAAAGAAAAAAACAATATATTTGTTAGAACAGAATCGGCATTATCAATAATTTAAATCTTAAAAATATGGCAAGCATTGAACTTAAGGTCAATAACGGCTACAGAACGGTGATCGGTGATTTTCCTAAGGTAGGGATACGGCCCGCTATTGATGGCAGGATGAACGGAGTTCGGGAATCCCTTGAGGATCAGACAATGCAGATGGCAAAGAATGCTGCAAAGCTAATCTCATCGAATCTTCAATACCCCAACGGGAAACCTGTTGAATGCATAATAGCCGATACATGCATAGGCGGTGTTGCGGAAGCAGCAGAATGTGCCGAAAAATTCAGAAAGACCGGAGTTGCTGTAAGCCTCACTGTTACACCCTGCTGGTGCTACGGATCTGAAACTGTCGATATGGATGCGGCGATGCCGAAAGCTATCTGGGGATTCAATGGAACAGAAAGACCCGGTGCTGTTTATCTCGCAGCAGCCCTCGCAGGACATACAATGAAAGGACTGCCTGCATTTGGCATCTATGGTCGTGATGTTCAGGATGCTGATGATCAGAAGATTCCTGAAGATGTAAGTGAAAAGATATTAAGATTTGTAAAAGCCGGCCTTGCGGTATCCTACATGAAAGGGAAATCTTATCTCTCTATGGGCTCTGTCTCAATGGGGATAGCCGGTTCGATAGTCAAGGAAGAGTTCTTCCAGGAATACCTCGGAATGAGGAACGAATATATCGACCTGTCAGAATTGAACCGAAGATTGAATGAGGAGATTTTCGACAAGGAGGAGTATAGGAAGGCTTTTGCCTGGACAAAAAAATACTGTGTTGAAGGGATAGATATAAATGCGAAGCCAAAATCAAGGAAAGAGAAGGATGCGGAATGGGAGACTGTTGTTAAGATGGCTCTTATCGCCCGCGATCTTATGGTTGGCAATCCGAAGCTTAAGAAGCTTGGTTTCGGAGAAGAGTCGCACGGACACAATGCTCTGCTCGCAGGTTTCCAGGGTCAGCGCCAGTGGACCGACCACATGCCTAACGGCGACTTCCTTGAAGCCATCCTCTGCTCATCATTCGACTGGAACGGGATCAGGCCTCCCTATATAGTTGCAACCGAAAATGATGCAATGAACGGAGTTCCCATGCTCCTTGGGTATCTGCTTACCAATACGGCACAGATGTTCTCCGATATCCGCACATACTGGAGCCCGGATGCAATAAAGCGCGTCACAAAAATAAAGCCAGCCGGGCTTGCTGCAAACGGTATTATTCACCTTATCAATTCAGGTGCGTCAGCGCTCGATTTCTCTGGCAGACAGACAAAATCCGGAAAACCGGCTATCAAGCCATTCTGGGAGATCACATCAAAGGACGCTGGGGCCTGCCTCGAAGCAACAAAATGGCCGGCAGCCGACATAGGCTATTTCAGAGGCGGCGGATTCTCATCACAGTTCGATACGAAAGGTGTAATGCCTGTTACTATTTCAAGGGTAAATCTTGTAAAAGGAATTGGTCCGGTAATGCAGCTGGCTGAAGGATTTACAGTTGAACTTCCTGAAAAGATGAATAAGATACTTA
>JBBIIS010000101.1:0-11038 GCA_037446375.1 Bacteroidota bacterium | reverse complement strand
CAGCCTTTACAGCATCTACAGCCTTTACAGCATCTACAGCCTTTACAGCATCTACAGCCTTTACAGCCTTCCTATCGGTAGAGGTAAACGAATCCCCGGTATACCTTGCCGTCGTAAACAATATCGTCCCATCCGGTTGCCCTGATAACATAATAGTATACTCCGGGAGCAGCTTTTGCTGATGAGTTGTTCACATTTCCGTTCCAGCCGGTCCAGTCGGCAAGCGCCTGACCCTCTCCTGAGAAATAATATACCCGCATTCCGCTTCGCGAGAATACCTCAACATTAATTGTTCTGAGTGATTTGGACTCAACAATAAAATTGTCATTAAATCCATCCCCGTTTGGAGTAAAGACATTCGGTATATTAAGTTCCGATGGATTGACCGTTATCATGTCGTACCTCATAGAATCAATACAATGGAGAGTGCTTTCAATAATAAGCCTGACTGAATATTCACCAGGTCTGTAATAAGTATGAATCCCCGGATCCCTTAGTGAGGAGGCTGAATCATCGCCAAAATACCATTTGTAAACCGATCCTCTGATGGACTTATCAGTGAATGTTACCTTCAGCGGGGCATCCCCGGTGTTGGGATCAACTGTAAAATCGGCCTTGACGTGAATTGAAGTATAAGGAAATGTTGATTCCGAAGAACAGAGGAAACTATCTGTTACCTGTAACTTGTAAATCACATCTTCGAGCGGTGGTGAGAATGTGACCGGATTAAGATCAATGCTTGGATATGGGATAGCCGAAGCGGGATCAGATGACCATAGAAATGAATAGGCATTCTTCAGCCTGACACCGGCACCGTTCGACGGATCGTAATAATAGAATGTATCGATGGCGGCGGTTCCGTTAAGTGCAACATAATCGCATGTGAAATTCTGGAGCTTCGCAAGTGAATATGGCTTGTCGATCTGAAGCCAGGCATACAGACTTGTGTCAAAACCCGTTCCGTCTGTTATCCTCACCTTATATCCTCCCCCGCTTAGAGCTGAGAGGGTGGAGGTCACAACTGAAGATTCTGTCGTTATTGAGTCGATGAAGCTTTTTGAAGTATTGTTCCAGCTATACCATGTGTATGTGTAAGGTGAGGTACCTCCGGGGCTGGCTGCCTGAATAGATCCTTTCTGATTACCTGTGCTGTTGCAGAAAATAAATACGGGATCGGACCTGCCCGTTGTCACCGGATAAATTGTCCCCCTGACCGCGCTTGCCAGCGGTGATGTAAGCTGGGCATAGCAGGCAAAGGAAATCAGGAATATTAATAATGTAAGGACGTGACGCAAGGCTATTCCGGTTATGTTTTTATAACGCATTCTGAAATCCTTTGGTATATTTCTACACAATAATAAGAAAATCTGATGAGATTCATGAGGTCAGTAATCCGGTCAGGCTCCTCTGTTAATAAATAATCCCTATTTACTTATGAGCATATCAACCCGATAAACACCTAATTATTAAATTTGCGCTTGCCCGTATTACCGGAATTTTTTAATTAAATGACAGACAACTACTTAAATGAACTTAATGAGGCCCAGCGCGAAGCTGTTATAAATACAAACGGGCCATCGCTTGTGATTGCAGGGGCCGGTGCAGGTAAAACGAGGGTACTCACATACAGAATAGCCTATCTTTTGCAGCAGGGGGTAAGGGCAAACAGGATACTGGCACTTACCTTCACCAACAAGGCAGCCGCGGAAATGAAGAACAGGATCTCGTCAATTGCAGGTCCGGAGATAACCAGATTTTTGTGGATGGGGACCTTCCACTCTGTCTTTGCAAGGATCCTCAGAATGGAAAGCGACAGGCTTGGCTATAGATCGACATATACTATTTATGATACAACAAGAGCCTTATCCGTTCGATTATAAAGGATATGAATCTGAACGATGATGTTTACAAGCCGGGGGTGGTCTCATCAAGGATATCACACGCCAAGAACAATCTGATAACTGCAAGCATGTACGCTGTAAGCCAGGAGCTGACAGAGAGTGATAAAGCCGCACGCATGCCGCTCCTTTCCGATATCTACAAAATATATGCTGCTCACTGCTTCAAGTCGAACGCCATGGATTTCGACGATCTGCTACTTAATACAAATATTCTGCTGCGTGACTTTCCTGAGGTTCTTTCACAATACCAGGATAAGTTTGACTATATACTTGTTGACGAATATCAGGACACCAATTACTCGCAGTACCTGATAGTTAAAAAGCTGGCAGCATCGCACAGGAATATCTGCGTTGTGGGAGATGATGCCCAGAGCATTTATTCCTTCAGGGGTGCAAGAATTGAGAATATCCTTGAATTCAGGAACGCCTATCCGGAATACAGGCTCTTCAAGCTGGAGCAGAACTATCGATCAACTCAGATAATTGTAAATGCAGCAAATGCCATAATTTCAAATAATGCAAACCGCATCGAGAAGGTCGTTTACTCAAAAAAGGAGGAGGGTGAAAAGATAAAGATACTCCAGGCAATGACAGATACTGAGGAGGGATTTATGGTTTCATCAGATATATTTGATGCTAAGTACTCCAACCAGCTCAACTGGTCAGATTTTGCGATCCTCTACAGGACGAACGCGCAATCGAGGATATTTGAAGAGACACTCAGGAAGAAAAATATTCCGTACAGGATATATGGTGGACTTTCATTCTATGAAAGGAAAGAAATAAAGGATATCCTAGCTTATTTCAGAATGGTAATAAATCCTGAAGATGAGGAGGCGCTGAAAAGGACGATCAATTATCCCAAGCGTGGAATAGGTGACACAACAATTCACAAAATATTTGAGATCGCCTCTGCGTCTGATATATCGCCCTGGAAAGTACTGGAATCAATAGATAGCTATCAGCAGCATTTTAATGCAGGCACCTGCAGGAAGCTTGCCGGATACCGCGATCTCGTCAAAGCTTTTTCTCTAAAGGTATCAGAATCAGATGCCTATGCATTAGCACGCGAAATCTCCGCCGGATCAGGAATCATGAGGGAGCTTCGGGACGGGAAATCGCCGGAGGAGGTAAGCCGCTTCGAGAACTTCGAGGAGCTTATGAATGGCATAAAGGAATTTACAGAGGCGTCTGAAACAAATGGTGAGTCGACAGGACTTGAATCATATCTGCAGAATGTCGCCCTTCTGACCAACCAGGATACTGACGAAGCAGATGATAATGACAGGGTTACAATGATGACAATGCACTCTGCAAAGGGACTGGAATTCACTCATGTTTACATAACGGGAATGGAGGATACGCTTTTCCCCTCTCCCATGTCATCGTCGAGCCCGAGAGAGCTTGAAGAGGAAAGAAGGCTTTTTTATGTTGCGATCACCAGGGCGGAGCGAATTCTCACTCTCACTTATGCGCTCAACAGATACAAATGGGGCAACCTTGAACACAGCAACCCGAGCAGGTTCCTCAAAGAGATCGATCAGAAGTACGTTGAGTTCCCTCAGAATGGTGTAAAATCATCTCCGGGCTCCCTTAAGCCTGGTTCAATTAATCAGGCCCTGAGGGAAGATCCAAAAGATTATGCGGTTCCAAAACAGTTTCACAAGTTTAATAAAACAATTAGCAGGCCTTCTTCCGTCAGCTATGATTCTGCCTCAGCCGAAAATCCATATTCATTTTCAGAAGGAGACAGCGTGATACACGAAAGGTTTGGCAACGGCCTGATAATTGAGATCGAGGGCGAGGCTCCCAACACGACGGCTCTTGTCGATTTTGAAAAGGACGGTAAAAAGAAGCTGCTCCTCCGGTTCGCTAAACTTAAAAAAGTCTTATAAGAAAAGAGGATGACTCGCTAAGACACCCTCTTCCTTCCAGAATTAAGATTCTTCTGCTTATTTCTTATTCTGTGGCGAATTCATCTGATTAAAATTCATTTTAATGAAGGTATAGCCGGCTGCTGATATTTTATGCGGATAATTCTGATTAATCTCCTTGGTTTCCATTTTCATGGCCAGCTTATTGTTCGCATCGTACGATTCCATTGCAAGCATGCTGCTTCCTTCAAATCCCGGATAATTGTAATATGAAGGGATCCCTGCCTTTGACCAGTTGCTTTTATCGGCTTTGATCTTAAGATCTTTTGTCATCCAGACAAGGGCATATTCCTTCTTATTCTGCTCGGTGATCTTATATTCATCACATTTGTACCCTGCTATTACCCTGGTATTACCCGTTTTAACAATGCTAGGAGGGGTCGTTTCTGTGTTTGTTCCTGTCTTCTGATAAGTGTGTGCTTTCAATGCTGAATCGCTTGGCATTGTCGAAATAATCCCAGTTTTCTTATCATCGTTATCTATAAGCATCATGAAACATTTGTTCTCATTGTCATATACCATAACGGTTGCCATTGGCTTTGACTGGTCACCCTCTTTAGCGACTGTTTTAAACTCAATGCCGGCATTTGGGATATTCTGATTGAAATAGATGAAATAGTCAACTTTAGAAGGCTCTTTTTTATCATAGGTCTCCATCTGCATATACATTCGTCCATCAAAGCTGTATTCTTCGTTATGCTTTATATCAGCGCCGCCAAAAACTGAACCCAGTTTAAATCCGCCTCTGCCCTGGCTCCCGCTGCTTTGACTTTGACTTCCGTTGTTATCATTCTGGTTCCCCTGATTATTCTGGAATTGCTTATCCACAGCATTATCAACTGATGTCTGAGTCTTAGCCTGAATCACAGAATCAGCCTGCTTGTTAGCCTCTTTGTTGGCCTCTTTTCCAACGGTATTCATAACTTTGCTTGATGCTTTCCTCAGCAGCCCGCCAAGCTGTCCATAAGTTGAAACCGGGATTATCAGGATCAGGATCGCAAATAAGAGAGTTCTGGTTTTCATAATTTTAAAGGATTTAAATATGGATATAAAATTACTAATTTTTGTATTCTTAATACAGTGTATCCTGTATATTAAACAAAAGAACCCGCCGGTTTGTTGATCCGGTGGGTTTCTGAAAAGTGTTAAGGAACCTTTGTGAACCCTGATGAAATCCTTTGTGTCCATTCGTGGTAAGTTCCGTAAAACTAAAGAGTAAAGGAACACAAAGGTTCACGCTAAGCTAAACAAAGGCTATAACCTCTGATAAAATATAACAGCTTTGCAGAAATATCTCGGCTACTTATCAGACTTTAGTTCTGAACAATTTCTGCTTCAGCTGGCTTTTCATTTGCCCTTAGAACAGACTCATAGAGAGAAGCGAATGCGCTACCGATCCAGATGCACGCCGGAAAAACTCCTATAATAAGCAGCAGCAGTCCGAATATGAAGATGAATATTGATGTAAAACCCATGAAAAAGATGGTCCATCCATGCCCTCTTGTCATTCTCCAGCTTGTTTCGACTGCCTCAATAGGATCGAGTTTCTTGTCCATCACAAGGTATGATACAAAAGCCAGCCTGCATGCGATTATTATCCCCGGAACCAGGAGGGCAAAAAGGCCCAGAACTATCAGCGCTGTTACAAGAAGGTTGGCAAGAACTATAGACAGGTAGTTTTCACGGAACCCATTTATAAGACATTCAAAGTCGGCCTTTTCCTGCCGGACCGACTGAACAAACATCAGGTTTCCGCCGTAGCTGAAAACAGGCGCCACGAGAAATCCGTAGAGCAAACCTAAGAATCCATAGAATGCGGCAAGGATCCCGAAAGTACCGAAATTAAAGAAATCACCAATGTCCCAGTGCCGGAAATTAAAGTCGGAAGGATTAAAATGTAAATGCGTTGCTTTAATTGGTGAAGCAATAACAGCAAGTATTATAACAAGAAGGAAAAGCCTCAGAAAACTGTCCATCATAACATCCCATCCGGTTCCAAAGCTGTCGCCGAAATTCGGGAATAACCTGTATTGTCTTTTTACTGTCTCCATTTTGTGTTTGTTTTGATTTATGAATCAAATCTATGACACATTTGCCGGTTCGCTTTAATACCATAGTAGTGATTTTGCTCTTCACTACTTAAGTTGTCGACTGAAATCAGATGCTGATGCCAGCAAAAGAAGAACTAACACGGAGTACACACAAAGCACACAGAATTACAAAAGTCCTTTCTTTCTCTGTGAGCCCCCACTGGTTCTTTTATTCATTTTGATTCTGACTTCTTACTCCCACGGCGTTATTAATTACATTTTACTAACTTTATTGAATGATCAGTCTACTTGTATATACAGTATTCATCCTGTCGACCGCCTTTGCTGCGACGGGTATAGTTTTATCAACGAGACTGAGGAATAAATACAAGGCAGACTATTTTACCCCATTGCTATATTTCCAGGTCTTTATCTTTACTTTCGGCTTTTATGGAATCTGGGGGCAGGTTGTCATTAAATCATTCCTTGAGGGTGTTGTCACTGCGGATCTTATTTCCAGATTCTCAAACATCTCTGCACTCCTTGGACTTCCCTTCCTGATCTTCGCATGGCTCATGCTGACAAGGTTTTCGCGCGAGATTAGCGGAAGGACGAAGAGCAATTGGTTTATTCTGCTGTTCCTCATTTTAAACTTCATGATACTTACGGGAATCGGATTATTTATGACCCGCAGTGGTGTTGCAAATCCCGAAATGATAATAAGGTATTTCTTCATCAGCCTGAATATCGTTTATACCTGTGTCTCAGCCTTTTATATACTTATTCCGGGCCATAGCAAGAGTCTGATCCATAAATACGAGAGGTGGATTTTTTCATCTTCCCTCCTGATCATTATGGTTTTACAATGCATTGCTCTTGTTTTTTACAATGATGATCCGGTCAGGGGTATGATCTTTGTTTTCTTCTTTTTTGCCGGTAATTGCTTTATGCCGGTCTATTTCAGCTATGGTATGGTACTTTCGATGTATAGGCAGGATCCGGCAAGGGATATCACATTCGATGAGTTCCGCACCTCTTTTGAAGTCACTCCCCGCGAATCAGATATAATCCGGGAAATTTGCAACGGATTAAGCAATAAGGAGATATCTGCAAAGCTATTTATCAGCCTCCAAACCGTCAAGGATCATACCCACAGGATCTATATCAAGACCAACGTAAAGAGCAGGGTGCAGCTTATAAACCTTGTTAAGGCGACTACCCCCGGCCATGGTAAACCGGGGCTTCCCCCAATAGGGGGTCCGGCTCAGAATAATTGAGTGCAATCCTGCTATATGTAACAGTATTAGACCCCCTTCAGGGGGCCCGGAGCCTTGCGAAGGGCCGGGGATATCAGATGAAAGCCAGAAATACTATCAAAGGACCACCAGTAAATTCCAGGCTGAATTTGTCTCCGGTTGCCTCATTAAGGGTAGCCTGCCACCAGTTTGTCAGCTTCATCCTTCTAAGAGGATATCTGAGTCCGGCAGATGTGATCTCAGTTTCCGGATCGATTGAAAACACCGATACCTGCTGACCTGCGCTTGAGTCGAAGGATGTACTCTTAAGTACCGGATGAAAAATTCCTGAATCAGAAACCATCACTACTTTTAATTTGCGGGCATAGTCAGCAAGAAGCGATATGTTTCCGATTGTATGATCTTCACGCTTACCTGTAGCGCCAAGAATAACAATATCATTGTAGCCCCGTTCCGAGCACCAGGCCACCGATTTTGTAAGGTCGTTGGTATCCTGCTCTTTATATCGGAATATTTTGTTTTTGAATTTATCGGCAATCTGCTGATCGAGTGAATCGCAATCTCCAATAATTGCCAAAGGCTCAATCCCAAATTTCAGTAACCCCTCGGCAGCACCATCACAGCAGATTATCTCTTTTGCATTACTCAGGCAGCCGAGAGGAATATTATGTGTGGGAAATTGCCCGTTTGCCAGTATGACAGTTTCAGAAAACATAATGCAAAAGAATTGAAAAATTTCTGGTCAATAAAGATACAATAATATCACTAATCAATTTTTTTTTTACTTTTGAAACGACTTAAATAAAAGCTATGAGAAAGTACATTTATATTTGTTTTATCGCCGCTCTTATGGCTGGCTGCAAGCAGGATCCATCGGGTCCAAAGGCAATTCAAAAGATAAAGAAACAGGCAGCTGAAGTTGCTGAGAATTTCATAAAGGAGAAGCTGAAGGATCCTGTTAAAAATAAAACAAATACCAGTCTTGTTGTCTATGTCTCCGGAGACACAAGATCTCTTTTAGATCCTGCATACTTTACTATCGGTGAAATTGATGAGGATAATAAGCCGGATGCCATAGTGACCATATTTACAATGGAAGGACACAGAATACCCCTGAAAGAGCACCTTATTATGCTTAATAAGAACGGGAAGCTAACGATCTCAAAAATATATACCGGGGAGCTGAAATTCCTAAAAATAGAAAACAGAACAATTTACATTGAAACCTCACATATATCTCCTGATTCACCATTCTCCGAATGTCAGCTCTGCAAGGAGATCCATCAATATAAATTCGTTAATGGCGACACGGTAAGGATCCAGTAATCAGGCCTGCTGCGAAGGTCACCCTGCAAATTGCTCCTCTGATAAACCAGCGTTAAAATCTGTTTCTTAACCTCCGGCCCTGCCCGGGGGAAAGCCGGAACCCGGTTCAGTGAAATCTATCTGACTGAACTGTTACCATTCTTATAAGGAAATTCATAAGCAGACAAGCCATTCAATTATCCATGGAACAAAATGGCTGATCCTGTATAGACAGGATTATCCGGAGGGCAAAAGAGACAGCATTCATGTAAAAGTACCTTTGGAAAAATTATATAATTCAAGGCCCGCACCGGAGGAAAGGCAATTAGTGTTGAAAAAAAAAGGCTGCCGCAAAGCGACAGCCTTTAAATATTGAATAATAATCTGCTAGTAACCGGTATTCTGAACAAGAACACCAGGCTCCAGGTCGATCTGTGTCTGAGGAACAGGCATATATTTAGCCTTGTCAGAGAATGTTGCACCAGCCAAAGGTTCTGATCTGACTCTTATATCAGCAGCTGCGTAAGCATCAAGAGTTGCTTTCATACTGCCCGGGTTTGCTATATCCCAGCGGCGCAGGTCGAAGAAACGCATTCCTTCTGTACCAAATTCGAGGCGTGTTTCCCACTGAACTGCTCTCATAGCGTCTGCTGCACTTGCAAAAGAGGTATATGTACCAATCTTGTAGTTGGCAGCTGGCTGTGTGAAGTCTACGTCTCCAGGGGCACCCCATGGATATACTGACGGAGGAAGCTGTGTGATATTAACTTTACCCATAACCACCTGGTTGCCAGCCCTTGTACGGATCTGGTTGACAAGGCCAACAGCTGCTGTAAGACTTGCACCGTCGCCTTTGTTTGCAAGGCATTCTGCTTTCCAGAGAAGTACATGTGCATAGCGGATATAGCGGATGTTATTTGCATCAATACCTGTCTGCCATCCTGTTGTGGTAGACATTGTGTTACGGTCTACCTTGTTGAAGAATGTTTTTTCTGATGGCAGGTACGGACCGCCCCATGTCTGGTCGCGGATCCAGTCTGCACCACGCATGATACCCCAGTCAAGATAAGGAATGCCTCTGCGGCCCATTGTCCAGTCGATACGTGGGTCGAGAAGGTCAGTTGCAGGTGTGAAAACTGCGCTTGAAGGTACACCATGGTCATTTTTCAGGTCGGTAGTGTTATAGGTATCAAACAGTGGTAATCCGTTTGCATCAACCTTGAATGCATTTGCAAGGTTCTGTGATGGGCAATGGAAACCGCAGCATGTACCAATATCACCACCCTGAGGAGCGTTAAGGCCAATTCCGGCTTCAGCATTCAGAGACTCATTATAATCGTTTACACTTCTCTGTATTTCAAAGATCGACTCCGCATTGTTGTTTGTGGCAACAGCGTAATTGTCGTGGAACTTAGGCATAAGATGATATTGACCGCTGGCAATGATTGCATCAAGCAATGGTTCTGCACTGGTATAATCAAGTACCTGAAGGTATGCGCGGGCCTCGAGAGCCATAGCGGCATACTTTGTCGGACGTCCAGGCTGAGCCTGGGTTGCAGGAAGGTTATCAGCTGCATACTGCAGATCTGCAACAATGAATGCAAGAACGGCACCCGGAGCATTCACATTGCTGATAGTGTTGGCAACATCGATCTTGGTCTCATCTATGAGAGGAATTTTGTCGCCGAATACGAGCCATGATTCGAAATAGAACAGACCCCTGAGGAATCTTGTTTCAGCCACAAATTCGGTTTTTGTAGCATCGGCCAGGCCGGTTGTCCCTGAAATGACTTTCAGAACCGTGTTTGCACGGTTTACACCCATTCCAATGCATAGTCTCCATTTTTCTGCAGGATAGTTGTTTGTAGTAGAAACCTGCCACTGCTCGATCTCATTAATAGGAATCTGGTCAGTTTTTGTTGAGCCTTTGTAGGCATCGC
Organism: Bacteroidota bacterium; assembly: GCA_037446375.1. Classification (GTDB taxonomy): domain Bacteria; phylum Bacteroidota; class Bacteroidia; order Bacteroidales; family VadinHA17; genus LD21. The sequence continues at coordinate 672 of JBBIIS010000101.1, read as the reverse complement.
CACCTCCAACGGAACCATAGGTCCAGTTGGTAATTGAAGCGCCCCAGGAAATAGTCCACAATGCACTTCCGGGTACCATAGCATAAGTACCTGTAAGAAGGGCACCAATACCTTTCTCATTGTAAAAAACATTATCGGCCGTCGACCCTTGCGGTACCTGGTCCAAAAATGATTTTGAACATGAAACAAACAGGGCCATTAACAATATGCCCGATATAATTGATAGCTTTTTCATATCATTTTTTTGTTTTTGATTAAACAGTCTTAATTAGATTCCAAGGGTTAAACCAAATGATATCTCCCTAGGAGTCGGCCATGAGCCCTGATCAACACCCATTGACATTCCTGATGAGTTGTATTCTGGATCGAGTCCCTTGTACTTGGTTATAGTAAACAGGTTCGATACCTGGAAGTATACTCTTATGCTCTTCATATTAAGCTTGTTCAGAACTGACTGAGGTAAAGTATAGCCCAGTCTGAGGTTTTTCAGTCTAAGGAATGAAGCGTCTTCAACGAATGCAGTTGAGTTGTACTGTGAAATAGCGCTCTGGTCATACATTGGCAATCTGGCACCCGGATTTGTTGGGGTCCATGAATTGTATAACGCATCCTTGCTTAAGTTTCCGTTGAACTGACCATAATCGATCCAGCGTGCTACATAGTTGATCATCT
>JBBIIS010000100.1:9758-11070 GCA_037446375.1 Bacteroidota bacterium | reverse complement strand
ATGACCGTGTTTGCCCAGAATCTGCTTTCTGTAACCGCCTGAATAATCTGTCCAAGCGCAACATCATTATCGGCCACCATTGCTCGTGGAGTAGGGGAGCCCGGACGAATTCCGGCTGTATGGTCATTTGGCAGGGCCATTATCATGAGGTCGGGAAGCTGGTCGCCGGCTAAGCTTTCAAAATCCTTAAGCTCCTTTATAAAGGCATCAGCCCTCATTATATCAGGAAATTCGTGGTTTCCGTAGGAGGGATATGTTTCACTGAGCAATGGTCTTACCGGATCTATTGTTGTCTTATTCTTAAATTCAACTTTCTCCCCTTTCATGAATGCAGTATAGACATTTGTCCATGTTGTCGGCGATGGAAATTGAGGTTCGGAAGCCTCTCCATAGATCCTTACTTTTTTCCCGCTTCTTACTGCATTATCCCACAGGAAGCCTGTAGGCGAATAGACAAGTGCGTCTGTCTGAACATGGGCATAGCTTCTGAACCATGCCCTCATGTTCTTCTCAATATAATCTGTTACTATTGAGGCATCTGTCCACTGGTGTCCTTCGGCTGAACACTTTCCTGAAACATGAAAGTTGTCGAGCAGAAGGAACCCGGAGGCCAGGCTGTGGGTGTTTGGAGTAACTGAGTCGCCGAAAATGCAGAGATTCGGATCACCGTCGCCCTGTTTCATATCGCCAAGCACCTGATCATAGGTTCTGTTTTCTTTTATAATGTACAGGACATGTTTAAACAGAGATGGTTCACCTATTCTCTGAGGTACGGGCTTTGGTTCAATGTTTTCTCTGGGCTCTTCCCTGGCTGAAATAGCTCTTGAAAGATTATTCAGGGCAATAACTGTATCGGTGTAGGCCAGAATCTCCTTGATCTCCGGTGCCTTTACAATTGAAATCGATGCCCACATTCTGTGAGAATTATAAATCTTATTATTTGTTGTTTTATCGATAGCGTAGTTTGTAATTCCCGCTCCTTCAAGATTTGATATATACAGGACACCTGTATTTGAGATGCAAACTGAAGATGGATAAGCTCCGGTAGGAATAAAGCCAAGAACTTTACTCAGGGGAAGCTTCCCTTTTGACGAAGCCCTTTTCCCGAGTTTTATTACAGCTATGGCATTGTCCATCCCGTTTGCGACATATAGTGTTCCGTCATCCCTGGAAAGGCAGAGCCCGTTGGGTGAGTCTCCAAAGTAATTATTGATTTCCGGCTGCAGCCTGATACTTATAGTTTCGGTCACTGCATCTTTACGTGTATCAATTACGCTTACATTATCACTGTTTGAATTTGTCACATAAACAA
>JBBIIS010000100.1:0-9748 GCA_037446375.1 Bacteroidota bacterium | reverse complement strand
GAATCTGAAGCTATATCATTTGGGTGAAGCCCGGTCACTATCTGTTTTATTACCTTGCCATTTACAGGATTGATAACTGTGACACTACCTTCTCTTGTTGCACCTCCTTTTTCATTGTCAACCCTTGCTTTTCCCCAAGGAACACCCGCAACATTTTTGTCTCCTTCGCCGGGATATCGTCCTGCCCAGTTGGTCACATAAAGCTTTCCTGCCGCCATTGTGATCCCGTATGGAGCGACGCCGGGGTTCGTGATCCAAATAACCTCAGAGTTGTTCATATCCTGTTTAAGGACCCTGTTAGAGCCATTAAGGACAACAAAAAGGTAAGCTCCCGATGTTTCCCTTGTAATTATAAACTCATTTGGCAAAGCGAGGGTGGCCGGTGGAATTGTCTTATACTCATACAGCTTTGTGATCTTTGCTGTCTCTCCGTTCCACAGCGCTGCTACAATGAACGATCTGCTGTTTTTGCCAACAGTGCTCCAGTAAACAGCCGTTCCGTTAGGCCCGATGTCCCATCTTATGCCTGAATATGTGTTCATCCCTCCCAAAAGATCGGGATGACTGTTATTAGAGAGGGAAAAGACCTTTTTCCCCGTTTCGGTATTCAGGAACATTATGCTTGTTCTTTCCTCAACAGCAAGCCATTTTCCGTCGGGGGATAATGCCGCATCGAGTGAATGGTTTTCAGCACTCTCATAGCCAAAAAGGATATGGTTGCCGGCAGGTAAGATAATCCTGTCCCATGGTAGCTGGTAAAGTCTTGCATTTCCGGCTGACTGATCAAAAGTTATCTCCTGTGAAAGGGAATCAGCTGAGAGAATGACAAATGCAATTAGCAGAATATATTTTGACATGGACCTGTTTTATTTTTTTTATGAAGAGTGAGAAATCAGCAGCAATATTATCAAAAGAAAATCAAGAAAGGAAGGAAGAACCGATGATATAATACAAAGTTTGTTAAAAGAAAAAGGGACCCATGACGGATCCCTTAATAATTTCAGAAAGGCAGGTCGCTCAATTCTTCATTTTCAGGAGGGAAGTTCTCCGTTCGCGGTGCTTTGCTTTCAGTCTGTTCGCGACCCGGCGAAGATGCCCGTTCTATTTTCCAGGCATCCAGGTTAGTGAAGTAGTTGACTTTTCCTTCACGTTCCCATTTATTTCCCCTGATATTGAACCATACTTTGATCTCATCGTGGATGAATGATTCATTTATCAGATCACACTTATCCTGGACAAGCTGGAACTTGATATAATCGATGAATACGGCTGCTCCGCCGGTCTCTTTCTTTTCGAGCACGAATTCACGTTTCCGGAATTTATCGCTCACCTGTATCACCGGCATTACCTCGATTACCTTTCCTGTTATTTCGTATGGCATATTGATTAACCTTCGATTATTACTATTTTTTCAATCTTATCACCTTTTCTTATCTGATCAATAACCTCATCGCCACCGATAACTTTACCAAAGCAGGTATGCTGACGATCGAGGTGTTTTGTATTTGTTCTTCCGTGGCAGATAAAAAACTGAGAACCTCCGGTATTTCTCCCTGCATGAGCCATTGAGAGTACGCCCCTGTCGTGGTACTGGTTATTACCAGTAAGTTCACATTTGATGCTGTATCCCGGGCCACCGCTGCCTACTCTTGGATCGTTCATATCCTTTGAATAAGGGCATCCGCCCTGGATCACGAAATCGGGGATCACACGGTGAAAAGCAAGTCCGTCGTAGTAGCCTTCGCTGGCAAGTTTGACAAAATTGGCAACTGTAGCGGGGGCATCCTCCTCAAAGAACTCGACTTTCATAATCCCTTTCGGGGTGTGTATCTCGGCAGATCTCATATTATTTCTTGCTTATTTCAAGTAATTCAACTTCAAAGATAAGTGTTGAATAAGGTTTGATGATCTCGCTTGCCTGGGTTGCACCGTACGCAAGTTCGGAAGGAATATAGAGAATGAATTTTGAACCTACGGGCATAAGCTGCAGCCCTTCGACCCATCCTTTAATAACGCCGCTAAGAACAAATTGTGCAGGCTGTCCCCTGTCAACTGAAGAGTCAAATTTGGTTCCGTTAATAAGAGTACCTGTATAATGAACTTTTACCTGGTCAGAAGGAGTTGGTTTTGGACCTGTCCCCATTTTTATCACCTTATACTGAAGGCCTGAAGCTGTAACAACGACGCCTGGTTTTTCCTTGTTTTTCTGAAGGAATGAATCACCCTGCATAATGTTAGCCTTGTATTTTTCCTTATTTAATGACGCTTCCTTAATCTGTTTTGCATGCTCTTTTTTATTCATGAACGAAAGAATGAAACCCCTTGAAGCATTATCATCCATTGTTGCCTTGCCTATTGCAGATTCCATCATAGCCTTTGCAATTACTGCAGGATTCAGGAAGATACTGTCCTGTTTGAGAGAATTGTAAATATTGACGCCGAAAGCATAGGAAAGTGAATCTGTGCCATTTGTTATTTTAGTACCGGTAATAGCATTTTTCCCGCATGATACAAGAGTAACTATTGTACACAATACAAGCATCTGTTTGATTTTCATATCTGATGATTTAATTTAAGTTTCCGCAAAGATAATATTTTGGGGATATGAAAAATGGAAATGGGATCATTTTAATCTTTTTTGATTGCCCTGATGACTTCCCTTTTCCCTGGCGGGCCCTGTAAAAGCGATACCTCAAATCCGCATGATCTCAAGGCTCTCTTCACAGCTCCCTTTGCTGAATAGGTCACAAATACGCCTCCGGGTACCGTGGAATCGGAAATCTTTCTAAAGAGTTCCTCACTCCACATCTCCGGTTGTTTATCGGGTCCGAAAGCATCAAAATAAATAAGGTTGAACATGCCCTTCAATCTCTCTGTACGAAAGTCGGCCCTTAACTTTAAAAGAGTGAATCTTTCATTAAGATTCACAGGGATATCCCAATGTGCCGAATGAATAAGATCTGAAAGGAATACCCCTTTGTCCCCTGCAAAGGCATAATGATTGAGCTTATCCGTGATCTCCTTCCCCAGAGGGTATTTCTCAATTGAGGTATAATTTACATTTCTCTCACCGGTTAGGGATCTCATTAATGTAAGCAGCGCATTAAGCCCGGTGCCGAAACCAATCTCCAGAATATTTACAGGATCATTTTTACAGAAATCGAATCCATTCCGGATATATACAATCATTGATTCTCCTGCAGCTCCGTTTACTGAATGGAAATGCTCATTAAGTTCAGGCACATAAATTGTGTGAGATCCATCTGATGTTGTAATGAGTTTCTTTAACATAGTCCGGAGAATGCCGTTTGATTGTCAAAGATATTAAATCAGATTATTGCGTATCGCACGACCCTGTTAAAATAAATTTGAGGAATCTGGTACATATTATCTTTTCCGGTATTAGTTTTGAGCTTCAGCTTATGGATAGTTGTTTTTGTAATATAAATTGTAAATAATAAAAAATATGAAAGAGAAACGTTCTAGAAGAGACTTCCTGAGGATATCTGCAGCAGGCGCTGTGGGAGCAGTGGTTCTTTCAAAGTATTCATTTGGAAGCGCACCTTCGGGAAGAACATCGGATTTTTCTGCCGGAGCCAGTGTTGATCCAAAAACATTCGGGATTGGCATTCAGCTTTATACAATCCGCGACGAAATGGCTAAAGATGTCCCGGGAACGCTAAAAAAAGTCTCGGATTTTGGTTACAAATATCTTGAACTGGCAGGTTATAAGGATGGGAAATTTTATGGTTATGAACCTGCTGAATTTAAAAAGCTTGTGGAAGGATTAGGCATGTCGATCCTCAGCAGTCACACACAGGTTGAGGCTGCAGGAATTACCCTCGAGAACGCCAGGAAGATGGCGGAGGATCATGCAAAGCTGGGGGCGAAGTATTGCATTCAGCCATGGGTGGTACTTGAAGCACGCAAACCTCTTTCAAACTGGCAGAAAATGGCTGAAGACTGGAATCAGGTCGGTAAGATTATGAAAGCCGCCGGCATCCAGTTTGGTTATCATAACCATAATTTTGAGTTTGCAAAAATTGAAGGGAAACAGCCATACTATGATATTCTTCTTCCGGAACTTGACAAGGATCTTGTAACAATGGAAATGGATCTTTTCTGGGTCACCAAGGCAGGTCAGGACCCTGTAGAGATATTCAAGAAATATCCGGGCAGATTCCAGCTTTTCCATATGAAAGATATGTTTACAAAAGAGGCGCCGTTTTTTGCACCGGAAGGTGTTAAGGATTTCGCACCGGTTGGCGCAGGAGTAATTGACTTTCATCGTATCATTGCTGCAAGGGAGCTTGCCGGGAATAAATATATGATAGTTGAAGAGGATAACAGGGGTGGCAAACCTACTCCGATGGAGGATATCCATACAAGCATCACAAACCTTACTACAAAGTTACTGGTAAAATAGTCTCTGGGTAAAATCCATGAAAAAGGGGCAGGACCTGCGAAGGATACTGCCCCTTTTTATTTGTCTCTGAAGGGGGTGTTTTAAATAAATCTTATTTTCTCCTTACTTTGACTTGGTCGAGCTCGTAGCTCAGGTGCGCTCCTCGGTTCTTTTACATGCCAAAAGAAAGCACGAAGAAAGAAAAAGAATTAGCAGGCCATCTCCCCTGCATTTTTCTTAGCCGAAAGAAGATTATAGGCACCCTTTAAAACAACTCTTACGCCTGTGATAATGAAACCGGAAGGAAAACTGATCTCAGTAAAGCCCCCTTCGGTAATTCCCTTACGCACCTCAACCATCCTGTATTCAGTGAAATCAACTCCCTTTTCCTGCTTGTTCATGAGAAATGTAAAAATATAGTCCTTATCATCGAAGCTCACTACGGCATCTGAAGGGAGTGCTGTTACGCTCCTGCCTGAGAGCTCAATGGTTGCATTCACATACATCCCGGGCAATACATTCTGACAGCCGCTTCTTACAAGAGCATATACCTTGTAAGTTTTATCAGCATCAACCGATCTTCCTGTCTGATAAACCTCCGCATCGTGCACTTCAGTCTCATTATTTATATAAAAGCTGACCTTCTGCCCGCCGGCAACCTTACTTGCATCTTTTTCAAACAGGGTTAGTTCTAAATAAAGCTTATCGGTATTCACTATCTCGAACAGGACATCTGTTGAGGAGACTGATTTTCCTGCATTTACATTGACAGTTTTAACAAATCCGCTGATAGGAGAGATGAGTTTGACAGTTCTCGAAATATTGTCTTCATTCAATGACTTCGGATCGAGGCCTGCCAGTGCAAGCTTCTGCTCAAGGGCCGCAAGCTGTACCTTAAGACTTTTGTAATCAGTAGTGACCTGCTGTAGGTTCATCTCGGAATATACCTCCTCCTTATAAAGCTCTGAATGTCTCTTAAACTCGGCAGCTGCATATTCGAGCTTGTTCCTGGTTTCAAGATAACTCTCCTCGAGATTCACAAATTCCTGGTTCTCAATGACTGCCAGTGTCTGGCCTTTTACAACAGGGTTTCCGGGAATAAGGCTGGTAGTCTTTATAAATCCACCCAACGGTGCTGAAACTGTCACAAAATTCTGTGGCGGAACAGCAACTTTGCCAATCACCTTCAGCGTATTTGAAAGATAATGCATATCTATGCTCCCGGTATCTATTCCAGCAAGCCTGATCTGATCGGAGCGCAACTCAACTATCGAGTCGGGGATAATCCCGGCAGATACGACCTCCGTTTTACCTGCTGATCTTTCGCAAGATATAATCAATGGAAGCAGTAAAAGAAAAGTTAGCCTGATTATTATATAACTTCTTGACATGATTTTCTTTTTATAATGTTTTACCGGTAATAAATTCAATATTCAAAATAGCCTGATTCAGTCCGTTAAGAGCATCCAGATAGTTTTGCTTAATCTCAATGTCTCTGTTAAGGTTCAGAATATATTCGAGATAATCCATAACACCGGCCTTATAGCTTTTTGTAGACTGTTCTATAATAAGTTCCGCTTCGGGGACTGCCTGCTGTATGTAATATTCAACGCTTTCTGAGTATTTTTTGAACTCATCAAGAAGTGAAAAATATTCACCTGTAAGTGATTTTGAAAAATACTCAGCCTGAGTTGCTGCCGACTTTTCGCTTAGCTCTGCCGCCTTCACCTTTGAAGAATATGGTAAAAACCAGAGAGGTATTGATATCCCTGCCTGGACTCCAGTAAATCGGTCACCTGATCCGAAGCTTCTTGGAGCACCATTCACATCCTGTGTGCCGATTATCGACTGATTAAAATACCCAAAGCTTATATCAGGCATCAGGTGACTTAGCTCCAGCGCCCTCTGTATGTGTGATATTTCAATCTGCTGGACCATATATCCCAGAGATGGATTATGCCTTATTGCCATGCTGTCGGTTGCCTGTAATGTACCAGCTTTTCTGAGAACAGTATCCGAAGGCATCAGGTTCCGGTCGGAATTAAGAAGTGTCCTGAATTTCCTGGAGACAATACCTATATCTGAATAAACCTGGTGCATGCGATTCCTTACCTCAAGGCTTTGCGACCGGGCAGTTATCATCTCGAGCCGGTTTGTTTCCCCTGATTTTGCCCTTAGCTCAGCTGCCCTCATAAATCCGGAAAACAGACTGTCCTGATATACGAGGAGCCTGTATTTTGTGAAAAGATAAACAAGCTGCCAATAGACCTGTTTTACCTGGGTGGCTATTTCAAGCTGCGTACCTTTCAGCTGCCATTCGCTGCTCTTTATATTGGCGCCTGCAAGTCGCGACTGGTTAATATAAACTGTTGGAAATGAGATAGTCTGCGTCACACTTATATTATCATCGTTAGTAAAGGAGTTTATCTGGCCATGTTCTAATCCAACGTTTGTCTTGCCAATGTCCCACGAGGCTCCTTTAAGGGCTGTCTGTGCGCCAACAGAAAGGGCTGATGATTTAATCTGAAGGTTATTATCGAGAGCCATTTTAACCGCATCGTCCACCCCTATCCTCGTTATATCCTGTGATGAAGCACTGTAAAAGAAAGGGGTCAATACGATGAGCATAATAATAAGTGATAGTGTTTTCCTTGATCTCATACTGAATTTAAATTTTTTTCTGTCCGATCCGGATGCAATATAAAATATCGGTAATATTATGAGGGTAAGTATTGTGGATGTGAGTAGTCCTCCAATAACAACAGTTGCGAGTGGTTTCTGGACTTCGGCTCCGGCCGATGTAGAAAGGGCCATAGGTATGAATCCAAGCGATGCTACTGCTGCTGTCATAATAACCGGTCTCAATCGTGTATGCAGAACCTTAAGAACTCTTTCCGTAATATCTGTAATTCCCTCTTTTTCAAGCTTGTTGAACTCGGCTATCAATACAATCCCATTGAGTACGGCAACCCCGAACAGAGCTATAAATCCTACCCCTGCGGAGATTGAAAAGTTCATTCCTCTAATCCAGAGGGCAAATACGCCCCCTATTGCAGCCATCGGGACCGCCGAATATATAATAAGGGTCTCCTTGACGGAATGGAAGGCAAAATAGAGAAGGACGAAGATCAAAAGAAGAGCCACCGGAACTGCAACTGACAGCCTGGCCTTTGCTGCCTCAAGATTCTGAAACTGCCCGCCATAAGTGATGTAGTATCCTGCAGGAAGCTTAATATTCTTATCGATCTTCCCTGATACCTCGGAGATTACACTCTCAACGTCCCTTCCCCGGACATTAAAGCCTACAGTGATCCTTCTCTTAGTATCTTCCCGTGAGACCTGGGCCGGACCCGATCTGACCTCAATGGTGGCAATCTGGTCGAATGAGATCTGTCCTCCTCCCGGGAGGGCAACCGAAAGATTCTTAACATCGTCTATGCTCTGCCTGTAATCCTTATCGAGGCGAACTACCATACCAAAGCGTTTCTCTTCATCATAGACAACGCCTGCCTGACTACCGGCAAATGCTGCCCTCAGTATCCTGTTAACTTCGCCGATTGATAAACCGTATTCGGCCAGGCGGTCGCGGTCGTAGGTGATCTGTATCTGGGCCAGTCCGGTAACTTTTTCAACATTGATATCCTGAACACCGGAAACATTTTGAATTATTTTTTCAATTCCGGCAGCATTTTCGGCAAGTGCACTAAGCTCATCACCGAAAATTTTCACGGCAACGTCCTGTTTTGCGCCTGTCATGAGTTCGTTAAACCTCATCTGTATGGGCTGCTGAAATTCAAATTTTACCCCCGCCAGCGGGATAAGCTTTTCTTCCATCTTTGCAACGAGCTCTTCCCTTGTTGAGGCTGACGTCCATTCTCTCTTGTCCTTAAGGGTGATTATATAATCACCGGTTTCCATCGGAGTGGGATCAGTAGGTATTTCACCCGAACCTATCTTGCAGACCGTGTGTTTTATTTCCGGAAAGTTCTTAAGCAATATTCTGTTTGCGGCAATAACCTTTTCTATAGTATGTGAGAGCGATCCTCCCTGAAGAGTCATGACACCCGCAGCGAGATCACCCTCTTCAAGCTGAGGGATGAACTCACCGCCGAGGCTCTTAAACATTACAAGGCTGATAATGAAAAGCATAACGGCCATGGCTGAAACCAGCAGCTTATTTCTCAATGCATAGCCAATAATAGGATTGAACCGTTTATGAACTGCCTCCATCATCCTGTCGGAAAAGTTTCTTCTATGCGCAGTTTTTTTGTCAAGGAACAGGGCGGATGCCACCGGAACCCATGTAAGCGAAAGAATTGCAGCTCCGATAAGTGCAAATGTTACAACCTGTGCCATCGGTCGGAACATTTTACCTTCAATCCCGACAAGAGCAATAATGGGAAGGTATACAATAAGTATAATTATCTGACCAAAAGTTGCGGAGCTCATCATCCTCTTTGCCGATTCGAGCACATTTTCATCCATCTGTGCTGCCGTAAGAGCAGAATCACCGGCAGAATCCCTTTTTGTAACGGAGATCCTGAGAACAACACTTTCTACTATTATAACGGCTCCATCGACAATTAGTCCGAAGTCAATGGCCCCCAGGCTCATGAGGTTCCCTGAAACACCAAAGATCCCCATCAGCGAGATCGCAAAAAGCATTGAAAGGGGGATTACTGAAGCAACTATTAATCCGGCCCTTACATTGCCAAGCAGAAGCACGAGTATTAATATTACGATAAGTGCCCCTTCGATAAGATTTCTCGAGACTGTACCTATAGCGCGGCCAACAAGATCTGACCTGTTAAGATAGGGCTCTATGGTGACGCCTGCAGGAAGTGATTTCTGAACAGAGGCGATCTTTGTCTGGACGTTGAGAATAACCTTATGGGCATTAGCCCCCTTGAGCATCATTACAACTCCGCCTACGGCTTCGCTCGTATCGACAACAAAAGATCCGTATCGCGTTGCTTTACCATAGTTTACCGAAGCAACATCTCTTATAAGTACAGGAATACCCGAAGGATTTGATTTTACAACTATTTTTTCAATGTCTTCCAGTGTCCTTACAAGGCCTATGCCGCGGATGAAATAGGCATTAGGCTTTTTATCAATATATGCACTTCCGGTATTTTCATTATTTTTTTCAAGAGCATCAAAGATATCAGTAAGAGTGAGGTCCATCCCTCTCAGCCTTTCCGGGTTTATGGCTATCTCATATTCTTTCACAATCCCTCCATAGCTGTTTATGTCGGCTACTCCTGGAGTGCCAAGCATTTCACGCCTTACGATCCAGTCCTGGATTGTGCGCAGCTCAGTGGAATTATATTTGCTTTCAAG
>JBBIIS010000099.1:4695-11188 GCA_037446375.1 Bacteroidota bacterium | reverse complement strand
GGCATAAAAATGTTCGATACTGCCAATGTTTACCAGAATGGCAATAATGAAACAATGCTTGGAAAGCTGTTTAAAGATATTCCAAGAAAATCAATAATTCTTGAGACAAAGGTTAAGGCAGCTGGAGTGGGGCGTGACGGAAAGCCATCCGCCGGGACAACAGGTGAAGATTTCCTTCTGAAATTCAATACCAGCCTCGCACGCCTTCAGATGGATTATGTTGATATACTTTTTGTTCACGATATCAGCAATCCTGAGATGTTTGAACACAAGCCTGTTATGAACGCCATTGAGAAACTTAAAAAGCAGAAGAGGGCAAGGTTCATAGGCTTCTCAACACATAATAGCAACGCAGCAGTGATTGAAGCTGCAGCAGGATACGACAGATGGGATGTGATCCTTACGTCCTATAACTTCAAGATGAACAATATTGAAGAGATGAATGCTGCCATGCACAAGGCGGCTCAGGCAGGAATAGGAATTGTTGCCATGAAAACAATGGCCGGAGGAGGTTTTCTCGATAAGGAGAAAACCAAGCCGATTAATGCAACAGCAGCACTGAAATGGGCCCTTTCAAACAACGACGTTACGACTGCAATTCCGGGCATGACCACTTTTGATCAACTTGAGAACAATCTTAAGCTACTGGCCGACCTCACTATGACAGAAAAGGAAAAAGGTGATCTGATTGCTGCCAGGTCAATGCCTGGAATATATTGCTCAGGCTGTAATGGATGTAACGGGCAATGTCCTTCTTCTCTGCCTGTGCCCGACCTTATGAGAGCATATATGTATGCCTACGGCTATTCGAATATTCAAATGGCTTATTCTCTTCTTGGCGAACTGGGAACCGGATCTTCACCCTGTATCAACTGCGATTCGTGCGTTGTCGACTGTAAAAGCAAATTCAATATTAGGGAAAGGATCGCTGACGTATCAAGACTCGTGAATGTACCCTCTGATTTCATTGTATAGCAGAAAATAGGTAGTGAAAAGTGAAAAGTAAGAGGTGAGAAGTGAGAAGTTCCAAATCCGATTAATTTAGACGGATAACAATTAGTATTCAGGTCCGATCATGAAGCGTTTAGTTATCATATTATTCCTGTTATCTGGCATCTCAAACCTGCTTATTTCGCAGGATATCACACTTCCGGATCTTCCGGGTTACAGGAAACTGTCAAGCTACCCGGTCTTTACTCCAGGCAACCTTTGGGATTTTATTGATGGTGCGGCGGAGAACTATCTGGCCTTTGGCTTCGAGGAGCTTAAGGTTACCGAGTATGAAAAGGGGAAAAACTCAATTAAGGTTGAGATCTACAGGCACAAGGACAATACCGCGGCTTTTGGAATCTACTCTTCAGAAAAATCTCCTTCCTTCCATTTTCTCAATATTGGCTCCCAGGGATATAAGGTGGATGCTTCCCTGAATTTTTTCAAGGGAAGGTATTATGTAAAGATAAGGACAAATTCCAGGTCTGAAAAGATCATCCAGATGCTCGGGACCCTTGCTCTCAGGGTTGCCGATGCGCTTCCAGGTGAAGCAACAATGCCGAATGTACTTCTTGATTTTCCGGAACAGGGCAGAAAGAGAAATGAAGAGACATACATAAACGAAGGGGTGCTGGGCCACGAATTTCTTAAAGGTGCTTTTAAGGCAACCTATGAACTGTCGGATATTGCTTTCTCAATTTATATTATTGACTGTAAAAGATCTGAGGATCGGCAGAAGGCCGTTACCGCCTACCTTGCAAAAGGGACTCTGGACCCAGATGTTTCGCAGTCGGGAAAATATTTAATAAAGGATGGATATAATGGAGACATCTTTCTTTCCTGGAAAGAGAACCGGATTGTAATCATACAGGGTCTGGAAATGGATCAGACTGATCTGGCCGACAGATATACTACAGAAATACTAAAATAAATTCTCTGCCAGGTTTACCTGAGCTTTTCTTCAATAAGCTTTTCCATCTCATCAAGCTCCCTTGATGTGAACCCGCTGTTCTGATAAATGATCTTGCCTTCCTTATCTATTATTATATTTCTGGGAATATATTTCGATGCGTATAAGCTGTAGATCTCTCTTTTAGCATCAGGTGCAAATGGCAGTGAGAACTTTTTTGCTGCAGCAAAATCGGCAAGTTCCTTTTCGCTTTGTTCTCTGCCGATCACAAGAAGTACAAAGTTATCGTTTCCCTTATATTTTTCCCAGATATGCTTCTCAAGTTCGGGCAGTTCAAGATTGCATCCGGGGCACCATGTTGCAAAGAAGTTTATCATTATTACTTTTCCCGACAGCTTCCCAAGATCGACCGTTCTGCCGTCAATGGTTTTACATGTAAATACCGGCGCTTTATCACACAGCTTTGTGACAGCAGTTGTATCCTTTTGTGCATCAGTTTCCATATTCATTGAAAAAAGTATTAACAGCAATATAAATATCTTTTTCATCAGCGTTACAAATTGTAGTTTTTTAGTCTTTTACTTTTACCTTTTGTCCATTAATACGGAATCTTATGGCACTCTGAGCAGTTCATCTCTTTCCACGCATCATTAATATCAACCGGATGGATGAATGTCAGACTTTCCCTGACGTTTGTAAGTTGCATTGAACCTGGTTTGCCCTGCCCAACTATCGAGTGACAAAGGTTGCAGTTGCGGGAAATAACCCTGCCGCTCTCTGATTTAAATGAATCGTTATGGCATCTGAAACAGCCATTTGTCTCCATGTGACCTATATGTTCGGGATAAGCAGCATAAGTAACTTTCATGGCCGGGAAGGTATTCTGGCTGAACCCCTTTTGTATATTTTCAATGGAACTGTTAATTGCATCTCTGTTTTTTTCGTAAAATGAAGGGAAAGCTGATTTGTAGAATTTTGTGATACTGTCTCTAATCGACAATAGGGCACTGTCTTTTGAAGCATATTTGTGGTATAGGATGCCCATCGATACCTTCTTGATAAATGGTATCTGATTTGAAACAGCACCGGTCAGCATGGCTTTGTCAAAGTAAACATTGGGAGAATTATAATTGTGCGATGGACGGTTATGGCAGTCTATGCAGTCCATCGATCTTGGTGATGTTGCTTTCATTAAGCTGTCACTCGGTTCAGCTTCCCCGTTTTTATATACAGTTACCTCTCCTGTAGTCACATTTGTATATTTGACCCAGCTGATCACCTCACGCTTGTCATTTTCTGATATATATTCAATTCTTACATTGGGGTTGATATGCCAGTGAATTCCTTCCCTGAGGCCCAGTCCTACGTATTCAGGACCTGTCTTCATCTGAAGCATTATATCCCATTCGGTGTTCAAAGAGTCGGCAAGGAAGTATTTCTTGGTCTGCATTGTTCTGGCGTAGAATTTCTGGGGCCAGTGGCATTTTTCGCAGGTTTCCCTTGCCGGGCGCAGGTCATGAAGCGGTGTTTCAATGGGGGTCGGGTATGTTTTTGTCATTACTGCATATACCTGCCTCAATCCGGATAATTTTGATTTTATATACCAGCTTGCACCTGCACCCACATGACACTCAACGCATGTTACATTCGCATGAGGTGAATTCTGGTACGCGGTATGTTCAGGCTCCATTACCTTGTGACAAAGCGTTCCGCAGAATTCAACAGATTCAGTTATATGATAAGCCTTAAAGCTGCCAAGTGTCGAAAGGAATAGAATTATTATAGTTGCCACTGTGAAAATCAAAAAGGCATTCCTGTGTCTCGGATCGTTCAGGTCGAGATAAGGGAGCTGCCCCCTGCCGGTCTCAATTAATTTTTTCAGGCGGCGCCGTTCTGCGAGCATACCCACAGGGATCATCAGGAGACCAAAGACAAGAAAGCCCGGAAGAATGATGTAGATGAAGAGACCTATGTTGGAGTTCCCGCTGTTGAATATCGTGGAAATAACAAACAAGACTATAATAAGCAGGAAATTTATTACTGCTACTATGGCTCCGATAATTGTAAGCCAGTTCTTTGTGGATCTTGGGAGTTTCATTTTGGTCAGGTTTTCTGGATGGTCAGGGGTAAAAATAGGAAAATAATATATCCCGGATCAGAATAGTGATAAATATTTAACAGAAGGATCTGCAACTATTTTGTAGCGCCCTCCAGCCTTCTTATTATTGAGAAGATAAATGCGGCTGACGCCAGGCAGCACAAGATAAAAACGAGCCATAACTGCCACAGATCGACCTTATCCCAAAGTAAAGAACCGACAAAAAGAAGCTTGTTCCCGATTGCAGTCGCCAGAAGCCACCCCCCCTGCATAAGTCCCTGGAATCTTGAAGGTGCAACCTTCGAGACGAACGAAAGCCCCATGGGGCTTAGAAAAAGCTCGGCAATCGTAAGGATCAGATAGCTGCTCATAAGCCAGTAAGGAGTTACCCTCTCCATATCGGTCAAAGGCGATCCGGCAAGAAGGCGGGGAGATGATAGCCTGACTGAGGAGATAAGCACAACGGTAAATCCTACTGCTGCGATAATCATTCCGAAACCGATCTTTTTTGGTGTCGAGGGTTCAATACCCTTCTTGTTAAGCCAGGCGAAGACCCCCATAACCGGGAAAGTCAGAGAGACAATAAAAAGAGGATTGAAAGACTGGAACACCTCAGGTGATATCGGATTTGAATCCCCGGCCTTTACGAATCTGAAATATGACAGTATGAATGCTGCCGCAAAAAGAATGCCTCCAGCTATCCTTACATTGGTTTCAAATGATTTCTGTACAAGTATCACAAGTCCGGCAACAGATCCGATAACGCCGAGTATTGAGAGAAGTGAAAAGAAAAGATATGTGAACTGACCGACATGCTTGACCGTGTAATCACGGGCGAACATGGTAAGGGTGAGCCCGTTCTGATGGAATGACATCCAGAAAAAAACCACAACTATGAACACAAGCACAAGGGCGACAACCCTGTTCATCTCCTCTTTTCTTGATGTAAGTATTATCCATGTTATAAATGCAGCGAAGAGTCCGAAAGCAAATCCCGATGTCCATCCAACCTGCTGTACGAAATGAAGGCCATAAGCGACGACTCCCATGGCAACAATTGCAGAAAAGAGCGGTATAAGCTTAAAGTCGACCTTTTCTGTCTTTTCCACTGTTTTTTTCTCTTTGTTCGGAAGCAGCCTGTTAAAGAAGATATAGACAAGGAGCGACAGAACCATTGCCAGAGCTGCAATTCCAAAAGCATAATTATAGCCTCTTGTGAAGACCTCAAGGTAGTTTTTTGCGAATGTGCCAAGGTCACTGACCGGCCCCGACAGGTTTGCCTTTGATGCAAGCTGCTGGAATGTCGCTGTATCCGTCAATGTCCCGTTTATAAACTGATGACAGAGAGCAGGAAGGCTTCCATCCTGTAAAAATCCGTTATGCCTGAGCCACCAGTCGCGCATTGCCGTAGCGGCGAAAGGGGCAAAGAAAGCGCCTACGTTTATTCCCATGTAGAAGATCATAAAGGCATTGTCGCGTTGCCCGGCATATTTTGGATCGTCGTACATCTGTCCCACAACCGCCTGGAGATTACCTTTAAAGAGTCCGTTTCCAAGAGCAATGGTCAAAAGGCCAACAATTGTAATTGTAAGTGTCATTCCCGGAACCGCCATTATAACATATCCGGCAAACATTATTATTATACCCGCCAGGATTACAAGCTTATATCTTTTTGTTGAATCAGCCAGAATACCTCCAACCAGCGCCAACGCATATATGCTGAAATAGAACCAGCTGTAGATATCTCCTGCTTTCTCGGCACTCAGCCCGAACTTAGCCTGAAGAAAAAGAACAAGGATAGCCATCATTGTGTAGAATCCGAATCTTTCTCCCATATTGGCGAAGAAGGCTACTATTAATCCTTTAGGATGATTTTTAAGCATGTCGACAGGTATTTACAGATTAGTCTTAATGTGATTTCATTAATGGGGTCCAAAACAAATGTAGAAATCTTTTTTATAGTAAAAAATGAGAGCAGCCATGTGAAGACTTTCTGTCATTGGAAACCAATGCAATTCATAAACGGTATTTTTATTAACTTGTAAATTATTTTACCGTGATTGACAGATGAAAATATTTACTAGCGGTCAGATCCGTGATATTGACAGGTATACTATTGAAAATGAACCTGTAAGTTCATCAGACCTGATGGAAAGGGCCGCAGGCATGAGCTTCGCGTGGATAATTAACAGATTCAGGAAAAAGAACAGGTTCCTGATCTTTGCCGGTCCCGGAAATAACGGAGGTGACGGATTGGTACTGGCAAGATTACTGGCAGATTCTGGGTACAGTACAGAGGTGCATTATTTAAGCTTTTCAAGATCAGAGTCGGTTGACTGGAAGGTCAACAGGGAGAGGCTAAAAAGTATTAATGGCTGCAGCTTCTTTTCATTGAAGAATATTGAAGATTTTCCCCGCATCGATCGGGATGATATAATTATCGATGCGATCTTTGGATCGGGGCTCTCAAAGCCCGCTGAAGGGCTTGCAGCAGC
>JBBIIS010000099.1:3154-4685 GCA_037446375.1 Bacteroidota bacterium | reverse complement strand
AAAAGATTAATACCACCGGCTGTGAAGTTATTGCAATTGATATTCCTTCGGGCCTGCCAGGTGAGGACCCGGTGTCAGCTGACAGTGAAAATATTATTTCAGCCCGTCATACGCTCACATTCCAGTTTCCGAAGCTTTCATTCATGTTTCCCGACTCATATAAGTTCACAGGTGAATGGCATGTTTTACCTATTGGCCTGCATCCTGACATTATTAAGAAAACTTGGACACCTTATTATTATACAGAGGAGTGTGATATATTTCCAATAATTAAGCAGCGGAAAAAATTTGATCATAAAGGCATCTTTGGACATGGATTGCTTGTTGCCGGCTCCAGAAATAAGGCCGGAGCAGCCGTGCTTGCCGCAAGGGCAGCTCTCAGGACAGGAATAGGACTTATTACGTGCCACGCTCCGGGTTCTTGCTGTTCTGTTATACAGGCCGCTGTCCCTGAATCAATGGTAAGATTGGATGAGAATGATACAATGATAACATCGGTAACCGGGACCGGCATATTTTCTGCAGTCGGGGCAGGTCCAGGCATCGGGACTTCGGAAAAGACCTCAGAAGCAATAAAAAGGCTGTTGACCGGGTGTTCAGAGCCAATAGTTCTTGATGCTGATGCCATAAATATACTCGGCTCCCATAAGGAATTTCTTAGCTTAATTAAACCAGGAACTGTACTTACTCCCCATCTGAAAGAGTTTGAAAGGATTGCCGGGGAAGCCGGCAGCGGATATGAACGGCTGATGAGGCAGATATCTTTCTCTGAGAAATATAAATGCGTGGTTGTCCTGAAAGGAGCCCATACATCTGTAACACTGCCTGACGGAAATGTTTTTTTCAACAGTACAGGAAACCCGGGCATGGCAAAGGGTGGAAGCGGTGATGTTCTGACCGGAATTATTCTATCTTTGCTTTCACAGGGGTACAAGGCTCCGGAAGCGGCAATTATCGGTGTTTTTTTACATGGGATGGCTGGTGACATTGCTGTGAGGACGATATCCCCTGAATCAGTTATCGCAACTGACATAACTGAAAATATCAGTACTGCATTTTTTGAATTGAAAAAAAAGAGGTCGATTTAATTTTTTTGTTATGAAGAACCTGGCAAAGTTTCTGTTTATAATTTCCGTTTCAATTTTTCTCTTTTCCTGTTCAGCGGGAAAGAACGGTATGCAATCAGCAGCAAGGGTCTATCCGCTTGGAGATTCGTCTTCTGTCAGAGATGGAAGCGTGATCTATGCACTTCCACTTACAGTATTCTATATAACAGTTGATTTTGAAAGAGAGCTCTTTATTCCGGGACCATATGCTAAATACGCGGCTGATATGCTTGGATTGAAGGATGTTGAAGCAAACCAGAAAGAAACGTGGTCGGTGCAGGGGCTAAGGGTTATGACCACTGAAGAGATAGATCCGTCAGAGTATTATGTTATCGAGAGCAATTCTAGCTGCTATGCGAATGCGTTGAAGCTTAAGAGAAGCGGGCTAATCTTTGATATAAATCCGGTAGCTTACCTGAAAAGCG
>JBBIIS010000099.1:0-3144 GCA_037446375.1 Bacteroidota bacterium | reverse complement strand
GTCAGATGCCGTTGGCCGGCGCTGATGTCTCCATTCCGGCATTCAGGGATCTGGGATCTGATGAATATTTTATAACCCAGAACGATACGGCCTACAGAAAGGTAAGACTTGATTCATCATTTGTCAAGATACCATACCTTGTGGAGAAAAAAAAGATACTGACTCTTGACCAGCTTGCTGAAAAAGCCGCCAAATCACTTCTTGAGCTAAGAGACGGGAAACATTCCATTCTGACAGGTGAGGCGACCGTATATCCTCAAAACAGTGCGGGACTTGAGGAGCTTAATCGCATGGAAAAGGAATATACCGAACTTTTTACAGGGAAGACAGTAAGAGAGAGGAGAACAATTTGCTATACCTTCATTCCCGACAGGGAGAGCGCTAAAAAGCCATTTACTCTTTTCAGATTCTCCCAATCTGAGGGAGTGCTGCAAGCAACATCCTCAGCAGGATTATCAGTTACTGCCGAGTTGGAGAGAGCTAATAAGACGAAGGATGTAACTATTATTCCGCGGGCGCTCATTGGTGGGGAGAAGGTTCAGACAAATGATAAGTTATATTACAGGCTTCCCGATGTGGCTACATTGAGAATAAAAATGAATGATCAGCTTCTTTTTGAATGCCGTAAGCTCGTTGACCAGTTCGGCGAGGTGCTCCAGCTACCGGCAAACTACATCATCGGAAATTAATCTTTAGAATCCGAAATCTGAAATCACAACTTTCCCTTGAAGTTCTTTGTATACTCCTCGTAGCTTTGTTTCTCATAACGTTTATCAGCGAAGTAGCTGAGTAAGATTTCCATCTCCTTTGCCTCCCTGTATCCCGGAACATTGGTGACTATCTGAATCTTATCATTGAAAAATACCAGATTCGGATAGCTCATCTGTCCCTTTAGCATCGCTATGGCGAGCTGGTGTGAGGCTCCTGATTTGCCGTCATTTACAAATGTTGTGCCCTGAAATGTTATAGGATCTTTACCTTCCGCATTAAGCTTAACCGGATAAAATTTTGAGTTAAGCAGCTCAACAATCACAGGGTTTGAAAATGTATCGGCATCAAGTTTCTTGCACCATCCGCACCAGTCGGTATATGTATCTATCATCATTGGCCGGGGCTCGGTCTTTATAAGTTTCTCCGCCTCCTGGATTGTATACCACTTTACTGCTGGCTTTTGCCCCCAGGCTGAAAGGCTCAGAGCTATTATTGATATTATTAGTACGTTCTTCTTCATTCTTCCTGATTTCCTTTAAATAATTTATCCTGATGCAAAATAACTGAATAATTTATTGCAAATCCAAAAATATGACATATGTAACTACCCATCTTAATTTATTTCTTCTGGTTTTTTGATCCGGAGAGACTTAGTGCCTTGCAGCCTCTGAGGAAAATTATATAGCCGCTACTGCATAAAGACTCCAAGGTTCACCAGACTTGAGCTTAAAATATATTTGAGCGAAAATTATTAAATAAAATGCTCAATAAAAATCCATATAAATTAGGTTGGTTAAAGACATAACACATATGTATATTAAAACAAATATTCTGCCAAAAAGTTATTTTTTTTGACGGGTGAAAAGAGTATCAGAAATATATTGATACATTTACCGCTTATAAAAAATCAAATTCAGTATATGGAAACTATCACAAATACGCTACGGGACTCTAAAGTTGCACGCTGGACAGCGCTTGGCGTGGTTGCATTTACAATGCTTTGCGGGTACTATCTGACTGACGTAATGGCTCCGTTGAAGCCTATGCTTGAGAAGGAACTTCTCTGGAATAGCGCCGATTACGGCTTCTTTACAAGTGCATACGGCTGGTTCAATGTATTCCTTCTTATGCTAATCTTCGGGGGGATAATACTCGACAAGATGGGAGTAAGGTTCACAGGAAAAATGGCCACTATTATTATGGTGATCGGGACTGCAATCAAATACTGGGCAATTTCCACTCATTCATTAGACGGACATACAATACTGGGATGGAAGGCACAGGTAATGATTGCCGGACTTGGCTTTGCCACGTTCGGAGTAGGCGTTGAAGTAGCGGGGATAACTGTTTCCAAAATTATTGTTAAGTGGTTCAAGGGGAAAGAGCTTGCACTAGCGATGGGACTTGAAATGGCAACTGCCAGGTTGGGCACCACCCTTGCAATGGCTACTTCAATTCCAATAGCAAGAGCTCTTCACGGGGTATCGAAGCCGGTTCTTGTGTGTCTCATAATGCTTTGCATAGGCATGGTTGCATTTTTCTTTTATGCCACTATGGACAAGAAGCTCGACAAATCAGTTGCTGATGAAGCTTTAAGGTCAGGCTCTGTTGATGATGAGGAATCGTTCAGGGTAA
This sequence comes from Bacteroidota bacterium, assembly GCA_037446375.1. Classification (GTDB taxonomy): domain Bacteria; phylum Bacteroidota; class Bacteroidia; order Bacteroidales; family VadinHA17; genus LD21. The sequence continues at coordinate 798 of JBBIIS010000099.1, read as the reverse complement.
GTCATATATGGCAGATTCTTAAGAACAAGGGATGGTGGTATATTGCAATCCTCTGCGTCCTGTTCTATTCTGCAGTTTTCCCCTTCATAAAATATGCAACCGACCTTATGGTCAATAAATTTCATGTAAGTGAAAAATTTGCAGGCGACATTCCAGCTCTTCTTCCACTGGGTACAATTCTTCTTACTCCTCTTTTCGGAAATATTTATGACAGAAAGGGAAAAGGTGCGACAATAATGATAATCGGTGCAGTTCTCCTGATACTAGTTCATACAGTCTATTCAATTCCATTCCTTACATCGACTCCACTGGCAATTGTTATGATAATGCTTCTTGGAGTTGCCCTTTCACTCGTCCCATCAGCAATGTGGCCATCAGTTCCGAAAATTATTCCTGAAAAGCAGCTTGGAACAGCATACGGGATGATCTTTCTGATTCAGAACATTGGATTATCGCTTGTTCCGCTTCTCATTGGATGGGTCCTGAATAAATGGTGTATAACAGGAACGCGTATGGTTGACGGAGTATCAGTATCGAATTACAATTATACTCTCCCGATGATGATTTTCACAAGCCTTGGTGTGCTTGCTCTTCTTTTCGCTTTTCTTCTTAAAGCTGAGGACAGGAAAAAAGGTTACGGGCTGGAACAGCCAAATATTAAGAAATAGCCTTTTTTAAAATACAAGTTTTGGCATTTGAATTATAATTCCATTTTTGCATGGACAGAATCAAAACAATCGTAATATGAAAAAAATAATTATCTCACATTGCTTGTAATCCAAATATTATTTTTTTTGA
>JBBIIS010000098.1:0-11336 GCA_037446375.1 Bacteroidota bacterium | reverse complement strand
TTTTACCTGTTATAAGATCTTTTTTCCCCTTTCTTCCCTTGTCTATGACACTCACTTTCGTCCCATTCAGTCTGAATATTAATGAGAGTATCTTCGTTCTCAGAACATCATGGATGTCGATCACATGATCAATTTTCCCAATAGCACAGATATCTTTGTACAGGCGCATTATTCCAATTAATCCTTTATGCCTCTTATTAAAATCCGGATTAAGAAGCATCAGCGACATGTCCTGACGGAAGAAGGCATTAAAAGCTTTCCTGGTCACGAGAATTGTCTCAATATCAGGATATTGGTCTTTCACTGCCTTCAGAACCGGAGCAGCGAGAGCTACATCTCCCATTGCCGAAGTGCGGATAACAACGATTCGCATTTCAATATTTTTCGTACGACTTCTCCTCAATAAGTCCCGATGAGGTCTTTGAATTGATCTCCCTCTTTATTTCTGACCTTTTATCATTTTTAAAATAGACTGACCGGGCGGTATGGATAAATGCATCTCCAAAATCTTTTCTTCGCTCAAGGTCCCTTATATTATCCTCGATCTCCCACAGGTCGCAGTTCACCTTGTAAAGTGCAGCATATAGCGGGTCGTTCATGTCAAGGATCTCGGCGGCAGCGCTCTTCAGAACGTCAAATTCCCTTCGCAGGTTGACAAGCTTTGATTCATCGCTTATCCTTTCAAGCTTGATCTGTATGATCGTAAGCTTATCTATAATTTCACCATTTGATATTTCTATTTTCATAAGGACTTTATGGATTAGCAAAAATAGTACTTTTTATTATACCTCTCCCTAAACCGAACCCCGATAAATAGGGGTTGACCCGACGAAGTCCATCCCTTCCTCATGACGGAAGGACTTTAATTTCTTTTTATAGATATTCCTTCCACCACTCTCCCTGAAGTGGGGAAAAATGTGGGTGAGGTAAATGGGATCAATAGGGGTCAACATCAATATTTATTCTCGATGGCCCTGCCCCCTTTATTTTTTGTGTTCTTTCAACCGCCTTATTTATAAGCTCCTTTGCTCTTGCAAGTGGCTTTTCCTTTTCTATCTTTATTAATATATTCTTAATGTACCAGTTCTGAATCCTGGATATAACAGGAAATTCAGGTCCAAGGATCCTTGTCCCAAAAGTATTTCTGAGCTCATTGCCCAGATGGGCAGCCAGCTCGTTCAGCTTTGTTTTATCCCTGTGCTTTACCATTATCCTTACGAGTCGGCAGTAAGGTGGGTAGTTGAAAAGTTTCCGCTCCTCAAGCTGAGTCTCAAACATTCCCTTAAAGTCGTTGTTAAGTACCTGCTTTATTATCCTGCTATCGGGATCGGAGGTTTGAATTATAACTTTCCCGTGCTTTTGTCTTCTTCCGGCTCTGCCACTTACCTGCGACATCATCTGGAAAGCCTTTTCATTTGCACGGAAATCAGGGTAATTGAGAAGACCTTCGGCATTCATTATCCCTACAACAGTCAGATTTTCAAAATCAAGACCCTTCGATATCATCTGTGTACCGATAAGAATATCAATATGACCGTTCTCGAAAGAGGAGATTATTTTTTCAAATGAGTTTTTGTTCTTCATTGTATCCTGATCCATCCTTCTGACCCTGGCTTTTGGAAAAACAATTTTGATCTCATCTTCGATCTTTTCGGTCCCGGAACCCTTCGTTGAGAGGGATATGCTTCCACAGCTACTGCATTTTACCGGTATATGATAAGCCGAACCGCAATAATGGCAAACAAGCCTGTTTATCTCCTTGTGATAAGTAAGATTTACGGCGCACTGCGTGCATGTAGGCACCCATCCGCACTCAGAGCATTCAATATAAGATGAGAATCCCCTTCTGTTCCTGAAAAGAATTACCTGTTCTCCCTTTTCAAGGGCATTGTCAATAGTATGTAAAAGCTGAGGTGTAAAATGAGAGACCATCTGCTTCTTTCTATAGGCCTCCCTCGTATTTGCAATAATTATTTCAGGAAGATTGATCCTTCCATATCTTTCTCCCATATATACATAGCCGTATTTTCCTGAAAATGAATTAAATGCCGATTCTACGGAAGGGGTTGCAGAACCAAGAATTGTTTTTGCCTTCCAGAGTGCGGCCATCATAATGGCAGAATCCCTTGCATGATACCTGGGGGCAGGGTCGTGTTGCTTATATGAGCTGTCATGCTCCTCATCAACTATCACAAGTCCAAGATCATGAAACGGCAGGAAGAGTGCAGATCTTGCACCTATAACAAGCCTGTATCCGGCTTTATCTTCAGAGTCGGCAATTTTTTTCCAGGTCTCCATCCTTTCGCTATCGGAAAGCCGTGAATGGAAGACAGTTGTCAGTTTACCGAAATGTCTTTTCAGCCTGAAGATTAATTGGGTCGTGAGGGCAATCTCAGGAAGAAGGTAAAGTACCTGTTTCCCTTTCCTGACCTGTTCCTCAATAAGCCTGATATAAAGTTCAGTCTTCCCGCTCGATGTAACACCGTGAAGTAAAACTATCTCCCTTTCCCCGAACTGTGAAACAAGAGACTCAAAAGCTTGCGACTGACCATCACTTAGTTCATTCAGTGGCTCTGTATTTACTTCCACTTCTGAAAGCCTGCTTACTGCAAGGTCCACTGAAACAAATATCCTTTTTCTTATAAGTGAGTTAACTGAAGCTTGCAATGCCTGAGATTCTTTAAGAAGCAGTGAATTTTTAACAGGATAAAGATCTGATCCTGTTGAATAATCTGTAAGTCGGAGGTAGGCAGTTAATATATCTAGCTGTTTTGGTGCAACCTCAAGCTTATCAAGGATTATGTTAAGTTCACTATCGGAGTATTTTTGCGACAGAATAATGAATCGCTCCTCCTTGGGCTTGTACCTTTCAGCCAGAATACTGCCTGATGACATTGCAGCTTTCATTACCTCCCCGATTGAGCACATATAGTATTCAGAAAGCCAGTTCCAGAATTTAAGCTGGATCTGGTTAACTAAAGGAGTCTTTTCAGGAACATCAGTGATATCTCTTATCTTTTCAATTTCGGGTGATTCATCACTTATGCCGGAAACGACTCCGGAATAAAGTTGCTTATTACCAAACCTTACAGTTACAATTGAGCCAACAGATACCTTATCAGACAAGTTCCCCGGAATGCGATATGTGAACTTCCCTTTCACGGCAAGAGGCAGAATCACATCGGCATAAAGTTCCTTTTTCATAATGGAAATCTTATGCAAAATAAGAATAATAGATGACAGATTTATAACTCTATTAAGTACACCGGAAACCGCGAGTGCTGAACTTGGATTTGGAACCTTCAGATTTCCTTTATAAAACCCGACAACAAAGTGAGCAGATGGTCCTTTCTTATTGGTTTTATAAGGCAGGCATCACACCCTGCTTCAAGAATAATATCCTTGTCATCCTCAAAGATGAATGCAGTCTGTGCAATTATAGGCAGCGATTTTCTTATTTTTCTTATCTCCCTGGTTACCTCTATGCCGTTCATCTCAGGCATCTGCATATCGAGAAGCACCAGATCGAGATCAGGTGTGCTGTTAACAATGCCAATGGCTTCCATTCCCGATCTGGCCATCATTACATTGATCCCGGTGTCGAGCAGTATCCGGTTCAGATAGATTAGAACGTCCTTATTATCATCCACAAGCAGGCATTTGCGGGTACTCCAATCAATTGTAGATGAGAGTTTTACAACCTCTTTCACTTTCCTGCTGCTCCCGGCTGGCCTGTATGGAATTGTAAAACTGAACTCTGATCCGATACCTTTTTCTGACTTTACTGAGATCTCACCTCCCATTCTTTCAATAACCTCTTTTGCAAGAGTCAGTCCGACACCCAGGCCTTCAAATGGCCGGTGATGACCGTCAATTTCCTGTCTGAACTCCTCAAATATCCTTAAAAGATTCTCCTTTTTTATTCCTATCCCTGTATCCTTGATCCTGAATACCAATCGCTCCTCCTCACGTGAGTAGGATAATTCAACAGAGCCCTCAAGTGTGAACTTGATGGCGTTGTCCATCAGGTGATTAAGAACCCTTTTGAGCCATAGCCTGTCTGTAAAGATCAGGTCGCCGTTATCGCCGAAATCATTTTTTACATTCAGCATTATTGGCTTTTCTGTTCGCTTAATAGTTTTCCGCGACTCTTCAATAACCTGGCCTATTATTTCAGAAAGGGATGATTCCTCATACGTGATTTCAATCTGTGAGCTCTCAAGGCGGGAGAGATCAATAATATCCCCGATGATCTGCAGCAGTTTTTCGCTGTTGTTATTTATATGGTCAATGTATTCTTCTTTAGTTGCCTTTGACAGGTCATCTGACAAAAGAAGATTTGCAAATCCGACAACACTGTTAAGCGGTGTCCTTATCTCATGAGAAATATTTGCAAGAAAGCTGGTTTTAAGCTTATTACCAGTCTCCGCTTCCACTTTGGCCTTTATAAGCTCTTCATGAAACTTTCTTAATGCAGTAATGTCGCGTGAGACTGTCATGGAACCGATGATCTTACCCGATGAGTTCCTGATCATCACTGACTTTGTGGATAGATTCAGATAATTCCCATTTTTATGCTTTAGCCGCAGTTCTCCTTCAAAAGAACCTTTTGTTCCCAGCTCCTCCCTCATTTTTTCAATGTATGAAAGATCTTCAGGATGAATGAAGCTTTCAGGACTTGAAGAAAAATAGCCTTCGCGATCAACTCCGATAAGCGAGAAGAATGCATTATTAGCGAAGACAAGTTTCCACTCCTCATCGTAAAATGAAATACCGTCGACAGCAGACTGAATAAGTATTCCGAAAAAATTCTCAGAATCAGAAAGCTCACGTGCTATCTCGTCTTTCTGACTCTCAAGGTGAGAGTTGGCAGATTCAAGAGTTTTATTGAACTTCTCCAGTTGTTCGTTCTTTTGTTTTAGTCCGGCAAACAGCCTCCTGGTCCTTAAATAGAGAAAAAGGGTAACAACCGCGATTATTATGAATGCTCCAGGAAGAATAAGAGAAATTTGCATGCCCTTGAAAAATCAGTAACTATCACCACACAGCACTTGTACTCAAGATAATTTAAGATCCTGAAGACAAACCATTTACAATTAAAATTTAAAATCCGAAATCATTTTTAATAATCCATCCCCATAAAAAACAGTCTAAAAAAACTCCCGGGATTACCCGACAAATATATAAATTACACTGTAATAGTTATAAACAAAATCATTCTCACTTTTAACAATATTATTTCTAAATTGCAAGGCTGAAAAATATGTCCGGATTTGCTGCAAGGGCGATAACGGGAACAATTTTACCTTAAGCAGCGTTTATAACACAAGAGCCTTTCAAGATGGAGAATGGAAGAACTTTCAGAAGGGGAAGAAAGTATACAAACGGAGAAATAACTGTCTTCTGGAAGCCCGATACATGTATACACGCATCACATTGCTACAGGGAGCTGATAGATGTTTTTGACCCCGGTAAACGGCCATGGGTGGATATGAGCGGTGGCAGTACTGAGGAGATAATAAATACCGTCAATATGTGCCCAACGGATGCTCTCACATGGAAATGGAATGAGGAAAAAAATAACGAGAACATTGATCCGGTGCATACAAATCATGTCTATTTCAGAAGGCCCGACCTGAATGTGCCTGGCCCTGAAACTCAGGCTGAACCGGTATCCATCAAGGTGATGGCTGATGGTCCTCTGGTCATTAACGGCACTTTCACCGTTCATTACAGCAATATAAAAAAAGAAGTAAAAGAGAGTATAATGTCACTCTGCAGATGCGGATCAAGCAATCATATGCCATTCTGTGACGGTGCACACAGGAAGGTGGGTTTTAATGATAACTGACTGATGGATGGAAGAAAATAAAGAATTCAGGCCACAGGCTGTAATAGAGGTCATCGACAATGGTCCGATAAAGATCACAGGTAATTTTCTCCTTAGTGATTTTAAGAGGGATATAATGGATAGTCCTCACGAAATATTGCTTTGCAGGTGCGGAAGATCAGAAAACAAACCTTACTGCGACGAATCACATAAAAAATAGCAATCTTTCCTCATCTTACCTTGCAACTACATGAAAGCAGTTCTGGTTTCTTTCAAATGTGGCCCAGCATTTGCCTTCATCGCGCAGCTCCACAATAACTTCAGCCAGTGCCTCTTTTAGAAATCGCTTATCGCATTCTGTTATGAATAGCTTTCGCGACTTAAATCTTATATAGGAAATATCGAAGGCGTTTCCATTCATATGCGGACTATTGACAGATGCATTGCCATTGTTTCTTCTCAGCTTCTTCAGCTGTTCGGTTGTCCGGGTCATTGATGTAACAATGAATCTCGAACCGTTAAGCCCGGCTTTTACGGCTTTCTCCCTGAATCTCACTGCGATTTCTTCGAGCAGGTCCCTACTATCCCTTGTCAGGCAGGGGTAACTGTAGCCCAGGGTACCAACACTCCACAATCTTCCTGATGAGACTTTTACGAGTGACCCGTCTGATAGCCTCGCCCTGATGTCGCTTTCATCGTCACATGGTTTTATGCCTGTACGCTTTGCTTCGGAGGAGTAGTCTATGATCTTGTCTGTAAGCTTATTGCTGAAAGTTCCCTGATTGTATTGGATGCATGATGTGCTGAAAAAAACCTTTACCCGGTGGCGGGCACTTCCTGAAAAGGCAAAAATCAATAAGAAGACCAATAATACTATTACGAGGAGGAGGATTGCCAGTCGCAATTTTCCCCTGTTTGACATTTTCATTCAGAAGTAATTTGTTGAATACAAACCCTTGATAACCTGCAATTGTTCAGACGAGTACTTCTTTCACCTTTTGTGCAGCCTCGCTGAAAGAAACGGCTGAGTATACCTTAAGTCCTGATTTATCTATGATATCTTTTGCCTCGATGGCATTTGTTCCCTGCAGCCTTACAATAACAGGAACCTTGATCTCCCCGATAGATTTGTAGGCCTCAACAACACCATTGGCTACCCTGTCGCACCTCACTATGCCTCCAAAAATATTTATGAGTATGGCCTTAACTCCGGGATCTTTAAGAATTATTCTGAAGCCCGCCTCTACAGTCTTTGCATTTGCGCCTCCACCAACATCAAGGAAGTTCGCAGGCTCTCCACCGGAAAGTTTTATAATATCCATTGTTGCCATGGCAAGTCCGGCGCCATTGACCATGCACCCGACATTACCGTCGAGTTTTATGAAGTTCAGATTATGTTCACCGGCCTCTACTTCGTAAGGATCCTCTTCGCTTTGGTCCCTCATCCCGGCAAGATCAGGGTGTCTGAAGAGTGCATTATCATCCAGTACAACCTTTGAATCAACTGCAAGAACCCTGTTATCGCTTGTTTTAAGTACGGGATTTATCTCAAGAAGCTGGGCGTCGCATCCTGTGAAGGCTTCATATATACCCAGAAGAAACTTCACCATATTTTTGTGTGCTGCACCCGACAGGCCTAAATTAAATGCAATATTCCTAGCCTGGAACTGGCATAGTCCGGCTGCAGGATCAATCTCTTCCCTGAAAATAAGCTCCGGAGTTTTTTCAGCAACCTCCTCAATATCCATCCCGCCTTCAGTTGAGTACATTACAACATGACGGCTTGTATTGCGGTTTAGCAGAATACTTATATAGAATTCCTTTATTTCACTTTCGCCCTTGTAATAAACATCCTGGGCAACAAGCACCCTGTTCACCTTCTTCCCTTTAGGGCCGGTCTGGGGTGTAACAAGCTGCATTCCGATAATTCGCTCTGCGATCTCCCCTGCTTCATCTGCTGATTTCGCAAGCTTAACTCCCCCTCCCTTGCCCCTTCCGCCTGCGTGGATCTGCGCCTTGATTACAAAATATTTTGATCCAAGCTTTTTTTCAAGCTCCCCGGCTACCATTATTGCCTGCCCGGGATTTTCAGCCACAAACCCTTCCTGAATATCAACATCATAAGCTCTTAGGATCGATTTCCCCTGAAATTCATGAATATTCATTTTGCACCAGTTAGTTAGTTATTTCCAGTATTTCATCATCACCAGTATTTAAAAAATTACCCCTTTTCATATTCCCCAAAGCTGGAAAGGTCCAATAATTCTCCTTCCCCCTGCGGGAAGGTTGGGAAGGGGGTCCTTTTGAAACGATAAATTAGTAAACTATCCCGTTTTCACCGGTGTACAAAATAGAAAAATAAAAGCATATTTTAATTAATTTCGTATAAAAACTAAGAATGAGGAAACGACTGAACGAAGAGCTTGGCAGGAAAACAGTCAGGGAGTTTGCGGAATCTGAAAAGATACCTGTCTCGATAGTCCTTGATAATGTCAGAAGTCAGAACAATATTGGATCTGTCTTCAGGACTGCGGATGCTTTCCTTGTTGAGAGGATATTGCTTTGCGGGATCACGTCAACTCCTCCGCACAGGGATATACAAAAGACGGCACTGGGGGCAACGGAATCAGTTTCATGGAGATATTATAAGGAGACCAGAGAAGCAGTCGAAGAACTTAAGAATTCCGGCTTTACAGTTGTCGCCATTGAACAGGTTGAAGGGGCGTACGAGCTTCAGGATTTCCCCTCCCGCCAAGGCGGAAAATATGCTCTCATTTTTGGTCATGAGATCACAGGCGTATCGCAGGAGGTTGTAGATATGTGTGATTTTTGTATCGAAATTCCTCAATTCGGAACAAAGCACTCTTTTAACATTGCAGTAAGTGCCGGGATAGTGCTGTGGGAGGTAACGAAGAAGATAAAACCGCATCCCCCAATCCCTTTCCCGGTGGGAGAAGGGGAGTAAAAACTATTCCAGATTAAGGCCATTTCACTGCAGGGGAGGGATTTAGGGAGAGGTGCCATAATAAAAAAAGGCTGCTCATTAAAGCAGCCTTTTCTATATTGCCTGAATAAATTACTGAATGATCCCTTTGAATGTGTCGTCGTTGAAATATTTGGCAAATTCAAGGTCAGTTTTTGCGTAGCCTTTCCAGTCAGCTTTGAAGCCAACAGCTTCACGAAGGTTGTTGAAAGCATAGGTCCTGTCATCAAGACGAGCTCCGACAACTGCTTTCAGATAAGAGGGTCTGCCGCATTTGCAAAGTTCCTTAAGGCTTTCAAGTGTTACTTTTGCCTTGTTTACATCTCCTTTTAGGAGAAGTGCAAGAGCGAGGTTGTAACTTGGTTCGCTTCCGAAGAAATTAACAGCCTGATCGTACTGTGCTTTCTTGATTGCAAGAATTCCGAGTCCGAATTTTGATTCGGTTGTAGCTGTAGTCATTGAAGTGAAATACTCTTCTGCTTTTGCAGCATCACCTTTCAGCAGGTATGCAAAGCCAAAGTTGTTTTTAACGATATCATTATTCTCAATTGCCTTTGCTTTATCGAGAGCTGTGATAGCCTCATCAGCTTTGCCGAGTACAAGGAAGCAGTAGCCTACGTTGTTAGCTGCACGGATGCATTTCGGGAAAAGATCTGAAGTAGTCTGATAGAATTTCAGCTTCTCAGTAAAATCTTTTGTAAGAGTTGCTGAATAGAGGAGCTCCTCAAGAGAGAGAGCTTTGGGATCAGCTTTCATCTGAGCAAGGATCTGATCGTCGCTTCGTCCTATCTTGTCGACGCTAAGCATGAATTTTGATCTCCTAAGCTGTGGAAGAATGTCTTTCTTAAGGACCTCAAATGCAGCTGACATGTTTTTGATCTCCTTGTTACGAACCTCAGGATCTGAATACATAGAGAGTACGCGAAGGATCAGATCTTTATCCTGAATATTTGATTTTTCAAGTTCTGCCTTGAATCCGTCCCAGTCTTCAGCTGTTGTCTTTGAATTAAAGAAACCTGCAGATTTTGCAGCTTCAACTTTATCAAACTGCTTCTTCATGAACTTATCAGCTGTCTCACCACGCTTGCCTGAAAGCTTTTCATTTAAGGCAAAAGGTCCGTCGGGTGAAGCATAGGAACTTATCTCAGCTGTTTTGAACTTGCGTGTTGAATCTTTGCTTACCTGGCTGATGTATTCCTTAAGAAGTTTTATATCATCTTTTGTAAGTTCAGTACTCCTGATATCCGCCATGTTGATCTGATATTTAATGTCAGCCATCTGGCTTTCGGGGGTAACCCTTACATATTTGTCGTTCATCATCATCGGCATGGCTACAACATCAACAAGAGTTGAAGTGGCAATAACCCCATCTGCGATCTTTACAGGATCAAAATCAAGAAGGGTTTTACCTCTTTTAGCTTTAACCTTTACAACAAGCTGCGACATTTTCATGGCATCCTTGTAAGGTATCTTGCTTGTATAGGTAAAATTTCCACCAGAGGTATTTGATATCGACTGGTTGTTTTCCTTAACACTTTCGCCCTGTTTTGATACTTTGTCAAAAGCTGTCTCACCGCCTTCATAAGTCAGAACAGGAGTAATCTCAAGAACGGTCTTCTTGTCGAAATATTTCTGCGGATAGGAACCTTTAATTGTTACCTCAACAAGGCCTGCATGTGTTTCAAGAACTTTAGGGGTAACTTCATATTTTACCAGGTTGGCGTTTTTTTTCATCTTATTCAGACCGCTGCAACTTACCATAACAGTTGCTGCAAGCAAAAGGATAAAATAGCTTCTGATTTTTTTCATGGTAGAAAGATTTATTAATTATGATTAGATTTACTTGATTTACAACGAACAATACAGTAAAATTAACAATTTCGTACAAATTTAAAAAAAATAGTTGATCTTTTTCTTTAAGCTGACAATAATTAAAGGATTATCTTGTTGATTCCCGGAGGGTAATCGTCATAAAAGATAGTATCGACAACCCTTGTATAATGAGCCTCATTTTCAACAAAGTCGATCTCATTTATGTCAATTATAAGATACTTGTTTTCAGGATTTTGCTTAAAAAATGCAAAATAATTATCCTGAATTTTTTTCAAATATTCGCCAGAAATTGATTTTTCATATATCCTGCCCCTTCTTTCGATATTCTGAAGCAGCCGTTCAGGCCTAAGATGAAGATACACATATAAGTCGGGCTTTGGAAGGGAACTGTAGATAATGTAGAAAATCTGCCTGTATAAGTTAAATTCATCACCATTCAGAGTTGAGGCGGCAAAGACAAGCGATTTCATAAAGTAATAATCAGCCACCGTGAACGATTTGAACAGGTCCTGCTCTACAAGCTCATCCTTCAGCTGCCTGAACCTGTTTGCCAGGAAAGAGAGCTCGAGCTGGAAAGAGTACTTATCCGGATCATCGTAGAACTTCGGAAGAAAAGGATTGTCTGCATATCGCTCAAGGATCAGCCGGGCGTTGAAATCCAGGGCGACCCGGTCGGCGGTCATCGTCTGC
>JBBIIS010000097.1:3860-11376 GCA_037446375.1 Bacteroidota bacterium | reverse complement strand
CTGATTGCGAAGTAATATCCTCCATCGCGAAGAGAATATCCTAGTGTAGTTGACTGGCCCAGCTTAGGAATAAGTATTCCTGAAGCAGCTCTCTTGGTCTGAATGGGGAAAAATCCAAAAGGCAGAATCAGTGGAAGGGGAATATCCTCAAGAACCATATAGGCGGGCCCTGTAATTATCTTTTTCCCAGGCACTACCTTAGCCTTGTTGAACCCGACATAAAAATGAGGCGGGTCATGATCGCAGGTAGAATATGTGCTTTTATTTATATTAAATGATCCGTCCTTGAATTTTTTAGTGACACCGCTGTGCAGATAACCGTCCTCCTGCTTCGTCACCATATTTATGACCCTTGCCTTCCCGGTGTTGAAATTATAAATGAGCTCTTTCGAATCAAAGGATTCTGTTCCCTGTGTAAAATTCGGGGACCCTATAACCTTACCTGTCGAATCGCGCCGCCCAATTGCAAAGACTGTCTTGGTGTCCATGTCGAGTATTATAGAATCTGCCTTCAGCGTGATATCTCCGTATTTTACAACCCCTTCAGAAACAAGGTAAACTTTCTTCTCCTTCAGATTGGATCTACGGTATCCCTTGGCCCCGTATGTAATTGTCTTATCTATTGCCCCGGCAGCAATTTTAGCCCTTTTAATGAGTGTATCAGTAAGAACAGTATCTTTTCTGACATTTGCGGAATCGGGAATAGTCGTTTTGTTTTGAGGGAAAAGAAATAAACAGTGGCCCAGGACAAGGAACACTACAGCCAACCGTTTTTCATTTAAATAATACAAGTTAAATGTTATTTTTGTATTGTTATATGCCGACACCAGATGTCTGCGGCAAAACTAATAATTTCGTAAAACATAAATGGGTACTGAAACCAAAAACGGCAAACATTCTTCCAAATATATTAACAGAATAGCCTTCGCGGTTATTGCCCTCGTGGCGGTAATTCTTTCCGGATCGGTTGCAGATGCTCCGAATCATAACAGTTGGGTCATAGTAATTGATCCCGGACACGGAGGTTACGACCCTGGCGCAATTGGTTCACACAGCTTTGAGAAGAACGTTACTCTTCCGGTGGCACTCAGGACCGGCGAATACATCGAAAGCAACCTGAAAAACGTAAAGATAATATATACAAGGACAACTGATAAATTCGTTGAACTTGCTGAGAGAGCCGAAATAGCAAACAGGAACAAGGCAGATCTCTTCATCTCAATTCATGCGAACAGCCACCCTCAAAAGAGCACATATGGCGCCGAAACCTGGGTCATGGGTCATCATAAAGACCAAAAGAACCTGGAGGTGGCTATGAAGGAAAACTCTGTCATTCTTCTGGAAAAGGATTACTCCACAAAATATGAAGGATTTGATCCTAACTCTCCTGAGTCGTATATAATGTTCACACTTATGCAGAATGCCTATTCGGAACAGAGTATAGATCTTGCATCAAAAATCCAGCTTCAGTATAAGAACCAGGTAGGAAGGTATGACCGTGGGGTGAAACAGGCAGGATTCTGGGTATTGTACATGACTACAATGCCATCGGTCCTTACTGAGATTGGTTTTATTTCAAATGATACTGAGGAGAAATATATTAATTCCAAAGAGGGTCAGGATAATATTGCACAGGGCATTTACAGGGCCTGCCGGGATTATATCGCTGAAATTGACAGGAAAAGTATTATGCCTGCTGCCAGTGCAGATACACATGCAGTCAGTGAGAAAATAAATCCGGCTGACTCTCTGAATGAGACAATCATTTTCACTGTTCAGGTAGCAACATCAGTAAAAAAGAAAGATATAAAGCCTTCGAACTTCAGAAACCTTAAAGACATATCGGAGCTGAACTTTGGAGGCAGGTACAGGTATACATCCGGAGTTTTTACTGACTATGATAAGGCTGTTGAGTACAGAAAGCAACTTGAAACTATTTATCCCGATGCTTTTGTGGTTGCTGTCCGAAACAACAAAATATTACCTTTGCAGGACGTTCTTGAAAAAAACAGGAAAAAGTAAATTAACAGATAATGAAAAAAATTTCTAACGAAGTTAAGGTAGGTGCAGTTGCTTTTCTCACAATCATTGCGTTTATATGGCTTTACAGCTTTCTGAAGGGGAAAAATATTTTCAATCCGTCCGACACTTATTATGTAGTATATAATGAAGTTGGTGGACTTACCGAAACTAACCCGGTACAGATCAATGGCTTTAAAGCCGGTGTTGTGCGGAACATTGAGTTTATTAATGACAAAACCGGCAGGCTATTCGTCGAATTATCTGTCAAGAAGAATTTTATACTTCCTGTTGGAACCGTTGCCGAGATAACGACAGCTTCGCTTATAGCAGGAATGAAGATCAGGCTTGTCTTCGGGGAAGGACCAGGTTCATATAAAAACGGTGATACAATACCGGGCCGGCTTGCGGAATCTATTATTACAAAGTTTGAGAATGAAATGACCCCGCTGAAGGATAAAATCTCCGGGCTTATTGGGTCCCTCGATACTGTCCTGACCGGAATAAGTGATATAATGAGCCCTGAATTCAAGGCAAATATGAGGACAACAATGGCAAATCTTAACAATGCAACAAGGAATGCCAACGAACTTCTCTCGGCACGCGATACCGGACTGAAAAGTGCCGTGGCTGATCTTTCAAGATTTTCAAAAATGCTTTCAGCCAATTCAGCAAAAATGGGAAAGACTATAGGAAATCTTGAAACCATAAGTGATACTCTTGCAGCTGCTGATCTTTACAAAACAGTGACAAACCTTAAAACAACCCTTGAAAAGACATCAGCAATTCTTACAAGAATGAATGACGGAAAAGGATCTGCCGGTAAATTTTTGGGGAATGACTCACTTTATACAAATCTTAATAACAGTGTCAGGAGCCTTGATCTGCTTTTAAAGGACCTTAAAGCAAATCCGAAAAGGTATGTCCAGGTTTCAGTATTTGGAAAAAAGAGCGAGCCATCAAAATAATGCATCACGTAAATTTCAGATTATCTTGCCGTTAATTTTCGGATAAAAATCAACAGCAAAATTGTCTTTGTTTTTAATTCAAAAAAGTATAATTTGAGTATTATATGCTAACATATTGTATTCCATGTACAAAATTGCCAGAATACTTATAATAAGCATATATTCAGACGATTAGAAAAGTTAAAAAAAATTGAATTTATAAGTTGCTGAACACTAATTCCATATACTTTATTTGAGAAAGTCAAGCGAAAAAAATTTTTTTTTTAAGTTTTTTTTTTACAAATATTGCTTCCTGAATCATCGAGATTCCAAACCTGAAATTTTTTAAACTAATAACCTTCATGAATAAAACTCATCATGACGTTTGGAATAACTGTCTGCAAATAATCAAGGACATAATCCCATCCATAAGTTACAAGACCTGGTTTGAGCCGATTGTACCATTAAAACTTGAAAACAACGTATTGACAATTCAGGTACCCAGTCCTTTTTTTTATGAATACCTTGAAGAGCAGTATATCGATATTCTTCGAAAAACGCTTCGACGTGAAATAGGTACCGATGCCAAGCTTGAGTACAATGTCGTGATGGAGAATACAAACTATCTGAATGGAAAGCCGTACACTGTAAGATATCCTTCAAGAAATAAAACCGACCTCAACAATAAGCCGGTTCAGGTGCCATTTGAGCTTACTCAACCTTCAATTAAAAACCCTTTCGTAATACCGGGCATTAAGAAAATCCATTTCGACCCGAAGCTGAATCCCGATTATAATTTCAATAATTTCATCGAGGGTGAATGCAACAGGCTAGCCCGTTCCGCAGGTATTGCAATTGGGAACAATCCCGGCGGAACTGCTTTCAATCCTCTTATGATTTATGGCGATTCAGGCCTTGGGAAAACTCACCTTGCCCAGGCGATAGGAATACTTGTAAAGGAAAAGCATCCCGATAAAATAGTTCTCTACGTAAATGCAAATAAATTCCAGACACAATTCACAGAGTCGATAAGGAACAACAACAAGAATGATTTTCTCCATTTTTATCAGATGGTCGACGTTCTTATTCTCGATGATGTTCACGAATTTGCAGGGAAAGAAAAGACACAGGACACTTTCTTTCACATCTTCAACCATCTTCATCAGTCGGGAAAACAGCTCATCCTTACATGCGACAGGCCTCCTGTTGAGCTGCAGGGAATGGAGCAGCGCCTTCTTTCAAGATTCAAATGGGGTCTTCTCGCTGATCTGCAGAGACCCGATTATGATACAAGGCTTTCAATTCTTAAGAAGAAAGCATATAATGACGGCATTGAACTGGCCGAGGAAATATTCGAATTTCTAGCAGCAAACGTATCAAACAATATAAGGGAGCTTGAGGCGGTACTCATTTCGTTGTACGCTCAATCAACATTGAACCGGAAGGAGATAACTATCGAGCTGGCAAGGCTCATGGTTGAAAAACTTATAAGCACCGCTAAAAGGGAGATCACAATCGAATATATCCAGAAGATTGTTTGTGACTATTATAAGATACCCGTAGATCTTATCCAGGGGAAAACAAGAAAGAGAGAGATAGTCCAGGCGAGACAGGTCTCCATGTACTTCTCAAAAAATCTCACAAAGGCATCACTTGCAAGCATCGGATCGCATATCGGAGGCAAGGACCATGCCACTGTGCTTCATGCCTGCAAAACAGTTAATAACCTTATTGATACAGATAAGCACTTCAGGAATCAGATCACTGAAATTGAAAAGAAACTAAAAGTCTGATATGGATTTAGATCTTCTCTTAGAAATCTTTTTTGAAAAATACGGGAACAGGAATGAAAAACCTGTTCTTTTTTTCTCTCCGGGCAGAGTCAACCTGATAGGAGAACATACCGATTATAACGGCGGCTATGTTTTTCCCTGCGCTTTGAATTACGGAACCTACCTCCTCATGAGAAAGTGTCCGGGAAATGAGATCCGGTTCTCCACTATGAATTTCGACCACGACGATTCAGTGGCATATTCAGGCACTTTCAAAAATACCGCCAAGAAGTGGATAAACTACCCGCTTGGAGTTATGAATGAGTTCATAAAAAGCGGCATAGAGCTTTGCGGAATGGAACTCCTTTATCAGGGAGATGTTCCAAGCGGTGCAGGTCTCTCCTCTTCCGCTTCAATTGAGATTGTCACTGCGGTTGCGCTTAACGAGCTCTTTAACGCAGGATTTCCGCGTCTCGAGCTTGTGAAATTGTCTCAGAGAGCTGAGAATTCATTTGTGGGTATGAACTGCGGAATAATGGACCAGTTTGCCGTTGGCTTCGGAAAAAAAGACCAGGCGCTCTTCCTGAATTGTGATACCCTTGGCTATGAGAATGTACCTTTTGTTCTGAAAGATTATTCGCTGGTTATTGTCAATACGAACAAGAGAAGAGGACTCACCGATTCCAAATACAACGAAAGAAGATCGGAATGCGATAAAGCGGTCGAGCTTCTTCAGGCTTATAAAAAGATCAGGAACCTCAGCGAGCTCGGAACAAATGATCTTGTCAATCTCGAAAAATACATCACTGATGATATTGTCAGAAGAAGGGCAAAGCATGTTATAACTGAGAATGGAAGGGTTCTTGAAGCAGTTAAGGTTCTTAAAGCGAATAATATTGTTCGTTTCGGAGAGCTTATGAACCAGTCGCACGATTCTCTCAGAAATGATTATGAAGTTACAGGCCCTGAACTCGATACACTTGTTTATGAGGCAAGGAAGCTTCACGGAGTCATCGGTTCCAGAATGACAGGTGCGGGATTCGGAGGCTGTACTGTGAACATTGTAAAGAAAGATGCGCTTACAGGATTTATGGATGACCTTGCCAGGGCCTACACTGACATAACAGGACTTATTCCTGAGTTTTACACTCCCGAGATCGGTAACGGGGCCGGAAGGCTTGACTAATAGCTATTTCCTGACCCTTAAGGTACGTGGGTCAATATCCCTGACGCATCTGAATCCCACAGTCGGACTCCTGTCAAAGCCCGGAGATACGAGAAGCATGATCTGAGTCCTGTCCAGCTGCTGAGGGCCACCCTGGATGTACCACCAGCTTGAATCGGGATGATAGAAGCTTCCTCCCCTGATTATTATGAAATAATAGGCTCCGTTAAAGTACATATCATTTGTGATCTGCCAAACGTTCCCTACCATATCCATGACACCGTACGGACTGGCTCCTTTTGAAAACGCGTCAACAGGAGTTGCCCTGTCGAAGGAGTTATTGCACCATGTTCCATGGAACTCGTCTCCCCATGGCCACTTTCTTCCATCTGTGCCCTGCGCTGCAAGCTGCCATTCAGCCTGCGTCGGAAGTCTTTTGCCAGCCCATTTTGCATATGCTGCAGCATCTTCATAGCTGATGTTTACCACAGGATATCTCTCCTGTCCCTGTTTATATATTCCATTGGTCCAGTGTTGAAGAAAGTTAGCTGTATCAGCCGGCCTGTAGCCTGTGTTCGTTATGAAATCATAGAACTGGGCATTTGTGACGGGATACCTGTCTATCAGGAAACTATCAGCTGATATCGTAACCGGGGTGTTAATATCGGGATACAATATGAAATCCTCACTTGTTGAAAATGTACACTTTATTTCAGCCTTTGGTACAAGAGCCATATCATCCGGAATTGAAGGAGCGGTCCTCGTCCTTTCAACTTTACTTAAAAGCCAGGGCTTTCCTCCTTTTAATTCGAGCACATCCTCATCCTTAAGCTTTTTATTCTGAATGTACTGGATAACTATTTTTCCCTCAAAATAGCCCAGGAGGCTCTTCAGGCAAAAGGTAGTGTCGTTCCTGAAGTTAAGATCAAATTTTTGTGTAGAAACAGAAGGGTCTCCCTTCCAAAGGATTATCTGCCCTTCACCTGGTCTTGATATTCTGACAGAATCTCCCGAAAGCCTCGATTTAAGAAGTTCGGGTAACTGTGCAATACAATCTGCTGATCCCTCAAGGCGGGTTCCGGTAAGTGATGAATTCCAGCCATCTGCATCTGCGGTTATGTAAAAATACCCGTCTTCAGCCACAGGCTCCAGATTCCTGTGGTTCCATAATGAAACAAAATGAGTTCCCTCCTTTTTTTCTATCCTGAACAGCTTCCCGCTAAATCCTTCAGGCTTCATATTTAATATTGTATACAGAGTCTTTGCACCCGAGTTCCATCTGTTTACAAAGATATTATCGACAGTTGTCGGGATAAGAGGAGTCCAGTTCAGGTCAAGGAATGCATCGTTGTTCTGCCTTAGAATAAAAGTTGTTTTTGACAGGTACTGAAGGTCGTTTCTGTAGCCGTCATCTCTGCCTCCCGGCCTGAAAAGATTGAGTTCAGTTCCATAGCCATTGAAAAATGCAATTGATATTTCACGGTGGTTTTTATCCTCTCCAATGTCGCAAACCCTGAAAATTGAGAAGTCCGGCTTGATAAGCTTATTCAGGTTCAGTTCAGGGCTGTAATAGATAGCATTGTGTACCCTCCCTGCAATTATACCGGGCATAT
>JBBIIS010000097.1:0-3850 GCA_037446375.1 Bacteroidota bacterium | reverse complement strand
GGCGACCGAGAACTTCGTGAAGCCGACGAATGCCACCGACGACGCCTCGTTGAAGGCGTCTCCGAGCTTCGCGACGATTTCACGTTTCTTATCTTTTGTTATTGCCATACCCTCCGAAAACATAATGACACCTTTCCTTACACTGTCGGCAGCGGACTGTAATTCATAACTTGAACTCCCCTGTGTATCAAGAACAACACCATCTGCTTCGGTTTCGTTTATAAGCCTTGCCATTCCCCGGAAATGGTCCTCTTTTCTGGTACTGTTATCCCATGGGTTATATGAGATAAAGAATTTTGTATTGTATATCCTCGACATCCTGGCAAATGCCTTTAGCTGAGCGGTTCCGCCAGGGAGATCCTCATACATATCCCACTGGTTACGCTTATCAAGGCCAAGTCGCGGCCATGTTGGCCAGATTCCAAAGACATCGATATTGCCAAAAATTTCATTCCATTTCTTAATCTCATCGGCATAGGTATACCTGCCGGTGGACCTGTCGTAGAACTCTCGGTCCCATGCCATCTGGAGTATAATTAAATAACTCTCCCTGATCCATTTAAGATCTTCCCTTTCAAAAAGAGTATTATCAAATTTCTCAAGATCGTGAAGATATCTGTCGCGGAACATAAGCCTAAGCCCGTTTTGCCATTCACCACTAAAGTGATCGACCCATATCGTATATTTTACATTGGCTCCGGGAGGAAGAGCTGTCTCGTACCTTTTCTTCTGCCCCCCCTCAGTCTTCTGCCGTCTTGCAAGGCCACAGACAGAAATATCACCGGCAGAATAGGAGGTATATCCGAGTTCCCATGCATTATCGGGAAGTATGACCCTCACCTGCCTGAACCCGGGTCGGAAGAGATATGCCCTTGCAAGATCCCAGGGGCCATATCCCGTAATATATGCAGTTGTACTTTCACGTCCGAATGGGATAATATTGCTTATTGTAACTGTATCGGGGCTTGTATTTTCGAATGTAAGATCACATTTCCAGTTCATTGATGACTGGACAGGTATGACAGTGCGAACCCTGACTTTATTCTCAAAAACCTGGGTGAGGGCCGTATCGTAGACGGTCACTGCAGCATCTGAGGAAGAGAAGCTTTTATTATTTATGTCGAATGTGAACAGAGGCCTTTCAGTAAAAGACTTTTCGATGCTGTCCGCTACCGCAATTCGCGTGATCTTTATTCCTGAACTGCTGCTGACAATTACTTTTATAGATTGTTGTGGGAATGATGTCAGCTGGATTGATAGCGCAATCATAAGCAAAGCTGACTTTTGGGAGAATGCTGATAATGCCATAAAGTACTTGAATGTATGTGGTCTCAGATTGAATTTTCCGCAATTTAGAATATAGAAGTCACTTTTGGAACACTTTTTTTTATGATCTCCAAATAAAAGGTTATTAAAGGTAACATAGGCCTAAATTTTCTCGTTAAAAAAATAAATTGTACTTTTAGATTCTCCACAAGACCTAATTAGGATCAATGCAGAAGTTAATCAAAATATTGAAATCAGGCTTGATCATTATTTTTCTTGTAGCCTTATCAGCTCCGGGTTGTGCTGTCAAGAAGAATCCTTGGATTAAAAAGAAATCACAGGCATCAAAAGTCAATTCGACACAGCTTGGAAGAAATAGATATTTCTTCTCAGTTGGTTATCAGAAAAAGCTTCAGAAAAGCTACAAAAAAAAGTAATCTATTTACTTAATCAAAATTAATAGACAGACCGTCGTAAGCCATAACTATTCCTGGCGGTATCTCTCCGGCAACATCAGCATATCTGCCCATCTGGTGGCTTATATGGGTTATAAATGCCTTTCTGGGTGAAATAGCCTGTATATGGCTGACAGCTTCCATCAGGCTAAAATGCGATATGTGCTTTTCCTTTCTCAGTGCATTGATAACAAGGTACCTGACACCAATGAGCTTTTCCATGCTATCTTCAGGAATATAGTTGGCATCTGTTATATATGCAAAATCACCGACCCTGAAACCATGGATAGGAAGCCTGTAGTGAAAAAGCCTGATAGGGATGACTTCAAGACCCCTGATTCTGAAATTAAAAGATCCTATATTGTTTAGTCTCATCCTGGGTATCCCAGGGTACTGATATTCGGCGAAAACATATGAAAACTCACGTCTGACAGCCTTCTGAACTCTTTCTTCGGCATAGATATCAATTGCATCCTGCGATTTATAGTTGAATGCCCTTACATCATCCATCCCAGCTATATGGTCCTTATGTTCATGGGTCAGAATTATCCCGTCAAGCCGGGTCAGCTTAACACTCAGCATCTGCTGCCTGAAATCCGGGCCGGCATCAAAAACTATATTAAGGTCATCTGTCTGAAGCAGAAGTGATGTCCTTAATCTTTTATCGCGCGGATCTTCTGATGAGCATGTATTACAGTCACATGCAATTACAGGTACTCCCTGTGATGTTCCCGTGCCCAGAAAAGTTATTTTCACTAAAAACGGTTTATTGACTGACAAACCTAATTTAAAAAAGCAAAAAAGCCAATAGTATGGCAAGATTGTTTTAATGGCTCATTACTATAATGATTATATTTACATTTAGTACAAATAACGATGCCAGGATCGATATATCTTATACCTGTTACCCTTGGAAGCAATGAATATAACACTGTTTTAACAGGCTATGTTACTGAAATTGCGCGATCGCTCAGACATTTTGTAGTAGAAGATCTCAGGAGTGCCCGCAGATTCCTCCGTCTTATAGACAAGACATTCCCAATTGATGAATCTAGTTTTTTTGAATTGAATGAACATACTTCTCAGGATGAAATCTCAGATTTTATTGCACCTGCGCTTGAAGGATTCAATATGGGGCTGATGAGTGAAGCCGGGCTGCCGGGTATAGCCGACCCGGGAAAGCTTCTTGTCAGAAGGGCTCATTCGATGAATGTGAGAGTTATTCCTCTTTCGGGTCCCTCCTCTCTCCTCTTGGCTCTGATCGCTTCAGGACTTAATGGTCAGAATTTTGTTTTTCATGGGTATCTGCCTCAAAAACCCGATGAGAGATCAGCAAAGCTTAAGGAGATCGAAAGGAGGATCGCCGGGGAAGAGACCCAGATATTTATTGAAACTCCTTACCGGGCTCAGAAAATGGCAGATGCGATTCTAACAGTCTGCAAACCCGGAACTTTGCTGTGCATTGCCTGTGATATAACACTCCAGACTGAAGACATTAAGACAATGCGAATTGCCGACTGGAGGAGATTACATCCCTCCATAGATGGCAGATTGGTCGTCTTTCTTCTTGGTACATAAAATGAAAATCAATTAATATGTCGAGATTAACTTCATTGGCTGGGCTCATGATCCTGCTCTCATCAATATGTCTTAATGGCCAGAAAGTCGATATGACACTTTTCCATGGCATAAAGCCGAGAAGCATTGGACCGGCAGGGCCAAGCGGCAGGGTTACTGCCATTGCTGCAGATCCGAGGAATTTTGATGTTATGTATATCGGAACTGCTTCCGGAGGCCTGTGGAAGACATTAAATGCAGGCACAACTTTTACTCCGGTCTTCGATGAACAGCCCGTTGCCTCAATAGGAGCACTGGCTGTTGATCCTCTGCATCCCGATGTCGTCTGGGCGGGGACCGGTGAGGGAAATCCGAGGAACAGCGTCACAGGCGGCTATGGAATCTATAAAAGCCTTGACGGGGGTAAGACCTGGAAATTATCCGGACTTCAGGAGACTCGTCATATTCACAGAATAATTATTGACCCGATAAACACAGATATAGTCTATGCAGGCGCTATTGGCTCCCCCTGGGGCCCATCTTCAGAGAGAGGCCTTTTCCGGACAACTGAC
>JBBIIS010000096.1:0-11464 GCA_037446375.1 Bacteroidota bacterium | reverse complement strand
AGGTACCAGTCAGCAAAAGCTTTCCTGAGGACAGGCGAGCCGGAATAGCTCTGATATCCATGGACATCCGGTTTTGAAGCTTCTGTTGAAAGACGCTTCAGGGTATTGTCAGATGGCGGCTGATCGGGACTGCCGATACCAAGATTTATAACATCGGTCCCTGATCTGCGCATTTCTTCTATCTGTCTCAGCTTTGAAGAGAAATAGTACTCCTTTACACTGCCTGCCCGTTCAGCTGGTTTAACTTTCATATAAATTATCTCCTTTAGTATAAACTCCAAGTACTTCAAGATCAGAGGAGTATTCAATTATTTCATTTTCTATAAGCTCCATGTTCGTACCTTCGGGGATCTCGAGATCGAGATAGAACATATACTCCCAGCCTCCGTTCAGCCTTGGCACTGACTGTATCTTTGAGAGGTTGATCCCAAGCTCTCCAAGCCTGACAAGAACTGAGGCGAGGCTTCCGGGCTTATGATTAAGAGAGAAGCATACAGAGGTTTTGTTACCGGATCTTTTCCCCATGCTCTTATGGCCGATCACCAGAAATCGCGTATAATTCTTTTTATATGTTTCGATCCCCCCGGCAACTATTTCAAGCCCGTAGAGCTTTGCTGCACCTGAAGATGCGATCGCACCTATCCTCTTCAGCTTTTTCTCGCTTATCTCCCTGGCGCTTGCCGCCGTATCCTCACTTTCGACAAGAAGGATATGCTGGTGCTGGTTGAGGAAGGTCATGCATTGTGAGATTGCAATAGGATGTGTTCTTATCTCCCTGATATCCTCTATTGTCTGACCCGGTAATGCCATGAGATTCTGCTTTATCCTGAGATTTATCTCACCAAGTATCTTCAGTCCCGATTCCCTTATGAGAGTATAATTATAGAGAATGCTGCCGGCACGTGCATTTTCAATAGCCATCACGGCAAAATCAGCTGCGCCGGTTTTAGCTGCATCGATCGTCTGATCAAAAGTTGAACAGGGAATAATATCAATGGTCTCCTTACTGAAGTATTCCCTTGCCGCTGCTTCGTGAAAACTGCCCGCTTCTCCCTGAATTGAAATTTTCATTGTCTGCTTTTCAAAAATGTCTCAATAAAAAAGGGCCCCTGTTATGGGACCCTTGCTTTAATATCATTAAATATTACACAAAAATCCCTTTTCCTATCTGTTAAAATAGAAGTAGAAAAAGGAGAAAAAGTAATTTTTGTGCAATCTGCTCATCTTGTTGTTCTATTGATGCAAAAATAAGTGAATAATTAATAAAACAATGATATTTTCATAATTATCTTGATTTTATAGAAAAAAACTGGTTCATGATCAGGAATTGTGTTTTTAAGAGGCTGACAAATGTATCTGTAATCTGGCGTATGTTTTTCTTTAACCGCAGAGATCACAGAGATACTTCGCATGCTCAGTATGGCTCTGAGATAGCGGAGGGATATAAATGAAGGTCTTCTCTGCATCCTTTGCGGTCACTTCTTCTATCTGCTCAGGTAATCGTCGTAAAGTACCTGAAGGAATGACTTTCCCAGTCGCGCGGCCCTTTCAGGATTATTCCCTTTCTCCAGGACGTTCTGCTTCAATTTAATGTCGTAGACAGCAGTTGTTGTATCGGTAATGAATCCAAACCCCTCATTATAAGTATAGAACGCAAATGATGATGATCCGGTCGAAAGGAGATCTTTGCTGAAAATAAAGCGGTTCTTCATATTCAGCTGCAATGCCAGTGTAAGAGGCATATCGAACTGGTTCCCCACCTTATTTATTACTGAATCTTTTACTGTAAGGGCTCCGCCAAGCCAGAGCATTGGGATTTTATATATCTCTCCTGAATATACGGGAACATTGACTGTATTCCGCCTGCAGTGATCCGCCATGAGAATGACAATCGTATTCTTCCACCAGTCTGTTTTTCCTGCCTTATCAAGGAAGTTTCCAAGCGACCTGTCGGTATACCAGACCGAATTCATGAATTTGCTAAGCTCATCATCGCCCATAAATACCGGTTCGATTGGAACTTCAAACGGCTCATGGCTGCTGAGGGTCAGAACCCCGCAGGCAAACGGCTGCCTGAATGCGGGCAGCGAATCCTGCAGTCGATTGAGGAGTATCTCATCATGAGCTCCCCACTTTGACGTGCACTCCTGAGGGCTGAAATCTTTTTTTGTTACCATTTCCCTGAACCCCGATTCTGTCAGAAATGAATTGAGGTTGGCAAAATCGATGTCCCCTCCGTACCAGAATGATGTCTTATAACCTGCACTATCGAGCATCTTCACAATACCGGGCATCGACCGGGTCTTTCCCGATTCCCTTATGACCTGTAACAGCGGAAGGTTGGGATAACCGCTGAATATCGCAGGTATTGCCTTATCCGTCCTTGACCCGGCTGCGTAAATGTTTGAAAAATACAGACCCTGATGAATATATTCCCTGAATCTTGGAGTTACGATTGAGTCCCTTGCCGACTGATCAATGAGAAAACTTCCGAAGCTTTCGAGTATAATGAAAAGGATATTTGGCCTTTTGGATTTAAGAACTTTCACAGTAGATCCCTTCTCTTTGAGAAGATCGTTGAAATCTTTTCGCGCTTCTTTGTTTTCACTGAAGAGGTATGGATTTTTTGACGGTTTGGCGTATATCGCTGTATGGCCGAAGTTCCAGATTATATTTATTGCAGCATGGTCGGGGAAAAGAGCTTTACTGAAATATACCGACCCTGCGCTTATAGGCGCTTCCCTGATCCCTCCCCTGATGGGAATTACCATTGATCCTGTGAGGATAAAAATTATTGTTGTCGCAAGCAGCGGCCTGACCGGCTTTTTATCCTCTTTTATAAACCTGTCGACAAACCTGTTGTATAATAATATAAAAAGGAATGTTATTACTGCATAAACCAAAAGCCAGAAGATCATCTGGAAAGTCGATGCGGACGCGATAGCATCTCCAGGATTTTTAAGATAATCCAGAACTGAAAACTCGAGACGGAATCCCCAGTAGGAATATATTGCAGCATCACCAAGTACAAGCCCGGAAAAGATTATTATCAATGAATATGTATAGGAACTGAGGAAGACCCGGTACCATTTACCGCTAAAAAAGACTGAAACGGCTGAAACCGCCATGGGGATCAGGAGTATATAGGCAGTTGTTGCCATATCTAGCCTGAATCCATGTATGAAGGTCTCAAAAATTATTGACGGTGAATAAGTGATCAGTTCCCTGAACTGGATAATTATAAAAAGTGCCCTCGCAAATATGAAAAAGAGCATCCAGAAAAGAGAATATATCAAAAGTGTAATCAGTTTTCTTTTCATTTTATCGGATAATGCTGTGCATTTTAGTATTGCAAATATAATATTTCCTTATACCTATAATTCAACAGGTTGACTAATAATCACAGAAACTTTACAGCTGCTATTACCTTCCTTTATTTATTTATAGCTTTGTGAAAGATAAACAAATAGCTGATGAAAATTCCCGATTATATTGCAGAGCAGCTTTCAAATGCAGGAGTAAAGTATGTATTTGGTATCCCCGGAGGACCTTCAATCCCATATATTGAAGCTTTCAGAAATGCAGGTATAGAATTTATTATCACATCGCACGAAAGCGCCGCTGCTGTAATGGCTGATGTTTCCGCAAGACTCACCGGAGTACCTGGTGTTTGTCATGCCACTTTCGGCCCGGGGGCTGTAAATATCGCATCAGGAACAGGACTTTCACTACTTGACAGGACTCCTATGATCGTTTTCACAAGTGAGATGCCTGACGCACTTCTGAAAAGGACCGTTCAGATGAATATAAGCCATCAGGAACTCTTCAGGGCTGTTACAAAGATGACATTCAGATTATCGCCTGATAATGTTTACGAGGTTATCGGTTCGGCACTCAGGATCTGCAATGAAGAATATCCGGGGCCTGTTCATATCGGCCTGCCCGCAGACATTTCTGACATGGAAGCTTTTGCGGCTGATGAACAGTTACCAGTATCTCCGGATAGTATAAATGAAAGCGACATCTTACGTATTATTGAGGTTCTTGAAAAGTCAAAACGCCCGCTTCTTGCTGTCGGACTTACTTCAGCGCGCTTTGGCCTGAAAAGGAAAATTAATGATCTGCTCGCAAATTGCCCCATGCCTGTTGTTCTTACACCTATGGCAAAGGGTCTTGTTTCTGAGGATCATCCCTGTTATGCAGGTGTTCTGTTTCACTCTCTCAGCGATTATCTCGAAGATATCTATGAGAAAACGGATCTCGTAATCGGGCTAGGTTATGATCCAGTGGAATATAATTATGAATCATGGATGCCCGATGTGCCGCTCGTTCATTTCAATACGACAGACACTGATATGCCGGATGGAATTGAAGTGGTTAAATACACTGGTGGTCCGGCTGAGTGGTTTACGCTTCTGAAAAACCTGAACCCGGGATCAATCATTCTTGAATCCGGGACTTTAAAAGGAATACGCGATGAAATGAGATCTGTCTTCGCAGGATTTATGTCTCATTTCGGCCCTGTCGCCGCACTTATTATTCTCAGGGAAGAATTGCCCCATGATGCCATTGTGACGGCAGATGTCGGCTCTCATCTTCACCTTATCGGACAGTTCTGGGAGGCGCCATCTGCAGATAAGCTGATAATGACAAACGGATGGTCGGCGATGGGTTTTGGAATTCCTGCAGCATTAGCGGCTCAGCTTAACAGGCCAGGCTCCGTGGTTGCATGCATAACAGGCGACGGAGGCTTTCTGATGTCAGCGGGTGAGATAATGACAGCGAGACGATACGGACTCCCCGTTAAGATTGTTGTTTTTTCTGATGGAGAACTTAACCTCATAAAGCTTAAGCAGTCTTGGAAAGACCTGAACCCATATGGAATTTCGTTGTATAATGGTGACCTTTTTTCATCCGACAGCTTTCTTGGTGTAAGTGTTTTTAATGCATCATCTTCAGAAGAAATGCGAGATAGCGTTAAGAGAGCTCTTTCCTTACGGGGACCTGTTATTATCAATGCTATTATTGATCCTGAAGAATATAAATGGCTCGTTGTAAGGCCGAAATAGATCAGGGATTTATTTTAATGAAAGCTGGAGTGAAGTTCTCCCGGAGACGTGAGTAGATGCAGCTGTCTTTAATGATATTGTTCTTTATGATATTCTTTCTTAATATAGCTTCACATACATATCCTGCTTTTTCAAGTGCCCGTCTCGACCCCTGATTATCTGCAAATACTTCCGCATAAATTCTTTCGATATCAAATTCCCTGAAGGCATATGTGGTCACTGAAATCAAAGCCGCAGTAATAATGCCTTTCCCCCATAGCTCCTCTTCAAGAAAATAGCCGATCTCAATGTTTTTCCTGTAAATGTTATCCTTTGTCAGGATCCCAATACTCCCGGCAGGGATTCCTCCCGAAAAGATCGCAAAAAACCTTGGAGGGATATTGACTGGTATTGTCATATTAAGCCAGGTCAGTGCATCCTCAAGCCTGTACGGATAAGGGAGGCCATCCCGGAGGTTATCCGCTATATTCCTGTTGTTGGCTATTTCAGCCAGTCTTGCTGCATACTCAAGACTCCAGGGTTTCAGGATAATGTCCCGGAACAGAATTTCCATATAATCAATTATTGGTCCTGTACTGAAACAGAGATTATCTCAAAATTAAAAAAGCGCATTAATAATCTGCGCTTTTCGATATAATTTAATTAGATGGTCTCGCTCTATTTGCCCTTTTTCTCTTTTTTTGGCTTTTCTTCCTTTTCTTTCGGGCTCACCTTCTCAGCTTTTACAGGTTTTACAGCTTTTGCAGCCTTAACGGCCTTTACCGCCTTAGGTTCAGCAGCCTCTTTTTTCTCCTTAACTGCTTTTTCCCTGGTCTCTTTCTTTTCCTTAACAACTTTGGTCTCTTTCACTGCAACCGCCTCATGCACGGGCTGTGTTTCCTTAACTTCTTTCTTCTCCTTTACAGGTTTCTTTTCCTTTACCTCTTTTACCTTGATTGTTTCAGAAGTGATTTCAGGCTTATTATCCTTTTTTCTGCGGCGTCTCACACCATAAGTTCCGAGGAAGATCTTTCCTCTCCTGCTTTTCTTATCACCTTTTCCCATAATAAACGGTTTTATTTTATTAAAGTATGTTATTTTCTGAAGTGGGGGCAAAGTTATAAAAAATCTTTACTTTTAATGAATTTAATTTATTTATCGGTTAATAACCAAAGGGTTTTATATAAAAATAATTCATTTTCTCTATGACATATTGTGAATATATATCGACAATCTCCGATGAAAATCAGAAGCTCCACAAGGAATATCACGACAACCACTACGGCTTTCCAATAACAGATGACAATGAGCTTTTTGAGAGGCTGATATTTGAGATCAACCAGGCCGGGCTTAACTGGATCCTTATTCTTAAAAAGCAGGATAACTTCAGGAAATCTTTTGACAATTTTAAAATTGAAACGGTAGCCGCCTATGGCGAGAAGGAGATTAGCCGGCTGATGAATGATGTCGGAATTATCAGGAACCACCTGAAAATAAATGCTGCAATTGAAAATGCGAAGATCATTCTCAGCCTGAAAGCAGAGTATGGGTCGTTCAGCAGATGGCTCGACCTGATGTCTACTGATAATCATACACTTACAGAATGGACTAAGCTCTTCAGGAAAACTTTTAAATTTACAGGTGGTGAAATTGTAAATGAATTTCTTGTAAGCATCGGGTACCTGCCTGGCGCCCATAGCGAGGATTGCCCGGTATTTAAGAAAATTCAAAAGATAAAAAGATCCAATGAGAAGAAATGACAGGGAGATCACTGATTTTGCAGTGATGGAATCCGTATTTAATGAAGCGGATGTATGCAGGGTAGCTTTTGCTGACAATAGTATACCATATATTGTTACTTTGAACTACGGCTTTCTCCTGGGCAAAAAAAATGTACTGTACTTCCATTGCGCACCTGAAGGAAGAAAGATTAATATGCTGCGGAAGAATGGGTATGTCTGCTTTACACTCGATACGGATCATAAATTATTCGAGGGGAAAAAAGCCTGCGGCTGGGGAATGACATTCAAAAGCGTAGTGGGTTACGGAAGTATCTCAATTGTTGAGGATCCTGCCGAAAGAATTGAGGCCCTGGATCTTATTATGAACCACTACGGGGGCGACGGTAATTATGAATATGACGAAAAGCAGATGACTAAAACAATGATCCTGCGTCTGGATATCAGCGAAATGAGCGGTAAGCAAAAAAAATAAAATCATATAGTATGAAATACATCAGCCTTCTTTCACTTATTTTCTTTCTTGCCCTGAATGCATGCTCGCATGATAACAGCCTGATCCTAACTCCAATACCAGCTCCGACCCCCAGAATAAACGGGACAAGGCTTTTCGGAGTAAGACCAGGTTCCCCCTTTCTCTTTACAATAGCTGCCACGGGAGAAAGGCCAATGAAATATGAGGTCAGTGATCTTCCTGCCGGCCTCGCCTGCAACCCTGCAAATGGTCAGATAACCGGCACAATTGAAAACCCGGGAGAATACAGGGTCACTTTAAGGGTCACAAATGCCAGGGGAACTGCCGACAGGCAATTCAGGATAATCTGTGGCGACACGCTTGCCCTCACGCCCTACATGGGATGGAACAGCTGGTATGTTTGGGAAAACCATGTTACTGATAAAATAATGAGAGATGCTGCCGATGCAATGATAAGCTCCGGCATGGCCGATCATGGATATTCATACGTAAATATCGACGATTGCTGGGCAGTAAAGCCGGGAGCAAAGGATTCATCTCTTCTGGGAGAACCCCGCGACAAAGATGGAAAGATCAGTTCAAACGGGCGCTTCCCCGATATGAAGGCGCTCGCAGACTATATACATTCAAAAGGGCTTAAGGCCGGACTATACACCTCGCCGGGGCCCTTCACCTGTGCCGGACATACCGGGTCGTACAATTTCGAGGAAAAAGATGCTGAGAGATTTACAGAATGGGGCTATGATTTTCTTAAATATGACTGGTGCTCATATGGTGATGTGTCACGGAGTGATACGCTTCCTGCACTTGAAAAACCGTATTTGCTTATGAGCGGCTTACTCAAAAAACAGAAGCGTGATATTGTTTTTAATCTTTGCCAGTACGGAATGGGCGAGGTATGGAAATGGGGAAGGAAAGCGGGAGGAAACAGCTGGAGAACAGCAGGTGACCTTGGTGGCTCGTTCGAAGGAATTGCAGCGGCAGTATTTCGCGACGGCTTTGATGTTTACAGCAGGAATCACCTCGAAATGTACGGTGGGCCGGGAGAATGGAATGATCCGGACTACCTTCTGCTCGGTTACCTGAGCAACTGGAAGGGACAAACAGTTCCGACACCTCTTACACCAAATGAGCAGTACACACATGTGTCGTTATGGGCGCTTGTTGCAGCACCATTTATATTCAGCGGCGATATAACGCGACTTGACAAATTTACCCTGAGCCTTCTGACAAATGATGAGATAATAGATGTTGATCAGGATCCCCTCGGTAAGCCGGGATACAGGGTTTCAAAATCGGGCGGTTCGGAGGTATGGATGAGAAAACTGGAGGACGGATCAGTTGCCGTTGGACTTTTCAACAGGGACTCAACAGTCCGGAAAGTTACAGCCCTGTGGAGCGATCTGGGGCTGACAGGCAGGCAGAAACTGAGAGATATCTGGAGGCAAAAGGATATCGGAAGCTATGCTGATAAATATTCTGCCAGTGTAGGGGCCAGGGGTGTGGTTATGCTGAAGATGAAACCAGAATAGCTCAGCTTTGTTGTGGCTTTATAATCAGCGCCGAAGGCATTTTAAGAACATGCTTGTCGTGTACGTACCTGTTCCACCCTTCAAGACTCACAAGAAGAAGGTCATTTTCGGATGAGATAGATTCGTAGATATTGTCTGACAGGATTATTTCGACACTTTCGGGACTTTTCTCTTTCAGATCGAGAAGAGCGTTCTTCATCTCCTCGTTATATTCGATCTGATTGTAGAAATCAAGCACATTTATTATTGATCCGTGGTTCATTGCGAGCCTTCCCGCATGAGGGAAAATGAATATGTCCTCAGATGTGTAAACAGGAATTATAACATTTACAGCATCGATAAAGCCATTATCTATAAATATTCCTGTTGGTATTTTTATCGATCTTACAAGCCTTCTGGTCGGACCGTCAAAAACGCTCTTGCTGAATAGCTTCTCCGTACCTCTTATCGATTCATATATCCTTCCCGGATTTGTGATCCTTATAATTATCCTGAGTAATCTGCCAAGCAGGGATCCCTCGTACAGAGAATGAGCCTTTCCTGCTATTATCAGATCGTAGTTTCCCGAATTCGCTGCCTCAATTATATCTCGCTCAAAATCCTGTGAGGTTTTATAGATGGCAGTGATCTTCATTCCGAGACGTGAAGCCTCATCCCTTACCGGCTTAAAGCTCTCCTGCTCATAATCATCCTGGTTGAATTTGTGCAGATCGGACCCTGGTGACATATGGAGAAGCGTTATTGCGGCCTTGTCAGTTCCCTTTCTTATAAAGCTCCCTGCCAGGTTGAGCATCAGCTTTCCGTTGTCGGGATTGCCAAAGGAGATAAGTATCCTGAAAAGATCGTGAACACCATTCCCATTTCCACCATTTTTCTTTTCAGGGTAGAATCTATCTATAAGATTAAGTGCCGGCCCTGCCATCATTGTAGTAACAAGGGCCATGATTATCATTATTGTATAAATGGCAGGTGAAAGAACTCCCAGGTCATATCCGATACTTAGAACGACAAGCTGCATCAGCCCCCTTGTATTCATAAGTGTTCCAATTATAAGGCTGTTTCGCCAGTTCTGTCCGACAAACTTCAGTGAGAGTGCGCTTCCGGCGAATTTTCCCGCAACTGCCGTAAGTATTACAATGCCTGTTATTTTCCAGAGATACAGACTGTTGATAAGCCCGATCTCAGTCCGCAGCCCCGACATCACAAAAAAGATCGGAAGGAGAAGGATTATTGCCAGATCCTCGATCTTCTCTATGAGTATCTTTCTGAAACTTACATTCGGCGGCATTATAACACCGGCAACAAAGGCTCCGAAAACGGCATGAATGCCAATGATCTCTGTAAGATATGAGGATATAAGAAGTGTAATAATAAATACTGCAACAACAGGCCTGCTTATCCCATCCTTCCTTGAGTAGATCTCTCCGAGCCTGTGAAGGAAAGGGCTGACAATCTTCAGCATCATAATAACATAAATGACCGAAACAAGAATTGTATAAAGGGAGCTTATAAAGGAACCTGCCTTAACAATGGCAATAAGCGCTGCAAGAAGACACCATGCTGAAATGTCATCAATTGCCGCGCAGGTAATTGCAAGTACTCCGACCCTCGTTTTCATAAGGTTCCGTTCCTGGAGGATACGAGCAAGAACGGGGAAGGCCGTAATGCTCATGGATATCCCAGTAAAGAGGGCAAAGGAGAGGAACGGAACACCTGCTGGAGCAAGGCTGGAATAAATAAAATAGGCAAGTGCCATTCCGAAAGTGAAAGGAATTATTATACTTGCATGACTCACAACAAAGGCTTCCGGAGCCCTGTTGCCCAGAAGCTTAAGATCGATGTCCATCCCGATTATGAACATGAACAGAATGAGTCCGATCTGGCTGAAGAACTGAAGCGTGTTCAGTGATCCCGGAGGGAAGATGAAGGCCGAAAAATGAGGCGCGATGATCCCAAGGACCGATGGTCCAAGAATGATCCCGGCGATTATTTCACCAATCACTGCCGGCTGCCCGATCTTTTTGCAGATAAAGCCGAATATCCGGGCAAATCCTATTATTGTGATTATCTGTAGTAAAAGTAATGGAAGGGCATTTGAGATATTCTGCCTGATGGCTTCCCGGAAGTGATTCAAACCTGATTGTATGTTCAGATTCATCGACCCTGTGCTGCCTTGAGCATTTACAGATCCTCCCTTGAGCACGACAATGTACATCAGCAGCGAAAATCCGCCGATTGTTAGGAGGTAATATATCAGGTATCTGTACTTTTTCACTGCAATTCAAATCATTGCAAAACCATGGGATCAAGATAATAAAAAGATTCCGCAAGCGACTTTAAAAGTGTCAGTCAGGTTTATGAATTTAACAACTACTGTGCCTTCAGGATGATTAAATGGCTAAATCCAAAAGTCACGGAAAAATGTTGTAATTTTATGATTTATTGATATCTGCTCTGTTCTTAAGAATTCTGAGGAATATATACTAAAAATATAAGCTTATATGCAAACAATGAACGATCTGAGGCTGGCAGTTCTTATTGATGCCGATAATGTGCCCTACATAAATGTGAGGGGAATGCTTGAGGAGATAGCAAAATACGGAACTCCGACATTCAAAAGGATATACGGTGACTGGACCATGCCTACAGTATCAGGATGGAAGTCAGTTC
>JBBIIS010000095.1:0-11540 GCA_037446375.1 Bacteroidota bacterium | reverse complement strand
GAGAAGTATGGCTGCAAAATAGCAATGCACCCAGGCGACGTACCAATGGTCAGAGACGGTGTTGTCTTAAAGCGGAACTCAAGTAGGGTGAAAATAAAAATATTTTCCCTGATCAGAAAGCTCTTCAAAAGGAAATTTGGCGGTGAAAAATTCTCTCCCGATATACTCCTTTCTGATGGTCAGCGGCTCGATGAATACGGATTTGATGCTGCAGTCATACATGTTCCCGGACATACAAAAGGTTCTGTTGGCATACTTACCGGTGAGGGTAACTTCTTTGCTGGTGATACATTCTTAAATCGCGACAGGCCTGTTGCTGCAACTCTTATAGAGAACAGGCAGGAGCTTACAGATAGTCTCTCAAAGCTGAAAAAGATGAATATAATAACTGTCTGGCCGGGTCATGGGAAACAGTTTGAAATGAAGCTTCTGGCAGATTCACTTTAATCACAACTTTTTCAGATGGATTTCCGAACCACTTTCAGATCCTTTAAGTATAAAAACTACAGGTTATTCTTTACCGGACAGAGTATCTCCCTTATAGGAACCTGGATACAGAGAATTGCCACTCCATGGCTTGTATATCATCTTACTGATTCCGTTTTTCTTCTTGGCCTTGTAGGATTTGCCGGACAGATACCAACATTTCTTATTTCACCCTTTGCCGGAGTACTGACCGACAGATGGAATAAATACCGGATAATGATTGCCACACAGATCGCTGCAATGATCCAGGCATTAATACTCACTTTGCTTTATTTCGGCGGTCATATCCATGTGTGGCATATAGTTATTCTTAATATGTTTCTTGGCTGTATAAATGCGTTTGATACTCCTGCCAGGCAATCATTTGTTATCCAGATGGTTGAAAAAAGAGAGGATCTTGGAAATGCCATCGCCCTTAACTCATCAATGGTAAACGGAGCCAGGCTTCTGGGGCCATCAATAGCCGGGGTACTCATAGCATTAACAGGAGAAGGGTACTGCTTCCTTATAAACGGCCTTAGCTACATCTTCGTTATTGTCTCGCTGCTTATGATGACAGTTGTCCCCCAGCCATCGAGGAAGAAGGAAACCCATGTTCTCCGTGAAATGAAGGAGGGAATAGCCTACGCTATCGGATTTACTCCTATTAAATATATTATATACCTTCTGGCCGTTGTCAGTTTCATGGGGATGTCATATACTGTTCTTATGCCGGTTTTTGCCAGGGAGATACTTCATGGCGGACCACATACATTCGGTTTCCTGATGGCTGCATCAGGATTGGGAGCTCTTAGCGGAGCACTCTATCTTGCCTCGAGAAAGAGCGTTGTCGGCCTTACCAGATATATTCCCATAGCAGCCGGTCTGTTTGGATTGTCGCTTGTCGGATTCTCATTATCCCGCTTCCTCCCTCTTTCTCTTGTACTTCTTGTTTTTGCAGGACTGGGAATGATGTTGCAGATGGCTGCCAGCAACACAATACTCCAGACAATAGTTGAGGATGATAAGAGGGGGCGTGTTATGAGCTTTTATGTCATGGCATTTATGGGCACCGCGCCTTTTGGCAGCTTCCTCGGGGGAACTCTGGCAAAATATATCGGAACACCCGGCACTATACTTGTAGGCGGATTGATCTGCATTGCGAGTGCTGCGATCTTCGCCCGAAAGCTTCCCGCCATCAGCCAACAAATTAGGCCTGTCTATGTCAGGCAGGGGCTCATTCCTGAAGAAGTAACTTCAGGAATCCAGACCGCCTCGGAACTTACTGTTCCACCGGAGGAGTAGAAAGTCTGAGGTTCTGGAGTCTAAAACCAAACCACGAAGATTTTCAGAGCGTCAGACAGGGTAAAATTGTTCTTCCGCTGTGTCAGCTCTTCTTCAACGATCAACATTTCAATTTTTCAACTCTACATAGGCCTTTAAGAAAGCTGCTTATTTATTATTAATCCAAATAAAATCACTATCTTCGTCGCCGAATTATCGGAATAATCCCAGCCCATACCGGGCAGTTTTTATTTCACTTACAAAAACTAATAAACAAGAAATGCAATTTGAATCATTAAACATTATTGAACCAATCCTGAAATCACTCAAAGAAGAAGGCTACACAACACCAACACCAATTCAAATGAAAGCAATACCGGTTATACTCACCGGAAAAGATCTCATCGGATGTGCACAGACCGGCACAGGAAAAACAGCAGCATTTGCAATACCAGTTCTTCAGCACCTATATAACAATGAAAAGAAAGGCGATAAGAGAATTATCCGCAGCCTTATCATTACACCAACACGCGAGCTTGCACTTCAGATCGAAGAGAGCTTTACAGCATATGGCCGTCACACAGGACTTATCTGCACATCCATATACGGAGGAGTAAGCCAGCATACTCAGGTAAATCTTCTCAGAAAAGGAGTTGATATTCTTGTCGCAACTCCCGGACGTCTTCTTGATCTTATTAACCAGAGACATCTCTCGCTTTCAAATATTGAGATATTCATACTCGACGAAGCCGACAGAATGCTTGACATGGGTTTCATTCACGATATAAGAAAAATTGTGAAGATGCTACCCGAAAAACGTCAGTCACTCTTCTTTTCTGCAACTATACCGAGAGAAATAATGGCACTTGCCGGCGCAATAGTGCACGATCCTGTAAGGGTTGAAGTATCGCCTCCTGCATCCACGGTAGACCTAGTCGACCAGTACGTCTATTTCACCGACAAGAAGGATAAAAACTCTCTTCTCATTGATCTTCTGCAGAATGAATCGATGAAGACAGTTCTCGTTTTCACCCGGACAAAGTACGGGGCAGACAAGGTTGTGAATGTCCTTAAGAAGAAAAATATTACTGCCGAGGCAATCCATAGCAACAAAACACAGGGCGCCAGGCAGAAAGCACTGACAAATTTCAAGGCACGAAAAACCAGAGTGCTTGTTGCAACAGACATTGCGGCCCGTGGAATCGATGTCGACGATCTTGGTCATGTTATCAATTACGAAATACCAAACATTTCGGAGACCTACGTACACCGTATTGGCCGTACGGGAAGGGCAGGACTTGGCGGAACAGCCATCTCATTCTGCGATCTGGATGAAAAAATTTACCTGAGGGATATCGAGAAGCTTATTTCAAAAAAAATTCAGGTTGTATCCGATCATCCGTATGCGCTTCCCGAGATGCCTGTAATTACTACCCCGGTGGTTCCGAGATACCGTTCAGGCAACGCACGTAATATATTCTACAGTCGTACTGCAAGAAGATAATTACACCAGTCCTGCCATTGCGGGACTGCTCATTACTTTTACATCATGAAAGCAGTTTTTGTCGATAAAGCTAATGGTAATCTTATGGTCAAGGAGACCGGGATGCCAAAACCCGGCGCAGGTGAGGTATTAATTAAAATCTCAGCCGCACCGATTAATCCTTCTGATCTTGCTGGAATAAAGAGAGCAATGGCGAGCAGTGACGGTGAACCCTTTATTCCAGGACTTGAGGGTGCGGGTATTGTTGTCGAAGCAGGTAAGGGATTGCTTCCTCATCTCTGGCTTGGCAAAAGGGTAACATGCTCTCCAAAGCATGGATCAGGCGGCACATGGTCCGAATACATTGTTACCTCTGCAGGAAGCTGCTTCCCTTTGAGTAAAGGAATCTCCGATGAGCAGGGATCAATGTCACTTGTAAATCCGCTTACTGCACTCTCTTTTCTTGATATTGTAGGTCAGGAGCATCATAAAGCCATTATAAATAATGCAGCAGCGAGTGCACTTGGAAGAATGGTTGAACTTTTAAGCGCCAAACATGGCATTCCCGTCATAAATATCGTCCGGAGCCAGAAACAGGCTGACGATCTTATGAATAAGGGTTCAAAATATGTACTGAACAGCTCTGATTCTCTTTTCACCTTTGACCTGGCATCATTATCAAAAGAGCTTAATGCCTCGATTCTCTTCGACTCCGTTTGTGGCGAAAATCTCCATCTGCTTATTGAATCCCTTCCTTACGGAAGCACCGTTGTTATCTATGGCAGTCTTTCTCCAGATGAATATGTAAGCATTAGTCCGAGAAATCTCCTCACAAATGATATCAGAATAAGAGGATTTTTTCTTGGAGGTGCAACCAGGGAAGCGGGCATGATAAAAAATATGATTAAGCTTTTCAGGGTAAGGCGTCTTATGAAAGGGGATATGAAGATCACAGTCCAGAACCGCTTCCCTCTCAGCCAGGTTCAGACAGCCATTGACACCTATCTGAATAATATGTCAGCCGGGAAAGTTCTTCTCATTCCGTGATCCTGCAGAATCCTCAGAATTTATTTTAGTAAGGCCATTCGGTGGTCATTGACTCGCTATTTCCGGGTCATACAGTGGTCATTGGTTCCCTGCGCTTGCGTCATTTATGGTCATTCGTTCTTCGTCCAATTGTTGACAACCAATGACGGCCCGCAGGGACCTATTACTTGCAAGGTTCCACGGACAGCGAAGCTAATGACAACGATGTGAATTAATACTTCAACTTTTGCCTTTTATCTTTTATCTTTACCCTATGATAGGCAATTACAAAATAATAACACTGTGCGGCAGCACGCGTTTCAAGGATGAGTTCCTTGAAGCCCAGAAGCGCCTCACGCTTGAGGGAAACATAGTGATAAGTGTTGGCTTATTCGGCCATTCAGGAGATGAAGATGTATGGACAAGCAAAACCAAGGTTATGCTTGACGATATGCATAAGAGGAAGATCGACCTTTCCGATGAGATATTTGTAATCAACGCCGGAGGCTATATCGGAACGTCAACAAAAAGTGAAATAGAGTATGCTGTCAGTACCGGAAAGGTTATCAGGTATCTTGAACAGATTAAATGAATAAGCCCTGAGGGATTCTACTTACCTGCCGGAACAGGTTCCAATTTAATGCTTTGAAGAAATTTCTCAAGCACCAGTTCGTACTTATTATCAGTGTAAGAAATCACAATACTCAGTGTTTTCCCTCCCCCTGTATAATTGACAAGTGTAACTGTCGTCGGCTTGCTTCCTGATTTACCCAGTGAAGTACCCTTATAGCCAACATACCCATCCTGTGGCAGGGCTCGCATAGGTGCTGGTGCGATACCGACCCCGAAATTCTGCTTAACCATCGTATCCCATGTACGGGTAAAATCTTTCAGGGGATCACCCGAGCTCGGTACCGAAACATAGATGGAAACCAATCCATATACGCCTTCTGTCTGATCCAAAACGGCATACGATCTCAATCCGGGCTTATCGTTCCTTGACCATCCCTTCGGAGGAGTAAAAGTAACAATATCAAAGGGTTTGGATTGAGAATAGATTGAGCTTTCAAACGAAATGAAGATCAGAAGAAATGCAAGGATATATTTCATGTTATTTATATGGGGTAATGTATTCCAATGCAAAACTAAAAATATTTAATTAAATGTCAGTACTCCTTCCGGTTTTGAAGATAACCGGATTATTCATTGAATTCCGGATTTTAAGACCTGCTTAAAAACTGACTTCACACCGACTAAATATACAATTTAAATTATATCAGCACAATGCCAGATATCATGGATGAAACCGTGCTCCCTGTCCCCCTATCCTCCGTCTTGCTGCATGAATAATAAATTTTAACTTCATAGGAATGAAACAATCGGCTCCGCCATATTCCCACCCTGAAGGAAAGACCTACTCCCTGTTCGGTAATACTGCGTCAACTTCAGATTATTACAGGACGGTGGCCATGATCGCTGACAAAAGCCGGGAAAAGATTGCAGAGCCTGAACGGCTAATTGATGAGATCCGGCGTTTTTCAATGAACAAAAGGCGGTTAAAGAAGAACCTAAAAAAAAGAGAAATTCCGGATGTTGTCTCAGCCATTCTAAAAATGGCCGATCCACTGCTTAAGGTATACACTGAAAATGTTGATTAGCATCTCAGATCCTTTCCGCTCTCAAAGATATGGGATCGCCGGCTGGCAACTTCAAGGGAGAAATATCTTCTCTATATGCTGGAGATAGAACTTATAAAAAGGTCAAATAAAATAAAGTTCCTAAGCTGCAACAGGAAGATAGCGCTTATGCCCTGCTGAATACCAAAACCCCGTTTTGTCCTCCGAATCCAAATGAGTTTGATATCGCCGATCTGATATTAGCCTTCCTTGCGGTATTTGGAACAACATCAAGGTCGCATTCGGGGTCAATTGTCTCATAATTGATAGTCGGAGGAATTATCCCGTGATGAACCGCGAGGGCAGTCACTGCTGCCTCTATCGCGCCTGCAGCTCCGAGTGCATGACCCGTCATCGATTTTGTTGAGCTTACTGCAATTCTCCTGTTGTTAAAGGCCCTCCTGATTGCCAGCGACTCTGTTTTATCATTGACTTTTGTAGATGTTCCGTGAGCGTTTATATAACTAATATCTTCAAGATTTAATCCGGCATCCTTTACAGCATTCTGCATAGCTATTGCCGCATAAATACCATTTGGCTCCGGAGCAGCAATTGCATAAGCATCTGTATTCATCCCGAATCCGCTTAGCATTGCAACAGGGATTGCGCCTCTCTTTTCAGCATGTTCAATAGTTTCAAGAACAAGCACGCATGCACCCTCTCCCATTACAAATCCGTCGCGGTTAAGGTCGAATGGCCGGCTTGCCTTTTCAGGTATTTCATTACGGGTTGAAAGGACTCCCATGCTTGCGTACGCATCAAGGACAAGGCCTGTCATCGCTGATTCCGCTCCGCCCGCCAGAATCACATCTGCCATGCCGGCTCTCAGGAGTCCCAGAGCTATTCCTATTGAATGGGTTCCTGTTGTGCAGGCCGCCGCTACACCAAGGTTTGGTCCGTGTATTCCAAGAACCATTGCAGCGTTGCATACAGGCATATTCGGAATGACCCTCGGAACTGTCAGTGGATTGACCGATCCGGGTCCCATCTTAAGGAAGCGCATATGCTGATCTTCTAGATGTTCATAGTCTCCTGCAGCTGAGCCTATTACACAACCTATTCTGTCAGGATCTTCATTTTTAATATCCAGGCCGGCATCTTTAACAGCCTCAATTGCTGCACTGGAGGCAAGCTGTGATACCCTTGCCATTTTGCGCGACTCCTTGCGGTCGAAGTAGTCCTCCGGCTTATAAGACAACACTTCAGATCCAATCTGGGTTTTATGGCCTTGCGGGTCAAAGGACCCGATCCTTCTTATCCCCGATCTCCCGTTCACAAGTGAATCCCAGAAGTCAGCCCTCTTACATCCTATTGAGGTAAATACACCTATCCCTGTAATAACAACTGCCCTGTTTTTATCCATACTGAGTATATAATCTTTGTTTAATTAATTTAACGAAAAAGCTAAAGATAGGAAAGGTTGTCAATTATACCATTTCATTCCTGATTTTATGAGTTCCTATTTGAGAAAACCAGCCTTACAGACAAAGACCACTTGCTTTTAGCTTATAAATGACAGTACTTTATCAGGACTGGAATGCTTTATGCATTAATCTGAATTAAGGAGTGATAGATAACCTTATACTTAACCAGACTGGTCAATTGATCAGTTGAAAATGTCATTGTGCGTTATGGCTTGTTATCGGAATCATTGTTCTGGCAACCGCGAAAGGCCCTCTGTATCAGAAGAAAAGGTTCAAAACAAATTGCGCCGGAACATTCCACCTGCTTTTTACGTGGCTCACGCTTCGGCGCTGATCATTCTCAGGTTCCTTTCTTCAAATATTGGACCCCTTCGGGATTAAAACACCCCTGCCCTGCGCCGTTTATGGTTTGGTCCCACACAAGGTATTTTCTGGTATTGGGTATTCACCCCTCTTTCCTGGCAAAGAGGACAGCGGGTAAGGTAAATTAATTATGTTCTTGATGAAATAAAAGAATAGTTCAGATTAGCCGGGCCTCAGTTCAGAGAATTCAAAGCCTCTTTCAACACATCAGCAGAACGCTTCAGCAGCACCACCTCCTCAGCTGCAAGCGGATTATCAATGATCTTCGTGATCCCCTTATCTGAAACGATACATGGCACACTGAGGCAGACATCATCCAATCCGTATTCGCCTTCAACAAGAGCCGACACGGTCAGCACACTGTTCTGGCTCCTCAGGATCGCCGCTGTAATCTTTACCATTGCCAGCCCCACGGCAAAGTGAGTCGATCCGACCGCATTTATAATGTGATACGCCGATTCCCTCACCTGCTTCTCGATATGAATACGCTCAGCTTTCCAGTCATCACAATTGCCGCAGACAGGGCAATAATCGTCAATGGATATTCCAGCAACATTAGTCATCGACCAGGCAGCAAGCTCGCTGTCGCCATGCTCTCCCAGAATATATGCATGCACATTATGCACATCAACTCCGCAGTGCTGGCTT
Source organism: Bacteroidota bacterium (assembly GCA_037446375.1). Lineage (GTDB taxonomy): Bacteria > Bacteroidota > Bacteroidia > Bacteroidales > VadinHA17 > LD21. The sequence continues at coordinate 3,171 of JBBIIS010000095.1, read as the reverse complement.
AGGAAATGCCTGAACCTGGCGCTATCGAGGACTGTCCCTGAACCGATTACCCTGCCCCTTTCCCACCCCGATCTCTTTATTGCAACATACGTAAGCACATCAACGGGATTGCTGACAATAAGCATAACGCCAGGGGATCTCTTAGCAGCAACTTCCTCCGCAATGCCACCCACAATGGCTGCATTTTTCTTTAAGAGATCGAGGCGCGATTCACCGGGCTTCATCGATGCTCCGGCAGTTATAACTATCAGGTTTGCATCCGAATAGTCACTGCTGTTACCCTGACGGATCTTTACTGTCGGGAAGAATGGCTGACCATGAACAAGGTCAAGCACCTGCCCGCGGGCAAAGTCCTCATTCTTGTCTATTAATACGATCTCGTCAGCCAGACCGCTCTGAGCCAGGGCATAGGAGTATGTGGCTCCCACCGAACCTGCCCCCACAACAACTACTTTCCTCCCTTGTGCCGATATATTATTCTCTTCCATGATTGTTGATTTATTTAGTACTGTTAATTATTTAACAAACAAAATCCAGACAATAAAGTTCAATAATTTCTTCCTCTGTTTCTCTCTGTGTAATATTTTCTTTACACCCCCGCCCCTTCCGCAGGTTTAATGTGTGTCATATTATTTTTTTATTTTTACTTTTTGTCTTAAAATATTGTTCACATTTTCCTGATCATTTTACCCTCTTTTTTGTTGTACTGTTGCCATTATTGAATTCCTTTGCAGATTGTTTCTTTAAAAATGACGGAAAAGGATACGAAGAGTAAAAAGCCAAAGAGTTCCGGACCCGGGTTATTCAGCCTTCTGAAACCCTACTCCGGCTTTGTAACACTCCTTGCAATTATGGCCCTCCTCGGAAGCGGGATCAATATACTGATACCCAAGATCATTGCGCATGCAATAGATACATTCTCCGCAGGTAAATTCAAATTCAGCAGTGTTATAATTCAATTCGTTGCCGCCTCATCCGGCATATTCATCTTTACATCTCTGCAGAACATCTTTCAGACATATGCTTCCGAAAGGGTTGCCAGAGATCTGCGATCGAAGGTCTCGTCAAAGATCTCCTCCCAGAGCTATTCCTATATAATAAAGTCGAATCCATCGCGCCTCCTTACAAACCTCACTTCGGATATCGACTCAGTGAAGATGTTTGTCTCGATGGCTTTTGTAAATATAATCTCATCAGCTTTTATCATTGTCGGCACATCAGCTCTTCTTATCTCAATAAACTGGAAGCTCGCGCTCGCTGTTATCGCTATCGTACCAATAATCGGCGGAGCGTTCTTTATCGTGATGAAAAAGGTGAGGGTGCTCTTCAGGAAAAGCAGGGAGAACATCGATATGTTAAACAGGATAATAAACGAAAGCATCATGGGGGCCGCACTCATAAGGGTTCTCAACTCACAGCAGCCTGAAAGCATGAAATTTCTGGAGACAAATATGGTCTCCCGCAACTTTGGCCTGTCAATACTCAGGCTCTTCGCGACTCTTATCCCCGTGATAATGTTTGTATCGAACATGGCGATCGTTACCATCCTGGCACTAGGCGGACATTTCGTTGTAATGGGAACCATGTCGCTGGGCAACTTCGCAGCTTTCAACAGTTATCTTCTGATGCTTATATTTCCCATTCTCATGATAGGCTTTATGAGCAACATTATAGCATCCGCATCAGCATCATTCGCCAGGATTAGTGAAGTCCTTGAAGCCCCTGTGGCAGAGGTCTCCGGTGACATTGAAGTAAAGGATGTCTCCCTGTCTTTCGGTGAGAAGCCGGTACTTAAAAATGTATCATTTTCCGTGAAGGCAAGAAGCAAGACCGCAATAATAGGTCCTACCGCAGCAGGGAAAAGCCAGCTTCTGTACCTTCTGACAAACCTCATAATTCCAGATTCCGGCACTATAGAATTTGACGGCCTTCCTGCAGCCATGTATGCCAAGGATCTCTTTCATGGAAGGATCGGCTTCGTCTTTCAGGACAGTGTGATCTTCAATATGAGCCTGAGGGAGAATATCGCTTTCAGCAATAAAGTAACTGATGAGTCTCTTGAAAAAGCCATTTCAACAGCCGAGCTCACGGATTTTATCGATTCATTGCCGCAGGGACTTGATACAGTAGTTTCGGAGCGTGGAACAACACTCTCCGGCGGACAGAAGCAACGAATAATGCTGGCCCGTGCCCTCGCAATAAATCCGGCTATCCTTCTTCTCGACGACTTCACATCCCGCGTCGACAGGAAGACCGAAAACAAGATCCTCTGTAACCTCGAGAACAACTATCCAGGGTTAACCCTCATCTCCGTGACTCAGAAGATATCGCCTGTCAGGCATTTTGAACAGATAATACTTCTTATGGAGGGTGAAGTAATTGCCGCCGGGAAACATAAGGATCTTAAAGAAAGTTCCCCCGAATACGCACAGATCTACAGTTCACAACGAAGCACCCATCACTATGAACTATAATCTTAATCAGGTACTGGGTAAGGCGGAACAGAAAGCGTCCGGGCTCTCTTCGTTGCGCAAGCTTGTGACAATAATTGGCGGTGAGCGGTCTAATCTTATAAAAGCCTTCGCAGCGATACTTGTGAATGCCGTTTTGAGTCTTGTCGGACCATGGCTGATAGGCCATACAATAGATACCTATATTGTTACAAAGCAGTATGGCGGAGTAATCCTATTCGCGTCGGTACTCTTTGTCCTGTATATCATTGCATTTGTTGTCAACTACACCCAGATGCGTATGATGGGCGGCATAGGTCAGAGAATGCTTTATGCACTTCGTAATTCTGTCTTCAACAAGCTCCAGGAGCTCCCGGTCGACTTCTTCAATCAGAATAAGGCGGGAGACCTCATATCCAGGATTAACAACGATACCGACAAGGTGAACCAGTTCTTCTCACAGTCGCTTATGCAGTTTATAGGAAGCACCATTACCATGATAGGCGCCGGCATCATACTTCTTATTATAAACCTTCCGCTGGGGCTGGCTGCACTGACTCCCGCGGTAATAGTATGGGTTTTCACAAGAATTATATCACCCTGGATAAAGAGAAAAAATGCAGCGAGCATGAAAAGCACAGGCGGACTGAGCGCAGAGGTGCAGGAGAGCCTCGCTAATTTCAAAGTAATAATCTCTTTTAACAGACGGGACTATTTCAGG